>NZ_JARWOV010000154.1 GCF_029868855.1 Nocardia carnea | reverse complement strand
CCGGGCGGGGTGTGTAAAATAAAAAATTTCTGCCGGGGCCGGTGGGGGCTTGGGGTGCTTTGGCCGCCTATATCGCCCGGGTGGTGGGGGCCGCCGGTACCGGGGGGGCCGTCGCCACCGGGTGATCAGCGGCTGGTGCTGAGCTGGAACGTACGGGTCGCATCCAGGTAGATGCTGTACTGGGCCTGCTTGCTCGGCGGCGGCAATTGCGAGACCAGCTGGTTCAGCGAGGTCGTGGCACCCACCACGGGGATTCCCGCGACGTAGAGATCGGCGACCGCCCGCCGGATATGGTTCGGTGAGGTGACCGCCACCGCGCTGTGGGCGCCGAGACCGTGCAGGATTTCCGCACTGAACAGCGCGTTCTGCACGGTGGAGCCGGCCCGGTTCTCCACGTGGATCCGGCTCGCCGGAATCCCGCGTCCCACCAGCCAATTACGCATGGCCTCGGCCTCGGTGATCCCGTTGCTGGGGTTGTATCCGCTCACCACGATGGGGGAGAACGGCGAGGCGATGGCCTGCAGCCAGGCGGCCTGCAGCCGGTCGGCCAGTTCGGGCCGGGGCGTGCCGTCGGGCAGCAGACCGTAACCGAAGACCACGATCCCGGTCTGCGGCCCGACCAGGGCGGGCAGCGGATTGGGGAGCGTGGCGATCCCCGCCCCGATCCCGTGCAGGACGCGATCGGTGCCCGCGGCCATCCCCGGGTCGACGACCCGGAGCCGCCCCATGGCGTCGTTCATGGCCGGGATGTCACCGGCGTAATGGGACCAGATCGCCTGCAGCGACAAGGCCTCGGCATCGGCCGGATCGCGGCCGATGAGATCGCGCAGTACGGCGCGGCCCGCGGCCGAATCACCTTCGGTGAAATGACGCTGGGCGGAATTGTAGAGGGCGTCCGTTTCGGGACTGGCCTGAGCGGGCGTGCCGAAAAGACCGGCGAGAGACACACTTGCGGCGGCGGCGATCGCCACCAGATATTGCAGACCTCTGCGATTGTGCACTACGGCGACACCTTTCCACGGGGGAGCTGGTTCTCGTAGGTGATCGGGTCGGAACTGACGGATTTGCGGTACGTGGCAACTCACCATAGAGCCGGGCAGGGCCGGGACCGCGGATTTGCGGCTGTCCGACTCGTGACATGTCTCAAACCCGGCAACGTCCACATATCCGCGGATCCGGCGGTACCCTCGCAGCCTTCGCGCCGTGTCGTGTGACGCCCTCGCGGGTCGCGTCCGGCCGCGGCGCTAGGGTGGATGCTCGTGGATACCGCATCGCTGACCGGGAAAGACCTCGCCGCCGCTCTCAACGCGGAGACGACCGCGCGGGCGCAGGCCCTCACCGAGCAGATCGGCCGGGCACCGCGCCTGGCGCTGATCGTCGCCAACGACGATCCGGCCAGCGCCTGGTACGTCAACTCGCTGAAGAAATCGGCCGCCAACCGCGGTATAGACTGCGACACAGTCGATCTGGGTGCCGACGCCTCGGCCGAAACGCTGCGGACGGAACTCTCGGTGCGCAGCGCCGATCCGGCCACCGATGCGATCATGCTGCAGACCCCGTTGCCGGCCGGGGTGACCCTCGACGACGTATCCCCGGCGATCGCCGCCACCAAAGATGTGGACGGGGTGAGCCCGCTGTCGCTTGGCCTGCTCACCGCCGGATCGGCCGGCTTCGCGCCCGCTACCGCCGAGGCCGTGGTCGAACTGCTGAAACATCACGGGATCGCGCTCGAGGGCCGCCACGTCGCCGTCGTCGGCCGCTCCAACGTGGTCGGTAAACCGCTGGCCCAGCTGCTGCTGACGGAGAACGCGACGGTCACTATCTGCCATTCCCGCACCACGGATCTGCCCGCGGTGACCTCCGCCGCCGATATCGTGGTCGCCGCCGCCGGCCGGATCGGACTGGTGACCGGTGCGAACCTGCGTCCCGGCGCGGTGGTGATCGATGTGGGGACCAACGAAGCGGCCGACGGCTCGATCGTCGGCGATGTGGACCCGGAATCGGTCCGGGGCACGGCGGCCGGGCTGAGCCCGGTACCGGGCGGCGTCGGGCCGGTGACCACCGCGCTGCTCATGCGGCATGTGGTGATCGCGGCCGAACAGGCCGGTCGGACCGCGCCCGCGTGAGCTTCCGTCCACGGGGGTTGTGGCCTGCGTGTTTGGTGACCGGCTCGATACGGGTAGCGCTAGAGAGTACGGTCCATCGGGCCGTACCCACAGTCGAGCTAAGGTGACATCGTGAACGTCGAAGTGACACCCTTGCCGGGAATAGGCGTCCGCAAGGACTTTCCACTCACCACGGTGCGCCGGCGGATCGGGGTAGTCGACCACAAGGACGGGACGATCGACCTGATCTTCACCAAGATCGGTGATCCGGATGCCACCACGCAGATCCCGATGACCGAGGCCGAGGCCGGGACACTCGCTAATCTGCTGGGTGCGCCGCAATTGGTGGGTCAGCTGCGTAACGAACACCGCGATATGGACGGGGTGAACACCCGCCAGCTCCCGGTGGGGGAGAACTCCCCCTACGACGGGCGCACCCTGGGCGAGACACGGATGCGGACCCGTACCAAGGCCTCCATCGTGGCGGTGATGCGCGCAGGCCAGGCAATGCCGGCACCGGGACCCGATTTCGTATTCACCGGGGGCGATGTGCTGATCGTGGTGGGGACTTCCGAGGGTCTCGACGAGGCCGCGGACATCCTGAAAGACGGCTGATCCGCCGGCGATGAATGCGACCACGCTGGCAATGATCCAGCTGGGGGCGGTGTTCTTCGGGCTCGGCGTGCTCGGACGCATCGCGGCCCGGATCGGCATGTCCCCGATACCCCTGTATTTGCTCGGCGGACTGGTATTCGGGGAAGGAGGTTTCTTCGAACTCCACGAAGCCGACGAGTTCATCCATCTCGCCAGTGAGATCGGCGTGGTGCTGCTGTTGCTGCTGCTCGGCCTCGAATACAGTGCGGCCGAGTTGTTCACCGGTATGCGCCGATCCTGGATGGCCGGTCTGCTCGATCTGGTGCTGAACGCGACACCGGGCGTGATCGTGGCGCTCCTGCTGGGACTCGGGCCCACCGGCGCCCTGGCCATGGCCGGTGTCACCTACATCTCGTCGTCCGGGATCATCGCCAAAGTGCTCAACGATCTGGGCAGGCTCGGTAACCGGGAAACGCCGGTGATCCTGTCGATCCTCGTCTTCGAGGATCTGGCGATGGCCGCCTACCTCCCGGTGCTGACGGCCGTTCTGGCCGGGCTGGGATTCGTGGCGGGCCTGCAGTCCCTGGCCATCGCCCTGGCGGCGGTCACGGTCGTCCTGGTGGTGGCGCTGCGGTACGGCAAATACGTTTCGGCGATCGTATCCAGCGAGGACCGCGAGATCTTTCTGCTGAAACTGCTGGGTTCGGCGCTGCTGGTGGCCGGGGTCGCCTCGGCGCTGCAGGTATCGGCCGCGGTCGGGGCCTTCCTGCTGGGTATCGCGATCTCCGATACCACCGCGCACAACGCGACGAAAATCCTCGAACCGCTGCGCGATCTGTTCGCGGCCATGTTCTTCGTCCTGTTCGGATTGACCACCGATCCGCGCAGTATTCCGCCGGTCCTGGGCTGGGCGGTGCTGCTGGCGGTGATCACCACGGTGACGAAGGTCGCGACCGGCTGGTGGGCCGCCGCGCATGCCGGATCGTCGAACCTGGGCCGCGCCCGCGCCGGTGCCGCGCTGGTGGCGCGCGGCGAGTTCTCCATCGTCATCGCGGGCTTGGCCGTGGCGGCGGGCGCCGTACCCGACGAATTCGCCGCCCTGGCGACGACCTATGTCCTGCTGATGGCGGTCGTCGGCCCGATCGCGGCCCGCGTGGTGGAACCGGTACTGCGGTTCGTGACCCGCCAGCCGAAACCGGAACCGGATACCGCTGACGAATGACGGCGCCGGTCACAACGCTGTAGTGCCACCGTCGCCCCGGTCTGCATTGCGATGTCCGGTGAATCCTCGGCGAGTAGGAGGGCGCCGACGGTCGTTGATTCGTATCGTCGGCGGCAGGCGCTCGAGCCGTCGACCGGGACGCCGGCGGTCCGGTGGCCCGGCGGTTCCGGCCGAACCGGATGCGTTCGGTACGGGGCCCGGCGTGGAGATCCGCCGATCGGCCTCCGCGGCGAAGGAGGCCGATCGGCGAACCGGAGGGCCGCCGGTCAGGCGGCAGCGGCCGAATACAGGGACCGCAGCACGGTGGCCGGGTCCTCGACATCGACGACGAGCCGGGTGTAATCGGTGCCGCGGAGATCGATCCGCACCGCCTTACCACCGAAAAGTGTGTCCCAGAATTCCTTGCGACCCTTGCCGCGGAAGGTACCGGCCGCGATCGCGCCCGGGAAGAAGGCGCCGGGCGCGCGGACCCAGGGCGGGCGCAGATCGATTTCTGCGGGGGCGACCGCCGCGATATTCGCCAGATCGAAGGTGATCCGGTCGCGCAGCGACAGCACCCGGTGCGCGCCGCGGACCTGAACAGTGACGCTGGTGCCGGTGATCTCGATATCCACCATGGGTTCCTCCCGGGGCCGAGTTCCGCTCGTCTACTACCAGAGTGCCGCCGGGATCTGTCGGTTGGCTGTGCTGCTGCTGTGAATGTTCTCAGGTTCGCTGTTTACCGGGTCACCGCAGGTGACGGCGACCGTGCGCGGATGGCCCGGTCCCGCGGTGGCGCGGCGCGGGCGGTATCGGTCAGACTCGTCGGTGTGGAACAGAAATCGAACGAGTGCCCGGCCCCGTGCCGGGGAACTCGGCGGGCCGGCCGGCGCCGGTACGCGTCGAGTCGAGGTGATACGAGGTGACCGCACTCGCTCCGGGGGAGAACCGGCCGGCGCCGGGCGACCGTTTGACCGTCACTGTGACATGTTCGGCGGCGGTGGATGTCTCGGCGCTCCTGCTTGCCGCTGATGGCAAGGTCCGGTCGGACGGGGACTTCGTCTTCTTCAATCAACCCGCCGGCCCCGGCGTCACCTATCGGCACGGCCGGGGCGCCGGTGACGCGGTCGATGTGCAGACGCAGGTGCTGCCGGCCGATATCGACAAGGTCGTGGTCACCGCGAGCCTGGACGGCAGCGGACCGCCGGCCTTCGGCTCGGTGGGATCGCTGACGGCGACGATCACGGGCCCGCAGGGCACACTCACCTTCCCGGTATCCGGGTTGAGCACCGAAACCGCGGTGGTGTGCGTGGAGATCTATCGCCGGGCCGGTGCCTGGAAGGTGCGGGCGGTGGGGCAGGGCTACGACAACGGCCTCGCCGGTATCGCCACCGATTTCGGGGTCAATGTGGACGACGACCCCGTACCGCCGGCGCCCGCGCCGCCGGAACAGCCACCGGCCTCCCGCACCGACCCGACCATGGTTGCCAACCCCGTGGCGGCGCAACAGTATTCGCCTCCGCCGGCGCCGAATATGCCGCCCGCGCCGGGGTATCCGCCGCCCGCGGCTCCCTATTCGCCGGTACCACCCGCGGCTCCCTACCCCCAGGGACCGCCGCCGGCCCCGGCACCCTATCCCTCGGGGCATCAGCCGGCACCCGGCCACCCCGCATCGCAGCCCTATCCGCCGCAGCAGCCGTATCCGCCCGCCGCCGCGTATCCGGCGGCACCACAGCACAATCCAGCACACTTTCCTCAGCAAGGAGCTCAGCCGATGCACAGCGAGCTGTTCGACCCGCGTCATGCCGAAGTCTCTGGTATGGGCATCCAGAAGCAGGGCGGCAAGATGATCAAGGTCGGGGTGAACGGCGAAACGCTGGTCCGCTCCGGCTCCATGGTCGCCTACCAGGGCGACCTGCATTTCCAGGCGCTCGGCTCCGGCGGTATCGGCCGCGCCATCCAGCAGCGGCTCACCGGTGAAGGGGTGCCACTGATGAAGGTCTCCGGCCGCGGTGATCTCTTCGTCGCCAACGGCGCCGCCGATGTGCACATCATCGATCTGGACGGCACCGACGGGCTCACCATCAACGGCTCGAACGTCCTGGCCTTCGACCCGACACTGGGCTACGACATCCGGATGGTGCAGGGCGCGGCCGGGCTTGCCAGCAACGCCGGATTGTTCAACTGTGTGTTCTCCGGCCGCGGCCGGATCGCCATCACCAGCCACGGCACACCGGTCGTCCTGAATGTCGACCAGCCGACCTACGCCGATCCGCAGGCGGCCATCGCCTGGTCGTCGAGCTTGCAGACCGGGGTCAAACGCAACGATTCCTTCGGGCTGGGCCGGCTGATGGGCCGTAGCACCGGAGAGGGGATCACCCTGTCGTTCTCCGGCCGGGGTTTCGTCATCGTGCAGCCGTCCGAGCTACCGCCCGGCGGCCTCCTCGGTGGTACCGGTGGCGGCCAGGAGGCGGGCCAGAGCGGTGGACTGCTCGGCGGTCTACTCGGCTAGCGCGGCGCGTGCGGCTCCCGGCGTGCGCAGTGTCGGAGACGTCGCCGCCGCGGCGCCGGTCGAACAGGCCCGGGCGTGTCCGGTACCGGTCGACCACGGCTCCGTGGCGGCCGACCTGCTGGTCGCGGGCTGTATTCGGCCTGCCCTGAACGCTATCGATACCGACGCCTCCGGCGATGTTGTGGTATCGACAACCCATGGTGAAGAGCGCTCGGTACGACGTGGTGATCGTGGGCGGCGGGCACAACGGGCTCGTCGCGGCGGCCTATCTGGGCCGGGCAGGGTATTCGGTACTCGTGCTGGAACAGGCTGCCGTCGCCGGCGGCGCGGCGGTATCCGCGCAGCTGTTCGCGGGGATCGATATCCGGGTATCGCGGTACTCGTACCTGGTCAGCCTGCTTCCGGACCGGATCGTGCGCGACCTCGGATTACGATTCCGCATCCGTAAACGCCGGATCTCCTCCTACACCCCCACCGGCGATACAGGTTTGCTGGTGGACAACGGCTCCACGGCGGCCACGCGGGACAGCTTCGCCCGGGTCACCGGGTCGGACCGGGAATTCGCGGCCTGGCAGCGGTTCTATGCGATGACCGGTGAGGTCGCCCGTGCGGTGTTCCCGACCCTCACCGAACCGCTGCCCACCCGGGAAGAACTCCGGCAGCGGGTCGGGGCGCGCCACTGGGCGGCGCTGTTCGAGCAGCCGCTGGGGGAGACGATCGAGGCGTACTTCGCCGATGATCTGGTCCGCGGCGTGGTGTTCACCGATGCGCTGATCGGTACGTTCACCCATGCCCACGATCCGTCGCTGGCCCAGAACCGCTGCTTTCTGTATCACGTGATCGGCGGGGGCACCGGCGACTGGGACGTGCCGGTGGGCGGAATGGGCGCCTTGACCGACGCCCTCCTCGCCTGTGGGCGTTCGGCCGGAGCGGAAATGGTGACCGGCGCCGAGGTCGTGGGGGTGGCCACCGACGGTGAGACGGCCCAGGTTCGTTTCGTTATCGATGGCGGTTCGCCGGGCGTGGTCGACGCCCGATATGTCCTGGCGAATGCGGCACCCACCGAACTGGCGCGACTCCTCGGCGAACCGGCGGATACGGAACCCGAAGGCGCGCAGTTGAAGATCAATATGGTGCTGGACCGGCTACCCCGGCTGCGCGATACCGCAACCGATCCCCGGGACGCGTTCGCGGGGACCTTCCATATCGCCGAATCCTACGAACAACTCGACCGCGCCTACCGCGCGGCCGCCCCCCGGCGGCGAACCGCCCCCCCCCCCGCGGTGATATAAAGGCCAAACCACACCCAAACCACCAAACACCCCCCCCCCCCCCCCCGCGCGCCCGCCGCCGGGCGGCTACCGGCCGCGCCGCCGTCGGAGATCTACTGCCATACCCTCACCGATCCGAGCATCGCCGGTCCCGGCGTGTCGGGCACCCGGCATACGCTCACGCTGTTCGGCTTGCACACTCCCGCACATCTTTTCGCGGCCGACCCGCGAGCGGCGAAGGAGACCGCCGTCGCTGCTGCGCTGGACGGGCTGAACGCGGTACTGGCCGAGCCGGTACAGGAATGCCTGGCCCGCGACGCCCACGGCGCGCCCTGTCTGGACGCGGCCACCCCGGTCGATCTGCAGCGGACACTGCGCCTGCCCGGCGGACATATCTTCCACGGTGAGCTGTCGTTTCCGTACCGCACCGAATCCGCCGAGACGCCGGCGCAGCGCTGGGGCGTGGATACCGCGCACCGCAATATTCTGCGCTGCGGTGCCGGAACCGTTCGCGGTGGTGGCGTGAGCGGTATCGGCGGGCACAATGCCGCCATGGCGGTCCTCGAGGAAACCGCCGCCCAGCGGCCGGGAAATGCGCGGTGAATTCTGGTCGGAGAATCGGCTGCTGTACCCGCTCACGGGAGGATTCGAATACTTTGTGGCGGTAGGGTTGTCGGCTGTGGATCGGCCCGGCGGGTCGTTTCGATTTCGCTGTCCGGCGCCGAGGAGATGGACGTGGCACTCGATACCGCACCCAAGGGTGAGGCCCCCGACGACAAGGCCGCGCGTGAGCTGAAGGCGATTCGCGAGCTGGAGAACCGGCTGGCCGCGGCCTATGCGCCGGATCGCTCGCCCGCGGAGGTGGGTGTCGCGGTGCGGACGACGCATGATCGGTTCTCCGGCAGCGCCGTCCGCGATTTCGTGCCCATTCTGGTGGAGCGCGCGGTGCGCCGGGAGCTGGAGCCCGCGCAGGAACCGGAGCGCATCACCGCAATCGGGACGGACAACGCCACGGCACCGACCGAGAAGCTCACGGCGGGCTCCACCGGGAACACTGCTTCCGACCGCGGCCGCGGCCCGGCCACCGATCGGCGCGGGCTGTTCGTGCTGGCCGGTGCCGGTGTGGTGGCGGCGGGCGCCGCAGCCTGGGCCGTGACCAGGCCGGATACCGGCGCGACGCATGCGGCGGCGCCCGTCGCGGGCGCGCCGCTGACGGCTGTCACCGGGATCGTCGGATCGGAGAAGACGGCGTTCTTCGGCGATGAGCGGGTCACGGAAATCTTTGCCGCACACGGCTTCGAGGTCCGGGTGAAAGCGGCCGGTTCGCGGGAGCTCGCCACGTCGCTCGATCTGGACGGGCAGGCCTTCGCCTTTCCGTCCAGCCTGCCCGCGGCCGAGAAACTGAAACGCGAAGTGGGGGTGCGGAACCAGTTCACGCCCTTCTATTCGCCGATGGCGATCGCCACCTTCGCGCCCATCGTGGAGCTGCTCGACGCGGCCGGTGCGGTGAAATACGACGGCCCCGCTCCGGCGCTCGACTTCTCCGCCTATATCGATATGGTCCAGCGCGGTGTGCAGTGGGACGAATTGGCCGGGAACCGGGCCTATCCGGTCGCGAAGAATATCCTGATCAGTACTACCGATATCCGGACCTCGAATTCGGCGGCCATGTATCTGGCGGTGGCCGGTTATGTGGTCAACGATCACGCCGTGGTGCGCGGCGCGACCGCCGAACAGCATGTTCTGCCCACCCTGCAGCGGCTGTTCCTGGCCCAGGGGTACACCGAGGGCTCGAGTACCGGACCGTTCGAGGAGTACCTCACCGCGGGTATGGGTGCGACCCCGATGACCTGGATCTACGAGGCGCAGTATGTCGCCGCGGCCGTCGCCGGCCGCCTGCGCGAAGATATGGTCCTGCTGTACCCGTCGCCGACGGTGCTGTCGCGGCACACCCTGGTTCCGCTCACCCCGGAAGGGGAGGAGATCGGGGCTCTGCTGCACAACGACCCCGACCTGCAGGCGCTGGCCGCCGAACACGGGTTCCGTACCGGTGACGCGGCCCGGTTCGACGAGGTGGTGACCGAGCACGAGGTGCAGGTCAGCCCGGATGTGGTCGATGTGGTCGATGTACCGGCCTACGAAACCCTCGAACACTTGCTCGATGGGGTCGCGGGCGCCTACTGACAGCGCCGGGGGGGGCCCCGGCCGGGCCCCCCCGGGGCGCAGCCCCCGGGGGGGGGGCCCAGGTTGGGGAGTAAGGCCCGGGTGAGGCAGACGTCGACGGTGTCTTTCCAGTCTGCGAGGGAGAGGGCGTTAATCGTTCCGGGGCGGGAGATTCCGGC
>NZ_JARWOV010000153.1 GCF_029868855.1 Nocardia carnea | reverse complement strand
CGGGCGCGCCGCGCGCCGGCGCGCCGCCGCCCCGCCGCCCCCCCCCCCCCCCCCCCCCCCCCCCCCCCGGCCTGGACCGGGATTCCGGCTGTCATGCCGAATACACATTTATCGCGCCGTCATTCAGCGGTACATCACTTCCGCTGACCGCTGCACGTCTCCCGCTCACACACATAACCGTTTTGCCCGCATAACCTTCCGTCTTCCACGCCAGCACTGACTACTGCCATAGATGGGAAGACTTCGCCGTGCCCTTGCTCACTCCGTGCGACTATCGTACCGTTATATAGCGGCGCATTATTTGGCGGGAGAGTGGATAGGCGCCGCACAACCAGGGTCCGTCACACCGACGCGGTGGCACGGTGGAAATCCTCGATCGGCGCCCATCGATCGAGTCGTACAGACACCATGCCCCGCGGGACGGAACTCGAACGACAAGCCCATCAGGACCGCGTGCAGGTCCATTCGAAGACAATGCGCGTCCGGCTGCCCAGTGCGTCCGGGTCGCGTTCGGAGGTCGCAATGTCCGCAACCCGCACAACCACAGCACCAGAAGACGAGAATCCGAATATCGAGACCGGTCCTCACCCCACTGAGGCGAGTACCACGACCACCCCCACCGGCCTGAAGAAGCTCCTCGATACCTCCCGGATGGGCAATAAAGGCACCATCCTCGGGCTGGTAGCCCTGGCGATCGGCTTGATCGCGCTCGGATTCCTTTCTCCCGGAAAGATACCCGGAGAGGGCGAGCACATAGGCGTGTTCAGCCTGCTGCCCGCGGTGGTCACCCTGGTGGTGGTCTTCGCCACCAAGAACGTAGTGGCCGCACTGTTCCTGGGTGTTATCACGGGCGGCGTCGTGAGTGCGCAGTACAACGTCGTCGACGGTTTCATGCTCCCGGCGCTGGGCACCGTCTCGTTCGCGACGATCCTGCTGGTGTACCTGTGGGCGCTGGGCGGATTGATCGGCCTGTGGACCCGCACCGGCGGCGCTCAGGCCTTCGCGGAACTGGCAGGTCGCACGCTGGTTCGCGGCCCGGTCAGTGCCCGAGTTTTCGGATGGCTGGTCGGCGTGCTGTTCCACCAAGGCGGCACGATCTCGACCATCCTCGCCGGCACCACCGTCCGGCCGCTCACCGACAAGCACAAGGTGTCGAAGGAAGAGTTGACCTATATCGTCGACTCCACCGCCTCCCCGGTCGCGACCGTACTTCCGTTCAATGCCTGGCCGCTGTACGTCGCGGGCCTGGTGGTCGGCACTACACCGCTATTCCTGAACGAGGACGACGGCGTCGCGTTCTTCATAAGCTCGATCCCGTTCAACTTCTACGCGATCTTCGCGCTGCTGGCGACACTGCTGTTCGCCTGGGGAAAGTTGCCCTGGGTCGGCGGTGCCATGCGGAAAGCGATGCACCGGGCGCGCACCACGGGGCAGCTGAACGCGCCGACCGCGAAACCGATCACCTCCGAAGAACTGGTCACCCTGAAGCTGCCGAAGGATTACAAGCCCGGCGTAATCGATTTCGCCCTTCCCATGGGCGTACTGCTGGCAGTGGTGATCGGCTCCTACATTCTGACCGGCGACGTACTGATCGCCCAGGGATTCGGTCTGGCAGTGATCGTCGCGATCGTGCTGGCACTGGTCAAGGGGCTCTCGCTCAATGAGGCCATCGACGGATTCGTCGACGGCTGCAAGGGTGTGACCGTCGGTGCGCTGGTTCTTGCCCTGGCCGTCACCCTCGGATTCGTGTCCAAACAGCTCGGTACCGCGAACTTCATCGTCGAAACCACCTCGGATCTGGTGGTGGATCCGCTGTTGCCCGCCATCCTCATGGCCATCTGCATGGCGGTGGCGTTCTCGATCGGCTCGTCCTGGGGCACTTTCGCGGTCGTTTTCCCGATCGCGATGCCGCTCGCCTACGCCATCGACCCCAGCCCGACGTTCATGCACCTGTGCTTCGGTGCTGTCGTCGGCGGTGCGGTATTCGGCGACCAGTGCTCACCGATCTCCGATACGACGATCATGTCCGCCCTGGCCTGCGGTGGTGATGTCATGGACCATGTGAAAACCCAGCTGCCTCTCGCGCTGGGGGCAGCCGGGCTGGCGGCTCTCACCTCCACCGGCGTTGCTTTCGCTGTTCTGTGACGGCACTACCGGAAAATTGAACAACGGCCGAACCTGCTCCGGCCGCCCGCGACGTCGATCAGACGCCGTAGGCGGCCGGAACCGGTTCGGCCGCCGCTCACCGGGGCGTTCGCCTCAGCCGGCGCACGCCGCCAGGACGAGTTCGCGGACGCGGGCGGCGTCGGCCTGGCCGCGGGTGGCCTTCATGACGTCGCCGACGATCTTGCCGGCGGCCTGGACCTTGCCGGATCGGATCTTGTCCGCGATATCCGGGTTGGCGGTCAGCGCCTTGTCCACCTCGGCCTGCAAGGCACTGTCGTCGCTGACCATGCCGAGACCTTTGCTCTCGACGATCGCGCCCGGATCGCCTTCGCCGTCGAGCACCAGATCGACGACCTGTTTGGCGACCTTGTTGTTCACCGTCTTCGCCTCGACCAGGGCGATCACCTCGGCGACCTGGGCCGGGGTGATCGGGAGGTCCTCGAGGGCGACGCCGCGTTCGTTGGCCTTCTCGGTGAGGTAGGCGACCCACCAGGAGCGGGCCTCCTTGGCGGGAGCGCCGGCATCGACGGTGGCGATGATGAGATCCAGGGCGCCCGCGTTCACCAGATCGCGCATGACCTCGTCGGAAACACCCCAGTCCGACTGGATACGCGCGCGCCGCAGCCACGGGTACTCGGGGATCGTGCCGCGCAGCTCGTCCACCCAGGCGGCGTCGGGGGCGACAGGTTCCAGATCCGGTTCGGGGAAATACCGGTAGTCCTCGGCGGTTTCCTTGCGGCGGCCCGGGGAGGTGGAGCCGTCTGCTTCGTGGAAGTGGCGGGTCTCCTGGATGATCTCGCCACCGGTCGCGAGAACAGCTGCCTGGCGGCGCATCTCGAACCGCACCGCGACCTCGACGCTTTTGAGCGAGTTCACGTTCTTCGTCTCGGTGCGGGTGCCGAACACCTGCGCACCGATCGGCATGAGGGAGACATTGGCATCGCAGCGCAGCGAACCGTGTTCCATCCGGACATCGGAGACGTTCAGCGATTTCAGCAGATCGCGCAGGGCGGTGACGTAGGCGCGCGCCACCTCCGGTGCCCGGTCGCCGGCGCCGGTGATGGGTTTGGTGACGATCTCTATCAGCGGCACACCGGCGCGGTTGTAATCGAGCAGGGAGTGGCTGGCACCGTGGATCCGGCCGGTGGCACCGCCGACGTGCACCGATTTACCGGTGTCCTCCTCCATATGAGCGCGTTCGATCTCGACCCGGAAGGTGGTGCCGTCGTCGAGCGGGACCTCGAGGTAGCCCTCGGTGGCGATGGGTTCGTCGTACTGGCTGATCTGGTAGTTCTTCGGCTGATCCGGGTAGAAGTAGTTCTTGCGCGCGAACCGGCCCCACGGGGTGATGGAACAGTTGAGTGCCAGGCCGATACGGATGGCCGCTTCCACCGCCTGCTGGTTGACCACCGGCAGCGAACCGGGCAGCCCCAGGCACACCGGGCAGACCTGCGTGTTGGGGTCGGCGCCGAACGTGGTGGGGCAACCGCAGAACATCTTGGTCGCGGTGGACAGCTCGACATGGACCTCCATGCCCAGCACCGGCTCGTACCGGGTCACGACGTCGGCGTAATCCATGAGTTCGACGGTGGGTGCGCTCATGGAGCACAGTCTATGCGCGCAGGTATGACCGCCCGGCGGTCACCTCAACCGGCCGGTATCCGTTCGCCGAGCCAACCGGTGACGGTATCGAGAACCACGGGGTCGATGGTGGTCTCGATGGATTCGTATTCGCTGGGCAGACCGGTGTAGGCGGGCTGCATGAGATGGTTCAGCCCGTCGAATACCCGGACCTCCGGGTCGGGGCCGGCGGCCAGCAGCGTCCGCATGGTCTCCACGTTCGGGTCCGCGGTCACCTGGGCGTCCTTCGAGCCGTAGAACGCCAGCACCGGCATCCGGAGCGCGGTCAGCGCCGGCGCGGGATCGTAGGACACCAGCGCGGCCATATACGGCGTGTTCTGGGCGGTGAGCGGTTCACTGGCGGCGCGCAACTCGGCCGGTAGCGCCCGGTTGTAGGTTTCGGAGAGCCGGGCGGCCTTGGTGAGCTGCCCGGCGCGCAGCGCGGCGGTCCAGTCGGTCAGGAAGGATCGGTGGGCGTCGAGCTGGCGCGGGGTCGCGCCGGCAGCGCCGAATGCCCGGGTGCCCTGGTCGAGGACGATATCGGTACCGGTGATCGCCGGCGCGGCCATGAGTAGCACGAAGGCGATCGCGTTCGACGGCCGCGCGGCGACCAGCGGGGCGAGGTAGCCGCCCTCGCTGTGCCCGAGCAGCCCGATACCGGCCGGGTCGATCTCGGGACGGCCGCGCAGGTAGCCGAGACCGGCTTCGATATCGGCGGACAGGTCGGCGTAGTCGGCTTGGTCCAAGTTGCCGCCGGTACCGCCGACACCGCGATCGTCGGTGCGGAGCACCGCGTAACCCGCGCGGGTGAGCGTATCGGCGAGCAGCAGGAACGGGCGGTGGCCGGCGAGTTCCTCGTTACGGTCCTGCGGGCCGCTACCGGTGATGAGGACGACCGCGGGCACCGGAGCCGTGGTATCGGGCCGAGTCAGTGTGCCCGCAACGGTGATTTCGCCGCTCTGATACGAAACATCCTCGGAGATATAGGGATACGGCGGCCGCGGCTCTTGCGGCCGGCCCGGCGGCGGCACCGGCGCGCGCTCGAGGGTGAGCCCGAAACTCTGCCCGGCCTGGCGGAAATCGCCGACGATCGCGCCGGCGGATTCGTCCAGCCGGCCGTCGAACCGGGCGTCGCCCGGGACATCCGGGACCCCGAACCGCACCTTGTCCGGTTCGGCCACGACATCGGCCAGCGGGTGCCGGGTCATCTGCTGGGCGGGGATATCGATGACACCGCTGTGCCGGCCGGTGAACTCCACCCCGACCACCACCGGCGCGCCGGGCACCTCGATGGCACCGTGCCACTGCCCGGCCACGCGTTCATCGGCGGATTCGTCGCCACAGCCGACCAGCATCGCGACGAGCAACCACACAACCACTACCGGCAACGCTCCCCTGCCATGGCGCATGGGCTCGACTGTATCGCCGCGGTGTTTGTTTGTGCCGCCTTCGGCGGCGCGGGTCGGAGGCTTGTCGACTCAGCCGAAGAAGGCCCGCGCTTCCTCGTAGCGTTCGGCCGGCACCCGCTTGAGCTGTTTGGTCGCCTCGTGCAACGGAACCAGGCCGATCTCGGTGCCGCGCAGAGCCACCATCTGACCGAAATGCCCGGCGTGCACCGCTTCGGCGGCGTGCAGGCCGAAACGGGTGGCGAGTACCCGGTCGTACGGGGAGGGGCTGCCACCGCGCTGTACATGGCCGAGCACCGTGGTGCGGACCTCTTTACCGATCCGCCGTTCGATCTCCATCCCGA
Organism: Nocardia carnea; assembly: GCF_029868855.1. Classification (GTDB taxonomy): domain Bacteria; phylum Actinomycetota; class Actinomycetes; order Mycobacteriales; family Mycobacteriaceae; genus Nocardia; species Nocardia carnea_A. The sequence goes on along the minus strand of NZ_JARWOV010000153.1, from coordinate 3,472 downwards.
GCTGCTGGGCGACTCCGGTGAACCGTTCGTGCCCGAATTCGTCGACCCCGCCCTCGCGGAGGGTGAACCCGGAATCCGGGGCCGGATGCGAGCCCTCCGCCACCACGCAGATGAAATGCTTGTCTCCGCGCTGGAAGCGGCGTTTGATCAGCGCGCACACCTCGGTGACATCGAACGGCTGCTCGGGCACCAGGGTCAGATGCGCGCCCGCCGCCATACCGGAGTGCACAGCGATCCACCCGGCGTGCCGGCCCATCACTTCGATGAGCATCACGCGCTGATGGGATTCCGCGGTGGTGTGCAGGCGGTCGATGGCCTCGGTGGCAATGGACAGCGCGGTGTCGTGACCGAACGTGACATCGGTGCAATCGATATCGTTGTCGATCGTTTTCGGCACGCCGACCACCGGCACACCTTCCTCGGACAGCCAGCTGGCGGCCGTGAGGGTGCCTTCGCCGCCGATCGGGATGAGCGCTTCGATGCCGTTGTCGTCGAGGGTCTGCCGGATCCGGCTCAGGCCGGCCATCAGCACATCCGGGTTGGTGCGGGCCGTGCCGAGCATGGTGCCGCCCTTGGCGAGCAGGCGATCGGTGCGGTCGTCGTTCTGGATGCGGATCTTGCGGTCCTCGAGCAGCCCGCGCCAGCCGTCCTCGAAGCCGACTACGGCGTCGCCGTAGCGGCCGTTCGCCGTGCGGACGACGGCACGGATCACCGCGTTCAGTCCCGGACAGTCCCCACCGCCGGTCAGGATTCCGATGCGCATGGCGCCCATCTTGCCCGCTTCGGGCCCGCCGCGCCGCCCCGGGCCCGTGAATGTCGGGTAACGCCCGCACCGGGGCACCCGCACGCCGCTGTCAGGCCGGGCAGGACCCGCCGGTGAATTCGCCCAGATGCTGCGAGATGAGACCCGCCATCTTGTCGAGCAGGTTCATCCCGTCGGAGAAGGTACCCGAATCCGGTTGCGCGGCAAGCGCGACCGCGATCGTGCCCCCGGTGACCGGAACGAGGCCGAACTGGCGCACCAGGTAGGCGCCGTCGGGGTCGGGACCCCAGCCACCCTTGAAATCGGCCTCGGCGAAGGCCGAACCGAGCCCCCACTGCTGGTTCGCACTCACCGAACCCATCAGTTCGATCACCGTATCGGCGCCGGGCAGGCACGGCAGCCGGGATGCGAACCGCACCTGATCGGCCAGCGACCATTCGGACTGGCCGAACGCCGAATACCCCTCCCGGGACGGTTTCTCCGGGACCACGGTCGCATCGTCACCGCCTTCGCGCAGGACCGACTGCACGGCCGCCGCGGCGGCGCGTGGGGTGCCCAGTTCCGACCACAGGCTGTCGGCGGCGGAGTTGTCCGAGGCGGTGATCGCGGCCGAGGTGGCGTAGGTCTGCCCGCCCGGGTTCTTGCGCTCGGCGGCGACCACCAGCGGAACCTTCATCGTGGACCAGGCCGGGCCGGTGGTCCACCTCCCCATTCCGACCAGACGCTCCCCACCCACGGGCATGATCGCCAGGCCGAGTTCGCCCTTCTGCGACCGCTCCAATTCGACGAAATCGGCGGCCAGCGTACCGGGAATGGTGATCAGCACTTCCGCGCCGGGCGAATCGGCCGCGGCCGCCTGGGTGACCGAGGTGGCCGGCGCCGGCGGTTCGGTGGCGTCGGATCCGCAGCCGGTGACGACGGCCGCGGTGAGCAGGCTGCCGAGCAGGGCGAGCGGACGCCGGGCCGGAAAGAGTTCCCGTTTCTTCTCGGTCGACACAACTCTGCCCATGACTATTGCGATCTCCCACAGTCTCGTACCCGGTCGAAGCACCGTACTCCATCGGCGACCATAGCCCGGCCCGGATCGGCCCGCGAACTGTGCGCGGCAGCGGGCCGTTCCGGACGCAACGGCCGGTCAGTACAGGTACACGACCGCGTTGTTGCCGCCGCGGCAGGTGACCAGGCCGTCCGCCGCGACACATTCGAGGGTGTAGGCCTGTCCGGTCACAGGGCTGGTTGCTTCGACGGAAACGGGCTCTCCTTCGGCGGAGACGACCGCGGGGTCCAGATACGCCTGCCGCACCGCCTCGGCGAATTCGCAACTGGTCACCGCGGTACCGGTCGCCGCCGAACCGTAGGCGCCGCCACCGGACGCGGCCGTGCAGGGCTGCGCACCGGAAGGCAGGTCGGCACGCGTGGTGGTGGTCGAAGAGGAGGTGCGGGCCGGCGCGGTGGAAGTGGCCGGCGCGCTGCTCCGCGGGGCCGCGGTGGTGGCCGCACCGGTGGATTCGGCGGCACTCGGCGACTCTTCGTCCCCGGACCCGAGGAAGGTGAACCCGAGTATCGCGATCAGTACGACGAGCAGGAACACCCCGGCGCCGGCCAGGATCGGCATCGTGCGGGAACGCTGCCCTTCCGGGCCGGACTCGGGCGGGCGGGCCGCGTTCGCCAGGTAGCTGTCGCGGTAACCGGCCTCGTAGGCGGCGGCAAAGGGGTCCGACTGGGGGTTACCCGACGCAGAGCCGGCCACGTACGAGTCGGGCGGCGGTGCCCCCGGAGCCACATCGGCGCCGCCGTAACCGAACAGGCCGCCGGGGCCGGGCCGAACCGGGCCGGCCGGCTGCCCGTCGCCGGATGGGTCCCCGCGCTCGGCGGTCCACCAGTCCCCGGTGGCCGGGCCGGCCGCACCGTCCGGTCCGTACGCGCGCTCGCCCGGCGGATATGCGCGCTCATCGGACCCGTACGCGCGGGCCCGGTCGTCCACCCGGCGGGTTTCGTCCTCCGGCCGGTAGCCGTAGTCATCCGGCCGGGAACCGTGGTCCACCGGGCGGTGGCCGTACCCCTCCATCGGGTGATCAGCCGATCGGTAGCCGGTCTCGTACGGCTGGACGCCGCGCTCCTCCGGGCCGTCGGCGCGGGCCGCGACCGGGTGACCGCTCGACGGGTAGTTCTCATACGGATCGGACGGCTGCCCGCCCGGGCCGTACGCGGGCCGGTCCGAAGCGAAGCCGGGATCGCCCGGCCCATGGGCATACTCGCCTTGCCGGAACGCGGGATCGGCCGGCCCGAGGCTTTCCGGCGGGAGGTCGCCCGGCCGGTAGTCGTACTCGTACGGCTGCTCTCCCCCGCCATACGGATGCTGGTCCGAGCCGTAGGCGTCGTCGTCCGGTCCCGGGGCACGCCGGTAGACGCGAGTGGCGCCGGCGCCGCCTGCGTCCGTGGGCTCCGGGGCAGATTGCAGCGGCTCGAAGACGCGGGTCGTCTCCTCGATACCGGGTGCGGGCGGTACGAGGCCCTTGCCGTAGACGCGGGTCGCCTGGTCGGGCGGGTAGAAGTCGGCGACCGGAATCCCTCCGGTCGCCGGCGCCGAAACCGGACGGGCCGCCCGGTCAGGGGCCGCAGCCGACAACACCATCTAGTGAAGTTATGCGGCGGGCGGAAGGCGGCGAACTCGGCCCGCGAGAACGCGGGCCGGGCCGTGCTCCCCCG
>NZ_JARWOV010000152.1 GCF_029868855.1 Nocardia carnea | reverse complement strand
CCCGGGGCGGTTTTCCCCCCGGGCCCCCCGACGCGGGGGTGCCCCCTGCCCCCGCGGGTAATCCACGGCCGGGACTAATACGTAGTGGATCGAAACCGACAGCTCCGACCCTGCGCCGCCGAACGCGGCGCAGGATCACGGCTCTCAGCGCTCCAGAATGGCGACCACACCCTGACCGCCGGCGGCGCAGATGGAGATCAGCGCGCGACCGGAACCCTTCTCGGCCAGCATCTTGGCCGTCTGGGCGACGATCCGGCCGCCGGTGGCCGCGAAGGGATGCCCGGCTGCCAGCGAGGAACCGTTGACATTCAGCTTGGTCCGGTCGATCGGGCCGAGGGCACCGTCGAGACCCAGCCGCTCCTTGCAGTACTGGTCCGACTCCCACGCCTGCAGGGTGGCCAGCACCACCGACGCGAAGGCCTCGTGGATCTCGTAGAAGTCGAAATCCTGCAGGGTCAGGCCGTTGCGGGCGAGCATGCGGGGCACCGCGTAGGTAGGGGCCATCAGCAGGCCGTCGGGGCCGTGGATGTAATCGACGGCCGCGACTTCGCTGTCCACCAGATGCGCCAGTACCGGCAGACGGCGTTCGGCCGCCCATTCGTCGCTGGACAGCAGAACCGCCGAGGCGCCGTCGGTGAGCGGTGTGGAGTTACCGGCCGTCATCGTGGCATCGCCGAGTTTCACGCCGAACACCGGTTTCAGGGTGGCCAGTTTCTCGACCGAGGAGTTGGGACGCAGGTTGTCGTCGCGGGTGAGCCCGAGGAACGGGGTCACCAGATCGTCGAAGAAACCGCGTTCGTAGGCGGCCGCCATATTCTTGTGCGACAGGTAGGCCAGTTCGTCCTGCGCTTCCCGGGCGATACCGAATTCCTTGGCCGTGATCGCCGCGTGCTCGCCCATGGACATTCCCGTCCGCGGTTCGGCATTGCGCGGAATCTCGATACCGACCATGCCCGGCCGCAGCTGGCCCACCAATTTGAGGCGCTCGGCGTTGGTGCGGGCGCGGTTGATGTTCAGCATCCATTCGCGCATCCGCTCACTGACCCCGATCGGCGCGTCGGAGGTGGTATCGGTTCCGCCGCCGATACCGGCCTCGATCCGGCCGGCCGCGATGGCGTCACCGACGGTGACCACGGCCTGCAGGCCGGTACCGCAGGCCAGTTGCAGGTCGTGGGCGGGAGTGTAGGGGCTGAGCGTGCTGCCCAGCACGCTTTCCCGGATCATGCCGTGTTCGCCGACCCGCTTCAGCACGGCGCCGCCCGCGACCATGCCGAGACGTTCGCCCTGCAGACCGAAACGGCTCACCAGGCCGTCCAGGGTCGCGGTGAACATGTCCTGGTTGGAGGCGTGTGCGTAGGCCTTGTCGGACCGGGCGAACGGGATGCGGTTGCCGCCGACGATGGCGACCGGACGGGTCGAACGGGATGTGGTGGTCACTCGGGTCTCCCAGGTTGTCGAGTTGGCGAGATGGTCGGGTGTTTCCGGCCCCGGATCCGCGGTACCCAGCCGCGGCGGCCGACGCCCGCACGCGATCGGTTTACGATAAACTTACTCCGGAGTAAGTTCAATGTCGACACCGCCTCCGGTGACTGTGCGCCGACTGACCTGCCGACCTCGGTCCACGCGGGTGAGCGCAGTTCGGCCAGCAGCGGGCGCCGGTGCGGCGGTATCGGTGAACGGCCGGTACCGACACCACTCGAGCAACAGAAAAGGTGGGAACAGTGGCAGCCAAGAGCAAGGGCGCACCCAACCTCTACGGATCGTTCGTCAACTCCGCGCCGGGCGGGTTCCTCGCGAACAAGCTGGGACTGCCGAAGCCGGAGAAGCTGCGGCGCTATGTCCCCGGCGAGCCGGCCCTGCCGGGCCCGGTACTGCTGGGCGGTAAGGGCCGGGTGGCCGAGCCGCTGCGCGCACTGCTGGCCGGCGATTACACCTTCGCCGATTCGCTGACCAGCGGAACCAAGTACGGCGCACTGGTTTTCGACGCCACCGGCATCGGCAACATCGAGGACCTGGCCCAGCTCTACCAGTTCTTCCAGCCGGCCATGCGCAGTATCGCGCCGTCGGGCCGGGTGCTGGTCATCGGCACCACCCCGGAACTCGCCGGTTCGGTCGAAGGCCAGATCGCCCAGCGGGCCCTGGAGGGCTTCACCCGCTCGGTCGGCAAGGAACTGCTGCGCGGCGCCACCTCGCAGCTGGTGTACCTGCACCCCGAAGCCTCCCCGGCGGCCACCGGGCTGGCCTCGACGCTGCGTTTCGTCCTCTCGGCCAAATCGGCGTTCGTGGACGCCCAGGTGATCCGGGTCGGCAAGGACGACGCGACCGCACCCGCCGACTGGAACCGCCCGCTCGACGGGAAGGTCGCCGTGGTCACCGGCGCGGCGCGCGGTATCGGCGCCACCATCGCCGAGGTCTTCGCGCGGGACGGCGCCACGGTGATCGTCGCCGATATCCCTGCTGCGGGCGAGGCACTGACGGAGACGGCGAACAAGGTCGGCGGTACCGCGCTGGCACTGGATGTCACCGCTCCCGACGCGGCCGAGCGGCTCGCGGAATTCGCCACCGAGCGTTTCGGTGGAATCGACATCATCGTGCACAACGCCGGCATCACCCGGGACAAACTGCTCGCGAACATGGACGAGGGCCGCTGGAACGCGGTGCTGAACGTGAACCTCGCCGCGCCGCACCGGATCACCGAGGGACTGGTGTCCTCGGGCGCCTTGAAGGAGGGCGGCCGGGTGATCGACGTGTCCTCCATCGCGGGTATCGCCGGTAACCGCGGGCAGACCAACTACGGCGCCTCCAAGGCCGGCGTGATCGGCATGGTGAACGCCGAGGCGCCCGCGCTGGCCGAGAAGAACATCACCATCAACGCCGTGGCGCCCGGATTCATCGAAACCGCCATGACCGCCGCGATACCGCTGGCGACCCGCGAGGGCGGCCGGCTGATGGCCTCGCTCAACCAGGGCGGACAGACCGTCGACGTCGCCGAAACCGTCGCCTTCTTCGCCAGCCCGGCGTCGAACGCGGTGAACGGCAATATCGTCCGCGTCTGCGGCCAGAGCATGATCGGCGCGTGATGACCGAGACCATCACCCTCGACGCACCCCCGAAGAACGGCAGCCTCTATGTGAAGGCGGCCCTGGGCGCGGTCCCGCTGCCGTTCGTATCCGGCCGCAAACCGGCGATCCCGGACCGCGAGGTCCGGCTCGAGGGTCTACGCGTGGACCCGGAGCATCTGGCCGCCTATTGCCGGGCCACCGGACTGCGGTTCGGCGATGCCCTCCCGCTGACCTACCCGTTCGTCATCACCTTCCCGATGGTGATGAAACTCGTGGTGCAACGCGATTTCCCGTTCGTCGCGGTGGGGGCGGTGCACGCGGAGAACCTGATCGAGCGCACCCGCGATATCTCGGTCGGCGAACCGCTCGATATCACCGCGCATATCGAGAACCTGCGCGAACACCCCAAAGGTCTGCTGGTGGACGCGATCAGCGAGATCCGGGTCGGCCGGGAGCTGGTGTGGCGGCAGGTGACCACCTTCCTGCACCAGCAGAAGACCTCGCTGTCCGGTGGTCCGAAACCCGAACCGAAACCGGAGGAGGTACCGCCGCCCCCGCTGCGCACTCTGAAAGTCGACCAGCCGACGATCACCCGCTACGCGAACGCCTCCGGTGATCAGAACCCGATCCACACCTCGGCGTTGGGCGCCAAGGCGTTCGGCTTCCCGCGGGCCATCGCGCACGGTATGTGGTCGGCGGCCGCGATCCTGGCCACGCTGGAGGGCCGGATCCCCGGTGCGGTGTCCTATGCGGTGAAGTTCGGTAAACCGATTCTGCTGCCCTCGACCGTGAACGTCTACGCGGATCAGGTGGCCGATGGCTGGGAACTCGCCCTGCGGCATCCGAAGAAGGGCTACCCCCACCTCACCGCCACCTTGCGCTGACCTGCGACCGGAATCCCGCCCCCGTAGCCCGGAGGCGGGATTCTGTCGTTTCGGTGATCGATGCACACGGTGCGGACGGCCCGGATCGGCTACGAAAAAGCTCCCCGGACGCAGGTCCGGGGGGCTTTTTAGTCGACTCTGTTTAAGGCGACTCGGTATTCCGCCGAGTCTCAGAGATCCTTAGGCATCTTGATGGTGTACGTCGGTGCGTCCGCCCCCCTGCTAC
>NZ_JARWOV010000151.1 GCF_029868855.1 Nocardia carnea | reverse complement strand
CCCCCCCCCCCCGCGGTTCGTTCTGCGGCTGTGTCCGGACGGTTGTCGAGGGATCCTGGACACCGTTAGTTCACAAGCGTGTTAGGGAGTATCAGTGGGCCGACAACCGTTTATCGCCATCACGTTGTACGAGTTCTCCTCGGACGCCGAGGGGTACCAGCCGCTGTACCGGGAAGACGTATCCCTCATCTACGCGGAATCCGAGGAAGAGGCGCGGGCGGTTACGGCGGCGCGTTTTCGAAGCGAGGCGGGGACGTACAAGAACGAAGCGGGCAACAACATCACCGTCTCGCCGAAGGAGATCGTCGACGTCGCATCAGCACTGGTCGATGATCTGTCCGAGGATTGCGACCTGTACGCACGCCACTTCCGTGATTTCGCCGCTTACTCGAAGATGGAGCCTTTGCTCGGCGACTGACTCAGATTTTCCACGGTAGTGCGAGCTGCCTGGCGGACATCCTCGTGACGGTCGTGCAACCGGCTCGATGGAGGCGGTGTAGCGCCGACGTGCGACGGGCACCTGGATCACCCGGTGCGGTAGCTCTTCATTTTCTCCACGGGGTACCCGGCGATGGACGTCACTGCCAGTCCGTACAGCGCCAGCAGGATCAGGACCGGCAGATGCAACTGTCGCTCCGGATCGGCCAGTATGTAGACGAGGAACCCGATAGGCGGTAGGCAGAGAACAGCAGCGGAACTCGCCCATCGGAAGACCATCCGGTTCATCTCCTTCCTGCACGCGGGGTCGGTCAGCATATGGTCCGGCAGGTACTCGCCGTAGCCTTCGGACCTGCTCGTCGCCACGCCGCGGTAGCCTTTCGCCGCCAGGTAGCAGCTGGTGAAGAAAATCAATGCGAATATGAGCGCCACAATGAGCGGACGCATGCCTTCCCCCTTTTTTTCGTCCCGAACACGGCCCTGACAGCGAGTTGGCCGTCCGGTTCTTCCGCGCTCCTCCCGTTGATTGCATCACAGGGCGACTGTGGATCCGTTCTGAGTGAGAGATTCAGGGGATGAACCCGGAGACCGGATTTCCTGGGCCCGGCTGGTATCGGTACCCGCCGCCGACTCCATCGCATCGGCGCTTCGGCTTCTGCGCCGGAAGGAGCCGTCCGGGGTGGAGACCGGGGTAACAGCAGATGCTGAGTTGTGTGGTTAGGCTCGGGCGAGTCCGGATCGGGAGGACGAGGGAAGGGCGAGCGCGGTGGCCAAAGTGTTTTCGCATATCGATGAGTCGTTGCGGGAGTTCATCGGAAAGCAGGCGATGTTCTTCGTCGCGACCGCACCGTCCGACGGCGGGCGGGTGAACCTGTCCCCCAAGGGATACCGTGACACCTTTGCCGTCCTCGACGAGCACACCGTGGCCTATCTCGATCTGTTCGGCAGCGGGGTGGAGACCATCGCGCACCTGCGGGACAACGGGCGGATCACCATCATGTTCTGCTCGTTCACCCGGAACTCGCGAATTCTGCGCCTGTTCGGTACCGGACGGATCGTCCGGCCCGACGAGGCGGAGTTCGACAGTCTCCGGCAGCATTTCGGGAGTGATCATCCGGGTGTCCGGATGGCCATCGTGATCGCGGTGGATCGTATTGCGGACTCGTGTGGGTATTCGGTGCCCTACTACGACCTCGTCGGTGAACGCCCGGTGCTCGACGCCCATCACGCCCGGCAGCCGGCCGAGAAGTACGCCGGGCGGATCTCCGGCGACAACGGGCACAGCATCGACGGCCTGCCCGCGTTGGATCCCGGGCATCCGCTGCCGCCGGTGGCCGGGCCGTAGCCGCTGCTCAGTGTTGTATCAGGCCGCCGATCCGGACGGGATCGACGTGGCCGGTGGCCGGAAGAGTCCGAGCGAGGATGAGGCCGGTGTCGACGAGTGATGAGCGGCGGAGGTGGGCGACATCCGTAATCGGTGTCCAGATGGATTCGGCGGTCTGCCCATCGGGTTCGGGCCGGAGTTCACCGCCGGTGATGCGGACGCCGTAGAAGATACCCACGTTCTGGTGTTCGGCTCCGGAGCGCGCGACGGCTGCTGGGATGACCCTCGAGTCCACGCCGAGTAGGCGTTCGACGATGCCGTGGCAGCCGGTTTCCTCCGTGAGTTCGCGGGTCACCGTGTCGAACGGATCCTCGGCGTGTTCCACTCTGCCACCGGGAAGAGTCCAGACGAACTCCCCGCTCTGTGGCATGTGACGGGCGAGGAGTACGCGTCCCTCCTCGAGGCAAACTGCGTATGCGGCCAGCCGGAAGCTCATCTCCGGAAGTTACCGCGTACTCGCGGCGCTGCCTGGAGTGCCTGGCGTACCACTCCGTCGGATCAATGTGCGCAGGGTCCCGGACTGCCGGATCGGCGGGGCGCAGCGGCGCGGATTACCCGGCGGTTCGGGCCGGTGGATGCAGGCTTTCGAACATCCGCTCGGAGCTTTCGTGGCCGAAGCCTGCAGCGACCTGGCGGTCGACGAGGTTTTTCACGGGACCGATGATGTCCAGGTCCACCCCGGCGTCGCGACTGGCGGAAACGATGGCGTCGACGGCTGCTTTGGTGAAATTCAGGCTCTGGAACGGCACCGAGTAGTCACCGCTGTCGATCTGTGCGCCTGCGGCGGGCAGGGACGAGAGGACGGCGCCCAGCCAGGCTTCGGCGCGCCGGCCGAATTCGGTTGCGGACATACCGGCGGAGCGCACCATCGCGGCGCCGTGATAGAAGCCGGAAAACATCACATACATCCCGGACAGCATCGCGAAATCGACGAGTGAAGCCTTGCCCGGTTCGGTGCCGAAATACTCTGCGGAGCCCAGCAGTTCGAGAACCGGCCGGTGCCGGTCGAATACCTCGGTGGACCCGCTGTACAGCAATGCGGAGCCGGGCTGACCGATCATGGGCGGGGTGGCCATGATGCCCCCGTCGAGAAACGAAATCCCGTGCCGGGCAGCCCAATCGGCAAGTTCGCGGGCGTCGGCGGGTTCGGTGCTGGTGAGGTTCACCAGGTCGCGACCCGCCAGTGTTCCGGTCACGGGATCGAGGGTTTCGTGGACCGATGCATGGTCGAACAGGCAGGCGATGACCAGATCCCCGGCGGCGACGGCTGTTTCGACCGACTCTGCGCCGCGGGCGCCGGCCGCTATCAGCTCGGCGTCCTTACCGGGGGTTCGGTTCCAGACGGTTGTGGGGTGGCCGGTTTTCAGGAAAGCGGCTGCGAGGGCGCTGCCCATCGCGCCGAGTCCCAGCACGGTGACGGGGGTCTGTACGGGTTGTGCCATTGCGGGTAACTCCTTCTCGGTCCACTGATGTGGCACGTCGTGTGTGGTCCGAGCGTCCCCCGGTACTGTTGTCCTGGCAAGTACCTACTTTCTGGTCGGGTACTAACCGAATGGTATGTATTCAGGTAGTGAGGTCGAACGATGAGCGATAAGCGATGCGGTCCGTACTTCTGCGGTATCGACGCCGCGATGGACGTTGTCGGCGGCAAATGGAAATCGCTGATTCTGTGGGAGCTGCACGAGAAAGGTGTCCGGCGGTTCGGTGAGCTCAAACGCGGGCTGCCCGGGATCTCCGAGAAAATGCTCATCCAGCAACTGCGGGAGCTGGCCGAGGACGGCATTGTGCACCGCGAGGTGTATCGGGAGGTGCCGCCGCGGGTCGAGTACTCGTTGACCGCCGACGGGACGGCGCTGAACGCGGCGCTGGAACCGCTCGGGCGCTGGGGGGTCGAACGTATCGCCCGGATCGATGCCGAGCGGGTGCACGTCCCTGCGTGATCGACGGCGCGGCCGACCCCGGCTGTCGGCTCGAACGCCGGTTCGTCGAGATCGACAACCCGGCCGCGTTTCAGAATCCGGATACTGCGGCTACCCGGAACGGGATGGTGGGGCTGCCCTGCCCGAGTGGGCCGCCTTTGTCGAATTGCGAGGCGACGACCAGGGTTGACTTCGGTCCGTGGACCAGGGTGGTCGGGGTGCCGAGGGTGTCGTCGTGGTGGCGTCCGGTGCGAGTCGCGGTGGTGCCTTCGGACGACAACTGCCAGCGGGTGAGGGTGTTCTCGGTGTTGTGGGCGACGCGGAGGATGCCGGCGTGGAGGTCGAGGCCGTCGCCGAGGATGAGGTCGCCGCCGTCGAGGGTTACTTTGCTGATTGTCGTGGTGGTGAGGTCGATTCGGTAGAGGTCGCCGCCGGTGGAGTCGACTGTGAGCAGGTAGGAGCCGGTGGGGTCGGCGACTATGCCGTTGAGGGTGTAAGCGCCGGGGTCGTGGGGTTCCAGGGATGGGCTCAGATCGAAGGATTCGGTGAGTTCGCCGTGGCCGCCGGTGGTGGCAGTGCGGTTGAAGGCGTCGGGGGTGATCCGGTAGACGACCGCGCGACGGCTGTCGGTGAGATAGGCCGTGCCGTCGGGGGTGAGAGCGATGTCGTTGAGGAATCGGTCTGCCGGACCCACTGCGTCGAAGCGGGCCAGCAGGGCGCGGGAGGTGAGGTCGTAGACGGTGACGCCGGTGGTGGAGTCGATCACCCAGAGCCGGCCGTCGGGATCTACGCGTAACCCGTTGGCCGTTCGGCGGCCGTCGGCGCCCGCGGGCAGGAAGACCTCGGCGCGCGAAGTGCCGGGGGATGCTCGGTAGACGGTGCCGTCGGCGAAGGAGCCGACATAGATATCGCCGGTCCGTTCGTCCAGGGCGATGCCTTCCGGATAGACGCGGTCGCCGGGAAGTTCGAATGCCGTCTCGACTCGGGGTGGTGCGGCGGCCGGGGCTGTGTCCCCGCACCCGGCGAGGGTGAGGCCGGCAGCAGCTGCCAAGAGTGCGGTTGACCAGCGGATACTCGATGAACGGAACATGGGCGGTCCGGCCTTCCGGGAATTTTCGGTAGCGAGTAGATCGAAGTGCGTACACGAAGATATATTAGCGCTCTAATCATCGTCAAGACTCTAATTGAGGAAAGGCTGGATACCATGCCTGCATGACCTCCATGCCCGCCGGTGAGCGCATCGGTTCGTACGTGAAACGCGCGGAACAAGCGCGCACCGCAGCCAAACTCGCCGTGCTGAAACCGGCCGGGGTCACCGAGGCGCAGTACGCTGCGCTGCTGTTTCTCACCGAGAACCCGGGAATCTCCGCCGCGGCGCTGGCCCGGCTGTGCGGGGTGACGCCGCCCACCATGAACACCGTGCTCACCAACCTGGTCGATCGCGGGCTGATCGAGCGCACCCCGCATCCCTGGCACCGGAATGTGCTGGAAACCCGGCTCACCGAAAAAGGGGAATCGGTGATGCACGATGCCGATGCGCGCGCGATCGCCGTGGAGCGGTCCGTCGGTGACGGGTTCACCGATTCCGAACGAGAAACATTGTTCCGGCTGCTCACCCGCTGCGCCGACCTGTTCGATACCGCCCGGGCGGAAGTACCGGCCCGCTTCGACACCCCGGCCGATCCGCCGGGCAGGCCGCGGCAGAAGTAGCGACCGTCGCCACCACGCGTCGGCCTGCTGGGCGAGAATGGTCGGATGAGCGATGCACCGGACAGCGCAGCCGACCCCTATCTCTGGCTCGAAGAGGTCACCGGCGAGCGGTCGCTGGACTTCGCGCGGGCGCACAACGAAGTGGTCATGCAGCGGTTCGCCGCGGACGACCGCTTCGATGTGCTGCAGCGGCGAATCCTGGACATGCTCGATACCGATGCCAAGATCGCGTTTCCGGGCCGGCGCGGGGAATGGCTGTACAACTTCTGGCGTGATGCGCAGCATCCGCGGGGACTGTGGCGGCGGACCACTTTCGCCGAGTACCGGAAACCGGAGCCGGAATGGGATGTCCTCATCGATCTCGACGCGGTCGCGGCGGCCGAGGACGAGAACTGGGTATGGGGCGGGGCCGGAGTGCTGCGGCCGGAGCAATCCCGCGCTCTGATAAGTCTTTCCCGGGGCGGTGCCGATGCCAAGGTCGTGCGCGAATTCGATCTCGAGTCCCGGGAATTCGTCGCGCCCGAGGCCGGCGGGTTCTTCCTGCCGGAGGCCAAATCCCGGCTGAGCTGGATCGATATCGACACGGTGTATGTGGGAACGGATTTCGGTCCCGGGTCGCTCACCGATTCCGGCTATCCGCGGATCGCGAAACGCTGGCGCCGCGGAACCGCACTCGAAACCGCGGAGACGGTATTCGAGGGCGCAGCGACGGATGTCGCGATCAGCGCCGGTTACGATCGCACACCCGGTTACGAACGCCACTATGTCGGGCAGGCGACCGATTTCTACAACGAGGACGTGTACCTGCTGCAGGCCGACGGTTCCCGGGTTCGTCTCGAAACACCGTCCGACGCCGACGAATCCTGGTACAAGGATTGGCTGCTGGTGCGGTTGAAATCGCCGTGGGAGACCGGTGGACGGGTGTACACCGCCGGATCACTGATCGTGACCGGTTTCGACCGGTTCCTTTCCGGCGAACGCGAGTTCGAGGTGCTGTTCGAACCGGATGCGCATACCGCGCTGCACGGGTACGGATGGACCGAGAACCATCTGCTGCTGGTGACCCTGGAAGATGTGCAGACCAAACTGTATGTCCTCACCCCGGACGCCGGCGGCTGGCGCAGCGTTCCGCTCGCCGATACCCCGGCCATGGCCACCACGAGCATCATGAATCTCGACCCGCTCGAGGGCGGTGACGACTACATGCTGATGACAAGCGGTTTCACCACACCGACGACGTTGCTGTCGGGTGTGGTCGGCGCGCCGGCCACCGAGCTGAAACAGGCACCTGCCTTCTTCGACGCCACCGGGATCGGCACCGAACAGTTCTTCGCCCGCTCCGACGACGGCACCATGATCCCGTACTTCGTGGTCCGGCATCGCGATAATCGCGGCCGGCCCGCGCCGACTGTGATGTCCGGTTATGGCGGATTCGAGGTTTCCCGCACCCCCGGATACAGCGGGGCGTCCGGTATGGGCTGGCTGGAACAGGGCGGCACGTGGGTGATGACGAATATTCGCGGTGGCGGGGAATACGGGCCCGAATGGCATACCTCGGTGCAGAAAGCGGACCGGCACAAGGTATACGAGGATTTCTCGGCGATCGCGCGGGACCTGGTGGAGCGGGGAATCACCACCGCACCGCAATTGGGCGCGGTGGGCGGCAGCAACGGCGGTTTGCTGATGGGTGTGATGCTCACCCGGTATCCGGAATTGTTCGGTGCCATCGTCTGTCAGGTTCCGCTACTCGATATGCGCCGGTATCACCTGTTGCTGGCCGGGGCGTCGTGGGTCGCGGAATACGGTGACCCCGATATACCGGCGGAATGGGAGTACATCAGCCGCTATTCGCCGTATCAGCGGGCGATGGAAAGCGGTGTGGGCGCGACGTATCCGCCGATTCTGCTCACCACCTCCACTCGCGACGACCGCGTGCATCCCGGGCATGCGCGGAAAATGGCGGCGCTCCTTGAGGAGCAGGGACACCGCGTGTGGTATCACGAGAACATCGAGGGTGGGCACGGCGGCGCCGCGGACAACAAACAGTCGGCGTTCCAGGCGGCGCTGATCTACGAATTCTTCACCCAGATGCTGATCGAGGGCCGTACCGCGAAATAGCCGCCTCAGCGGTCGTGCAGCCATTTTTCGATCCGGTCCACCACCGGTGCCGGGTCGGAGATCCAGCCGTTGTGGCCGAGCCGCCGCGGTTCGTGCCAGCTGGTTTTTTCGGCGGCGGGCAGTTTTTCCAGCAGGTGGCGGGCCGAGGCCGGCGGAGTGAGTTCGTCGCCGGTGATGGTGATCGACAGGACCGGTAGTTTCAGCCTGGCGATCCGCTCCTCGTAGTCGATATCGGCACCGGCCGGGGTGAACCGGCCGGTGCGGGCCAGCCGTGCCCAGTCCGAGATCAGCACCTTCGATTGGCGGCCGAACCCGTTGGGGCCGAGTTTGTCACCGGGCCAGACACCGGCGAGGTTCGCGGTGAGCGAGACCGCGGCGGTGCCGAGCAGCAATCCCGGGCCCAGGAGGCCGCGGAATCCGCGGTAGTACGGGGTGCCGGAGGCGACGAGTACCAGCCCGCCGAGCCGGCCCCGGATCCGTGCCGCGTAGAGCACCGAGAGATGTCCGCCCATACTGTGGCCGAGCAGATAGGGGGTGCTGTCCGGGAACCGGGTGCGAACCGCTTCGAAGATCGCCGGAAAATCGACCGCGGCCAGTTCGTGGTAGCCGTAGGAGCTGGCCGCGCTCGGTTTCGGCGTGCTGTCACCGTTACCGCGCAGTTCGCCGACCGCCACATCGACCCCGCGGCGGGCGAGTTCCCGGGCGAAGTACAGGTAGTACTCCCCGGGTACGCCGAGCCCGGGGATCAGCACGAGCACAGGGCGCGGCCGGTCGAGGGTGATCGGATGCCGGTGCGGTCCGGTGGCGGGGATCAGCCGCACCGGGACGGTGCTACCGTCCGGCATCTGGATGGCAACGGTTTCCACGGCGTCAACGCTAATCGACGCGCTCGGCCGCCGGGTTGCCCGTCAGGCCCGGATGGCGCCGATGATGATGCGGCTCAATACCCGGATGACCTCGTCGAGCGGCCGCTGGGGTTCGGTTCCGCTCCACTCCTCGACCACGTAGTTGACGGCGCCGATGATGGCGAGCATGCGCATGTCGTAGTCGCCGGTCGGGATCTCGCCGTGCAGCGCGGCGTCCTCGGCGGCGCGCGCCAGTACGGCACTCCAGGCGCGGCGCGATTCCGTGCGCATCTTCTCCACTTTGGCGCCCGCGCCGACCACCTCGACCAGGACCACCCGGGCTCGCCGCATATCGGATCCGATGGAATGCACGTACGCGCGGACGGCCGCGTCGATCTGTTGGATCGAGCTCTGCTCGGCGCTGTGGTCCAGCGACGCCAGAACCGCCGACCGGGATTCGCGGTCGATGAGTGCGAAGAGTTCGAGAAGTAAGGATTCGCGGCCGGTGAACTCCTCGTAGAACTGACGCGAGGACAACCCCGCGTCTTTGCAAATCGCACCGACCGAGCTATTGGCGTACCCATCGCGGGCAAAAACCGTCAGGCCGGATTCGAGAAAACGTGCGCGTCGCTCGCGTTGCCGATCTTCTACGGGTTGGCCGGCATACCTTCGTCCCGAATTCGCTTCCTGTGACATCGCGCAGAACAATACCGAAAAGCCCGATCCCCTCGTCATCGATCGGGCCTTTCGCAGCGTACCGGCAGGTGCCCGCGGGTTTGCCGAAAGTTGGCTGCTCGCAGGCATGGTCGCCGGTGAAACCGCCAAACCGGACATTACCCGGTCGTTCCGCGGCCGGCCTATTTTAGAGGGAAATAATAGAATAATTATCGGTGGCCGCGTGGAGTCGAGGTAATTACCGGGAAACACATAGTGTCGCCACTATGGGAACCGCGCTGTTGTATGGCCTCGGTACGGCAATTCCATTGGTGATCGGTGCGGCGATCGGGCTGCGCACCACATTGCCCAAACCATTGCTCGCCTCACTGATGGCCTTCGGTGCGGGCACCATGATCGCCGCGGTCTCCAACGAGTTGTTCGAACCCGCTTTCCTCCAGGCCGGCGCCTTCACTGCCGGCACCGCACTGTTCCTGGGCGCGGCCGTCTACGTGGTGGCCAACCGATTCCTCGAACGACGGGGCGGCGGTGCGGCCGTCGGCTGGGCCCTCATGCTCGGTACCGTTCTCGACGGCGTTCCGGAGAACACGGCGCTGGGGGTCACGCTCGGGCCCGGTGCTGGGTTGGCGCTGCTGGTCGCCATCGCGGTGGGCAATGTGCCGGAGGCGATCGGCGGATCCGCACTGCTGCGCCGGGAACGCGATGTTGCCACCGGCAAAGTGTTCGGTCTGTGGGTATTGACGGGGTCGGCGCTCGTTGTGGTCACCGTGGCCGGGCAGCTGCTCTCCGAGCACCTCGGTGCGACCCCCATCAGTACGGTCCAGGCCTTCGCCGGTGGCGCCACGGTCGCGGTACTGGCCGATTCACTCATGCCGGAGGCCTATCGCGAGGGCGGCTGGTGGGTCGGTATCGCGACCGCGGCGGGTTTTCTGGTCGCTTTCCTCCTCGGCTGAAACCCGGTACGCCTCAGTAGAGGCGGACCAGCATCTTGCCCGAATTGGCGCCGGTGAGGACACCGAGGAACGCGGCCGGAGCTTGTTCGAGACCGTCGTAGACGGTTTCCCTGGTCCGCAGGGTGCCGTCGGCCAGCCAGCCGGACGCCTTGGCGATGTACTCCCCGAAGAGTGGGAAATAGCTGTTCACCAGCATGCCGCGCAGGGTGACCTCCCTGGTGGCGGCGAGGTACAGATCCGGGCCCGGCTCGGCCGAACCGCCGTTGTAGCCGCTGATGGCGCCGACCAGTGCGACGCGCCCGCGTGGGCGCATGGCCTCGACTGCCGCCCGCAGATGATCGCCGCCGACGCTGTCGAGATATACATCGATACCGTCCGGCGCGGCCGCCGCCAACCGGCCGGGCAGATCGCCCGCCCGGTAGTCGATCGCGGCGTCGAAACCGAACTCCGTGGTCAGTAGTTCGGTCTTGGCCGGGCCGCCCGCGGAACCGATCACCCGGCCGGCGCCGAGCACGCGCGCGATCTGCCCGGCGACACTACCGACGGCACCGGCCGCCGCCGAGATGAAAACAGTGTCACCCGGTTCGACCGGCGCCACGTCGGTGAGCGCGGCGTAGGCGGTGAGCCCGGTGGTGCCGAGAGCGCCGAGGAAATGGTGCGGTGCGGCGAGCGCCGGATCGATCGGCGTGGCCTGCGCGGCGTCGAGCAACGCGTGCTCGCGCCAGCCGGCGAAATGGGTGACGCTCGTGCCGACCGGGATATCGGCGGAACGGGAGGCGATCACCTCGCCCGTCGCCGAGCCTTCCAGTGCCCGCCCCAGTTGGAACGGTGCGATGTAGGAGGGCTTGTCGTCCATCCGGCCGCGCATATACGGGTCGACCGACATCCAAGTGTTGCGGACCAGGATCTGGCCGTCCGCGAGTTCCGGAATCGAGGTCGTGACCAGGTCGAAGTTCGCTGTCGTCGGCGCCCCCACCGGCCTTGCGGCCAAACGGATCTCGCGCGTGGTGGTGGGAAGCCCCGGCGGTACCTGCTCGCCGGATACCCCGGCGAATTCGCGGGTGGACCGGCTCTGGGTATCTGTCTGCATGGTTCTGCCTGTTCTCGTTCGGCGGACGGTTCGTCCGGATACGAACAACGCTATGGCGGTATCGGCGCGCGACCCAGGTCCGCGCATACCGCTTACCGGTCCAAACGCGACAACTCGAGGTCCTGTGCCTTGCAGTGACCGTGCCTACGCCACCGTCGGGGCGGGCGTCGCCGATCGCGCTGTTCGCCCACTGTCCCGCCGCGGACACCGGCGGCGGGACAGTGGCGTTCTCGACTGCTGTGACTGCCGCTCGTTGCCGTCGATACACGGCTCACCTGCCGGTTTCTGCCGCCGACGTCCGGTGCTGTCGACCGGACCGCCGATACCCGAGCCGATCAGCGATTCCGCAGTGCGCTCGGGGGCGATCCGCGCCAGCGGTGAAAGGCTTTGCGCAGGGCGCGGTCATCGGTGAAGCCGAGCCGGGCAGCCACCGTGGCTGTCGTCGATCCGGCGTTCAGCAGTTCTTCGGCCCGCCGGTAGCGGAGCAGGTCGAGTTCGTGACGCCAGGTGGTGTCGTGTTCGGCGAGGCGTCGTTGCAGGCTGCGTGGGCTCATCGCCAATCGGGCAGCGACTGTGCTCAGGGTGGGATCGCCGGTGTCGATCGCGGCGGCGAGTGCGGTGCGGAATTCCTCCAGCGGCCCGGGAATCGGACGTGCCGAGGCGAGAACCAGATCCGCGTGACTGCGCAGCAGCTCGGCGAGCCCGGGATCGGCTCGCTGCAGCGGGGCCTCGGCGTCTGCACCCGCGAAGGTGATGGTGTCGGTGGGTGCGTCGAAGTCGATCCGGCCGGTACCGAAACCTTCGGTCAGGACATGATGTTCGCGCGGGGCGGGATGGCTGAAAGTGACCCGGACCGGAACGACCGGCCGGCCGAGTGCCTCCCGGGCCCGCCGCAGGTAATAGGCCAGGACGTACTCGTTGATCACCGACGAAACCGCCGGATCGCCGGCGGTGGTGCGATAGCCGATGGTCAGTTCGTCGTCGTGATACAGATCGAACCCCTCGGCAGCGGCGGTGACCAGCCGGTGATACGGCTGCGCGGCGATCAGGGAATCGGCCAGTGTTGCCCCGGTTGTTACGAGATAATCCCAGGTACTGAGCCTGCCCAAGGGGGCATCGGCGACCACCGCCAGCCCGGCGCCCGGACCGGTGCCCGCGAGCAACTGCCACAGTTCGACCAGCGAGCGCAGCGGAATCCGGTCGAGCTCACCGCGCAGCTCGCGATCGTCCACGCCGTGGATCGCGCTTACCCGGTCGAGGGCGGCGCCCGCCCGCAGGGCGGCATCGCGGACCAGCCGGACCAGCTGGGTCGAGGCGGTTCCGGCGAGTGGATCCATGACCGCGGGCGCCGGATCGGTCGCGAGGGCGGCGGCCCGCTGGGGCCCGCCCGGAAAGGGCGCGCCGGTCGATCCGGCGGCGGGAGGTCGAGCGGTCACCACGGATATCAACGTAGCCCCAGGAGCGGCGGACCGGCGGCGGTGATCCGGTTCACCGGCGGGGACGGGTGGGGTGGGCCCGGCCACGGGGAGAGAGTTAGGCTCGACACCGTGACTTCCCACTACGATGTCGTCGTTCTCGGTGCTGGTCCCGGCGGTTACGTCGCCGCGATCCGCGCCGCTCAACTCGGCCTGCGAACAGCGATCGTCGAGCAGAAATACTGGGGTGGCGTATGCCTGAACGTGGGCTGCATCCCGTCCAAGGCGCTGCTGCGCAATGCGGAGCTGGCCCATATCTTCACCAAGGAAGCCAAAACCTTCGGTATCTCGGGGGAGGCGTCGTTCGATTTCGGGGCGGCGTTCGACCGGAGCCGTAAGGTCGCGGACGGCCGGGTCAAGGGCGTCCACTTCCTGATGAAGAAGAACAAGATCACCGAATACGACGGCAAGGGCTCGTTCACCGATCCCAACACCATCGCGGTGGAGCTGAGCGAGGGCGGTACGGAGTCGATCACCTTCGACAACGTCATCATCGCCACCGGCACCAACACCAAACTGCTGCCGGGGACGTCGCTGAGCCAGAATGTGGTCACCTACGAGGAACAGATCCTCACCCGCGATCTGCCCGGTTCGATCCTGATCGTCGGCGCCGGCGCCATCGGGATGGAGTTCGGCTACGTCCTGCGCAACTACGGCGTGGACGTGCGGATCGTGGAGTTCCTGGACCGCGCGCTGCCCAACGAGGACGCCGATGTGTCCAAGGAGATCACCAAGGCGTACAAGAAGCTGGGGATCACCATCACCACCGGTGCGGCCGTGCAGTCGATCGACGACGACGGTTCGAAGGTCACCGTGGCGATCAAGGACAACAAGTCCGGTGCGGTGGAGACGGTCACGGTCGACAAGGTGCTGCAGGCCGTCGGCTTCGCGCCCCGCGTCGAGGGCTACGGCCTGGAGAACACCGGGGTCGCGCTGACCGACCGCGGCGCCATCGCCATCGACGACAATATGCGCACCAATGTGGGCCATATCTACGCCATCGGTGACGTCACCGCGAAACTGCAGCTCGCGCATGTCGCGGAGGCGCAGGGTGTGGTCGCGGCCGAGACCATCGGCGGTGCGGAAACCCTGACCCTCGGCGATTACCGGATGATGCCGCGCGCCACCTTCTGCCAGCCACAGGTCGCCAGCTTCGGGCTCACCGAACAGCAGGCGCGCGACGAGGGCTACGACGTGAAGGTCGCGACTTTCCCGTTCACCGCCAACGGCAAGGCGCACGGCCTCGGCGATGCCACCGGTTTCGTCAAGCTGGTCTCGGACAACAAATACGGTGAGCTGATCGGCGGACATCTGATCGGCCCGGACGTCTCCGAACTGCTGCCGGAACTCACCCTGGCCCAGAAGTGGGACCTGACGGTGAACGAGCTGGCCCGCAACGTGCATACGCACCCGACGCTGAGCGAGGCGTTGCAGGAGGCCATCCACGGCCTGGCCGGCCACATGATCAACTTTTGATCGAATCCCGGGCCGTTTAGGCCCGGGAACACCCCCGGCGCGGGGCGCCCCCCCCCCGGGGGGGTGTGAGGGCGGGGGGCGGGGGGGCCGCGGGGGTAGGGCGCCCCCGGGCTTCACAACCCCCCGGGGGGGGGGGCCCCGGCGCGGGGTCGTTCCGGGCCGAACCGGCCCGGGATTCGATCAAAAGTTGATCATGTGGCCGGCC
>NZ_JARWOV010000150.1 GCF_029868855.1 Nocardia carnea | reverse complement strand
CACCGCGACCCGGCCACCACTGTAGGACTGCACCGCAGGACGCGGACGATCCGCCGGAAGATCCAACTGATCCGGAACGCCGGCCAACGCCGACTTCCAATACCCGATCTGCTCGGCAGCCAGCGATTCCGGATCGGATTCGTCGCCCAGCAACTCCCGCTGCCAGATACTGAAATCGGCGTACTGCACCGGCAACGGCGCCCACCCCGGCACCTCACCCGCAATCCGCGCCGCATACGCCGTCATCACATCACGGATCAGCGGGGCGACCGAGGAACCGTCACCGGAAATGTGGTGCACCACCATCGCCAGCACGAAATCACCGGCCGACGCTCCGTCGACACGGGCAGACTCCGCTGTCTCGCCTACCTGGAACAGCGCGACCCGCAACGGCACTTCGGCGGTGACGTCGAACCCGGTCGACGCCAATTCCGCCACGGCCGCGACGACCTCCGCGGCGGCCACCGACCGCACCGCGAGCTGCGGCACCGCCTGCGCCGTAGGCAGGATCACCTGCACCGGGCCGGACTCGGTCTCCGGGTACACCGTCCGCAGCACCTCGTGCCGCGCCACAAGATCCGCGACCGCCGCCCGGAGGGCTTCTATATCGAGTTCGCCCGACAATCGGATCGCGAGCGGAATGTTGTAGGCCGCCGTATCACTGTCGAGACGGTTGAGGAACCACATCCGCCGCTGCGCCAGCGACAACGGCACAGCCTGTTGAACCTCACCCGACTCGGTGACCCGCGTCGGCCGCGGCTGCGGCACCAGCGCCGACCGGCCGCCGGAGCCTGCATGCTGCTCTACCCGCACGGCCAACCCGGCGACCGTGGGGGCTTCGAACAACGCCCGCACCGGAACAGTCGTATCCAGCGCCTTGCTCAATCGCGCCGCAACCTGCGTCGCGACCAGCGAGTTACCACCCAGAGCGAAGAAGTCGTCATCTACACCGACACGCTCGGCGCCCAGGATCTCGGCGAATGTGTTCGCCACGATCTCCTCGACGGGGGTCGACGGCGCCCGGAAAACAGTCGCCTCGAACACCGGTTCCGGCAACGCTTTACGGTCCAGTTTGCCGTTCACGTTCAACGGCAGTGCATCGAGTTCGACGAACGCCGCGGGAACCATGTACGACGGCAGCCGCTGCCCCAGAGCGGACTGGATACGAGCCGTATCCAACCGGGCCTCAGCAGCATCCGCACCGGCAGCGGCAGGCACCAGATAACCGACGAGCCGATCACCGGTCCGTGCATCCGACTTCGCGACCACCGCCGCCTGCCCGACCTCGGGCAACGCCAGGAGTGCCGCTTCGATCTCACCCAACTCGATCCGGAAACCACGAATCTTGACCTGGAAATCGGTACGACCCCGATACTCC
>NZ_JARWOV010000149.1 GCF_029868855.1 Nocardia carnea | reverse complement strand
CCCGACGGCCGCCGAGGGCTCTCGCGGCGCCCCCCCGCCCCGGTCCCCGCCGCGTCGTAAGCCCCCCCCGGGCGGGGCTTGCCGCGGCCCCTCGGCAATGGCCCGCACATGGCGGGCGGGCCATTGCCGTTGCCAGGCCGGAATCGCTCACCCGGGCGACAGCGTTTCCGCAGCCCTGTTCGTGACCCTCGCACCCTGCAGCGGGACGCATAGAGCGCGAACGCGCCCGGCGAACTCGGCGAACCAGCGATACTGACGTGGTGGGTGCAGTGGAGATGAGTCTGTACGAGGCGATCCGGACGCGGCGCGATGTCCGAGCCGAATTCACCGGGGAATCGGTCGACGATGCGGTGCTGTGGCGCATCCTCGAGGCGGCGCATTGCGCACCGAGTGTCGGAAACTCCCAGCCCTGGGATTTCGTGCTCGTCCGCAATCGCGCCACCTTGCGGAAGTTCGCGGCCCATGTCGCGGAGAAACGGCTCGAATTCGCCCGGTCGCTCCCGGCGGAACGGGCCGCGACCTTCGATCCGATCAAGATCGAGGGGATCGAGGAGAGCGGTACCGGGATCGTCGTCGTCCACGACGATGCCCGCGGCGGGCCGCATATTCTGGGCCGGGCGTCCGTTCCCGAGACCGGTGTCTACTCGACAATTCTCGCGATCCAGAATCTGTGGCTGGCCGCGACCGCGGAACAGATCGGGGTCGGCTGGGTGTCTTTCTACGATGCGCCGTTCCTAGCCGAACTCATCGATCTGCCGGCCGGTATCCGGCCGGTGGCCTGGCTCTGCATCGGTCCGGTGAACGAATTCCAGCGCATCCCCGACCTCGAGCGTTTCGGCTGGCGCGGCAGGCGGGACCTCGCCGACGCCGTACATTACGAAGGCTACGACGCGGGCCGCGCCCAATAAGCCGGCCGACCGGACCATATGGGACCGGTCGGCCGTGCTATCGGCTTACGCGAGTCTGATCAGGCCGTAGTCGAACGCGTGCCGGCGATACACCACCGACGGTCGATCGGTTTCCTTGTCCTGGAAGAGGAAGAAATCGTGGCCTACCAATTCCATCTGGTAGAGAGCGTCGTCGACAGTCATCGGCACGGCCGGGTGCACCTTGGTGCGCACAATATGGCCGGGACCCTCGTATTCGGGGTAATCGGCGGCGAAATCCGCCCGCTTCGTGCTGTGCGGTGAATGATCGTGGGCGGCGCCGGACAGCTCGCCGGGCAGGTTCTCCTCGACCAGATCCGCGGTGGCGTCGTGCACCGATACGGGAGTTTTCTCACCGTAGTGCACCCGCCGCCGATCCTTCGTGCGACGCAGCCGACTTTCGAGTTTGGCTGTCACCGCCTCGAATGCGGCGTAGAAACTGTCCGCACAGGCCTCGGCCCGCACAATGGGGCCCTTACCGCGCGCGGTGATCTCCACCCGCTGGCAGCTCTTGCGTTGACGACGATTGCGCTCGTGGAAGAGTTCCACGTCGAACAGGAAGATCGATGGATCGAAGCGTTCCAGCCGGGACAACTTGTCCGACACATAGATTCGATAATGGTCGGGGACCTCCACGTTGCGACCCTTGACCACGATATCCGCGCGGGTCTCTCGTGGGCGGTCGAGCTGGTCTTCCAGCTGCGGCTGGGCTGTGTCCTGAACTGAAGGTCGTGAAGATGTCGTCACGCGTACCTCCCGGATCTGGCCGCACACTTCCGATGCGCGCGGCGGGATGAACGTTGCCGGCCGCGTCCCATCAGTCGGCCGGCACTCGAGTCGCAGGCCCACCTCCAAACTCCCGGAACGGGGTGTGTGAACGCGACGGTAGTACGCCGATCCCAGGTTCGCCACTGTTCACGCAAATTTCGGGGGATTCACGCTGCGCAGGTCACCAAGATGTCATCGAGGTACGTCCCGACAGCCGCCAGCGCCCGGGCACACGCCTGTACCGTGGACCCTGTTGTCAGCACATCGTCGACCAGGACGACCTGCGCCTTCGCCGCTTCGGCGGGTAGCGGTACCGCGCGGATCCGACCGCGGAGATTGCGATCGCGCTCGCGCGCCGACAGACCGGCCGAATCGCGGACTCCCCACCAGACTCGCAGACACGGCAGTACCTGGCAACTGTCCAGCGACCGCGCCGCCGAACGGGCGCATCGCAGCACCGGATCACCGCCGCGGCGCCGAGCCGAGGCCCACCGGCTCGGCGAAGGTACAAGTATCAAGGGTCGGCCCGGAGTCCGCAACTCGGTGAGCCCGGCGGCCAGCGCCAGCCCGAGCGGCTCCGCCAGCTCACGCCGGCCGCGTTCCTTCACCGCCAGCACCGCCTGCCGCGCGGGTCCGCGGTACGGGCTCAGTGCCCAGCACGGCACTCCAGGATCGCGACGGGGATGGATACGCATCGGCGGGCCGGCCACGCTGCGCGCGCATTCGCCGCACCACTGCGTGCCGGGGCGACGGCAACCCCCGCATTCGGCCGGCAGGATCAGATCCAGAAGCGTCCGCATAGCGGCGAGTGTGCCGCCGGGCACCGACAGCCGGACCTCGACGGCAATCGAGGGATATCAGCCGGGGAGGATGGGCACCGCGTCCGCGCCCAGACCGGGAACCTCACGCCAGTACGGATCCCCACCCTCCGGAGTACGGGTCAGCTCCAGCACTGCCCGTGAATCCGCCACGTACTGGCGCTCGATCGAGGCGGTGACCTGACGGACCGGCGGCGTGAGATTGCGGCCGCCGAGCGAGGACATACCGGAACCGTCGATCTTTACCGTGCGCACGGGATCGACAGTCCCGCTGCCGGCGATGATGATCGTATCGTCGCTGTACCAGTCCAGCGCGGTGGCGGTGGTGGGAAGCTCGATGGCGATCCGCCGTGGAGAAGTGAGCGCATACGTACCGTCCGGCCGGACCACGACCATGGCGATGTACACATTGCCGTCGGCGATCAGTGCCGCACTCACCCCGTTGCGCGAAATCCGCAATTCCGTGATCGGCGCCTGTACCGGGGTACCGGAATCACCGGCGAACAATTCGGTGGTGTCGACACCCTGCGGCAGTACCGTGCCGGTCTCCCCGTTGGTGACCGCTCGGATCACCCGGTTACCGTCGACAACCGCCCAGGCCGCGCTGCCGTCCGCAGTCCAGGACGGGCGCGTGATGGTCCCGCCCTCCTCCACCGGGAAGGCGTCACCGCCGTAACTTCCCATCATCAGGGTGCGCTGGGGCTCCGGCGGTTCCCGGCCCGCATCGGCCACCGCCGCAACTCGTTTACCGTCCGGTGACAGGCCCACGGACTGCAGATTCTGCACGGTGCCGAAGTATCCGGGAGCGGGTCGTGGACCACCGTCCGATTCGACCTCCACCAGTGTTCCGTCGCGCAGCGCGTGCAGGCCCACCTGTGTCTCCGGTCGCACGGAATCGGCGACCGCGCCCAGATCGGTGACCGACCATCCCCCATCGGCGAACCGTTCGTCCAACGGACGGCCGTCGGCCAGCAGGATATAGGGACCGAGTACATCCGCGGCGGACAGCGTCAGCACCACCTGCGCGGCGAACAGTTCACGATCGCGCGGGGACAATTCGCCGATACCGGAGAAATCGATCCGCACCCCGCCCAGACCGACACCCACTCCCACGGGATCACCGTTGGCTTTGGTGATCGTGCCGCGTACGGCCGCGGGCGGACTCAGATAATTGCGCACCACGGGGGCGATATACGACTGGGGACCGGCGATCAGCATATCGATCAGCCGCCGGGTCAGATCGTCGGGCCGCACCGAGATCCAACGCAGGTCCGGAGTCACATGCCGGCCGTCGCCGGTGACGAAATACAGGGCATGCCGCCGGTAGGACTGCGTGAAGGCGGTGTACTCCATGACCACGCCGTCGGGCAGTTCGTCGATCCGCCATTCGCCGTCGACCCGGGTCATCTCGATCTTGTGCTCGATGATCCCGTCGGCCACATGATAGGAACCGTCCTCGGCGAGCTCACCCACCTTGCGTGCCCGCAGCACATACGTCGCCTCGTTCTCGGAACGGGATTCCCGCAGCGTATCGGCGCGCTCGACGATGACATGTGATTCCTCGTCGTTCCACTGCGTGGACGCGGCCGGGGTCATGTACTGACGGGCCGCGAGATGCCCGTCGGTGGGGTCGGCTGTGGCCTGCAGGAAATCGCGCAGCAGCAGATCCGGGTCGCGGCCCGGCATCGGCGACGGCGGCCCCTCCGCCGTCGGCTCCTGGTTGATGGTGCCCAGCGCCTGCGGCTGTGAGGAGTCGGGCAGGTTCGCGCAGCCGGCGACGACCATCATCCCCGCCACCGCGACGACTGCGGTCACCAGCCGGAACCAGCGTGAGCATGGTGGGCGCACGGTCATGATTTCTGGTCTCCGCTGTCGGTGAACACGGTCGGGGGCGCGGGTTCGGCGGATTCATCCGCGGAATCTGTTCCGGAATCGTTTTCACTTGCGGGACGATCGATTTCCGTCGCTCCGGGACTGCCCCCACCGGTTTCGGTCGGGCCGGGGGCCGTCGCAGCGGGGTTCCCGCCGGCTTCGGCCGCACCCGGGCCGCTGCCTTCGCCGGCCGTGTCCGCACCGGAGCCGGCCACCCCGGAAGTTTCTGCACCCGGGTTGCCCGCGGGACCGTCGCCACCGGAGCCGCCCGCCGTGGAAGCGCCCTCGGCGGCAGCCCGGCCGGCTTCCGTCGCCCCCGCGGGCCGAGGAGCCCACGGCTCGGTCTCGGTCACCGGGGGCCCCAGTTCCACTCGCTCCGACCCGCTCTGGTCGCCTTCGGCCTGCGGGCGGCGCGGCGCCCTACGCATACCCGGCTCCAGCGGCAACGGGCTCTTACCCATCTTCTGACCGCGCACGAGTGGCAGGGTCAGCCGAAAGCTCGCACCGATATTGGGGCGACCCCAGGCCTCGAGTTTTCCGTCGTGCAGATTCGCGTCCTCCACGCTGATCGAGAGCCCGAGACCGGTGCCACCGGAGCGGCGCATACGCGAGGGATCGGAACGCCAGAACCTGCTGAAAACCAGTTTCTCCTCCCCCGGCCGCAGTCCGACGCCCTGATCCCGGACCACGACCGCCAGTGCATTGGCCTCGGTGTCCCCACGCATCCGGATCAACACCGGTTTGCCCTCGCTGTGGTCGATGGCATTGGCCAGCAGATTGCGCAGCACCCGCTCCACCCGGCGCGGGTCGACCTCGGCGACCACCGGTTCCTCGGGTAGGTCGATCACCACCTCGATTCCGGCGTCGCGGGCCAGATGCCGCACCGTGGAGATCGCGGCCCGCACACACATCCGCACATCCAGCGATTCCACCTGCAGTTCGGCGACACCGGCGTCGTGGCGCGAGATCTCGAGCAGATCGTTGAGCAGCCCTTCGAACCGGTCCAGTTCGGTCACCAGCAATTCGGCGCTGCGCGCCAGCGCGGGATCCAGATCGTCGCTGCTGCCGTGGATGAGATCGGCGGCCATGCGCACTGTGGTCAGCGGTGTCCGTAGTTCGTGGCTGACATCGGAGGTGAAGCGGCGCTGCAGATTGCCGAATTCCTCGAGCTGGTTGATCTGGTTGGACAGGCTTTCGGCCATTTCGTTGAAGGCCTTGGCGAGCCGGGCGATATCGTCGTCGCCGCGTACCAGCATGCGTTCCTTGAGCCTGCCGTCGGCGAACCGGCCGGCTATCCGGGCGGCCGACCGGATGGGCAGTACGACCTGACGCGTCACCAGGGCGGTGATCGCGGCCAGCAGGATCAACAGCACCGCGCCGCCGACCATCATGGTCCCGCGCATCAGCGAGAGGCTGCGTTCCTCGTTGGCGAGGGGGAAGATCAGATAGATCTCCAGTGTGGGTACTTCGGCACTGGGACTGCCCAGAATCAGTGCCCGGCCGCGATAACCGTCCGGGTCGGAGACATTGGCGAACTGGTAGCTCACCTGATTGCGCTGCACGAAACGGCGCAGCGAATCGGGCACTTGCTTGATCGGCCCGACGGCGATCACCTGTTGCGGAGTACCGCCGATCACGCTCAATGCCGAATCGAAACTGCCCGCGGCACCACCGGACCGGCTCGATTCGCGGCGATTGGACAGCGACTCCCGGGCATCGGTCAGCCGCTGCTCCTGGGTGGTGACATCGTGCACCCCGGCGAGCTGGCCCTCCACCGTATTGCGGACCCGGTCCATCTCCTCGACACCGGCATTGATCTTGGCGTCCAGCAGCCGGTCGGTGATCTGGCTGGTCAGCACCACCCCCAGAACGGTGATGACGATCAACGACAGCGTCAGCGTGGAAACGATGACCCGCAGTTGCAGTGAACGCCGCCAGAGCAGCCCCAGGGATCTACCGACGTGCTGGAACCATTCGTTGACCGGAGCCAGCGCCTCCCGCAGCCGGTCCCGACGCCCACTCCCGCCCGGATCGCGATCTGTGCGGGACCCTTCGTGGTCGCGCAAGTTACCGCCTCCGGGCCCGGAGCCGACGGTAACCGATCACGGTGGACCGGCCTTGTATCCCACACCACGAACGGTCAGCACGATCTCCGGGTTCTCCGGATCCTTCTCGACCTTGGCACGTAATCGCTGCACGTGAACGTTCACCAGGCGGGTATCGGCGGCATGCCGGTAACCCCACACCTGTTCCAGCAGCACCTCGCGGGTGAAGACCTGCCGCGGTTTGCGCGCGAGCGCCACCAGCAGATCGAATTCCAGCGGGGTCAGCGAGATCTGCGCGCCTTCACGGGTGACCTTGTGCGCCGGCACATCGATCACGATATCGGCGATATTGAGCAGCTCGGCCGGCTCTTCCTCGGTGCGGCGCAACCGCGCGCGCACCCGCGCCACCAGTTCCTTGGGCTTGAAGGGTTTGACGATGTAGTCGTCGGCGCCGGACTCCAGGCCGAGCACCACATCGACGGTATCGGTCTTGGCGGTGAGCATCACGATCGGCACACCGGAGTCGGCGCGCAGCACCCGGCACACATCGATACCGTTCATCCCGGGCAGCATCAGGTCCAGCAGGACCAGGTCGGGCCGGATCTCCCGGACCGCCGACAGTGCCTGGGTGCCGTCGCCGACCACGTGCGGGTCGAAACCCTCACCCCGCAGGACGATGGTGAGCATCTCCGCGAGGGCCATATCGTCGTCGACGACCAGAATCTTCGGCTTCATAGTTACTATGTTGTCATCTCCCGGGCTCGTAACGGGTCGCCACGCCATACATGGCGCGTTCCCGCCGGATATCCAACACTAATTCGCTACCAATGCGGCGAGCCGCGCGGCCAATACATTCATTTCGCCGGAGCGTGGTCCGGAACCTTGTTCGCCGGGCCGGACAACCCACCAGGTTCCGTACCAATCACGCCGAGCGAGATCACGGTACACCGCGGCGGTTCGTTCCTGTAATCCGCCGTCGCGCTCGTAGGCGTCCAGCTCCCGCGTCGCGTCGAGTTCACCGCGCCGGCGGGCGCGTTCGGCCGCGACCTCGACCGGTACATCCAGCAGCAGCTGCACCTGGGGCACCGGCAGGGCGAACCGGCCGAATTCCAATTCCCCCACCCATCGCACGATTTCCCCGTCGGCGGATTGGCCGAGCCGGGCGGCGTTGTAGGCGGC
Organism: Nocardia carnea; assembly: GCF_029868855.1. Lineage (GTDB taxonomy): Bacteria > Actinomycetota > Actinomycetes > Mycobacteriales > Mycobacteriaceae > Nocardia > Nocardia carnea_A. The sequence continues at coordinate 403 of NZ_JARWOV010000149.1, read as the reverse complement.
ATTCGAGGCCACATAGCGGTCGAGGACGACCAGATCGTTGTCGGCCAGCAGTTTCGCCAACTCGTCGGCGGCGCTCGCGCGGTCCAGCGCGAACAGGGTGGCCATGGCGTTCACCGAACCGGCCAGATCCCCGTGTGCGCCGCGCAGTGCTTCGGCAGCCAGATCCGCGTGGACCGAGCGGCCGTAGCGCGGGAAGGCCACGGTCTGCACGCGTAGCCCACGCTGCTCGAGCGCGGCCACCAACTCGGTGATCAGCGTCCGTTTACCCGCACCGTCGAGGCCTTCCACCGAGACCAGCACACCCATGAGGGGCAGCCTACTCGGACGTTGGGGGGGGGGGGCGGCGGGGGCGCCCGGGCGGGCGGCGGGCGCCGGGCGGGGGCGGGGGGGGGGGGGGGGGGGG
>NZ_JARWOV010000148.1 GCF_029868855.1 Nocardia carnea | reverse complement strand
CCGCGCCCGCAGGCTCGCTTCGTTACGAATGCGGTGGTCGTGGCGCATTGCCGACCAGGCCGACAGCCCAATTCGCGGCCCACTGGGTGGCTGTGGTGCCATCGGATTCCACGACGAAATTGTGATAGAGGCTGTGCACGGGATTACCGACGGCAGCGGTGAGTGTGCCCAGGCTGCCGAGGATATTGGCGGGGCTGAGCGCGTTGCGCGGTGCGTCGCAGATCAGGTCGCCGGGCGCGCAGATCGTGTACACCCGGTCGGCTATCTCGCCGAAACCTTCCTCACGCGCACCGGTCATCGTGATTCCCGGCACGCTCAAACCGGCCAGCGCGACCTCCGCGCCGATACCGGGCGGCGGTGTGCCCACCTGGATGGGTTGCCCGGGCCCCGGCTCACCGGACCGACGGCCGTCGGCGATCAGGGTCACCCCGAGTACCCGGTCCGCCGGAACCGGCCCGTTGCCTTTACCGATCTGCTCGGCGATATCCCCGGCGATCACCGCACCTTGCGAGAACCCGGCCAGCACATACGTGGTGAGCGGGCATTCTTCGTGCCGCTGGGTCAGGAAATCGAACGTCCGCCGCATGCCCTCGGTGCGTGAGACGTTGTAGGAGGCCTGCCCGTCCGGCGGAAACGCCACCGGATTGGAGAACTGCGCCACGTAGGGAACCGTGTACACGTCGACTCGTTCGGCCGGGAACTGTTCCCGCACCGGATTGCTGACGTTCAGCATCAGCGAAGCCGGATTGGCCGCCGGGTTGTACGGGTCGTCGGTACTGCTGGACTCCCAGGTTCCCGGCACCGAAATCATCTGCACATCGGGGCAGCTCGCCGGCTGGCTGGTCGGCTCCTCCGGCCCCGGTCCCGGACCTGGTCCCGGCGGCGGCTCCCGCAGGCATCCGGCCAGTAGATACCAGAGCAGCACCACGATGACGAGCCCGGCCACCCCGAGCGCGAGCAGCGTCAGACAACCCGCCGATCGCGACCGACGGGCTCCGGAACGTCCCCTACTCACCGGCAGCCACTAGCAGTAGTGCGCTTTGGCGGTATTGATGTAGATCTGTCCGGCCTGCTCGACCGGCATCTTCGCGGGATCGAACGCCGCATCCGCACCGGCCATCGCGGTCACCCAGGTGAGCATGGCGGGATCCGGGGTGCCCTGCGCCGCCTGGCTGCACACATAGGAGCCGATACTCAGCGCGATATCCGGGGTGGACGGGGTCACCCCCTGTTTCGCCAGCTCGTCGATATAGGTCTGCTCCTTGGGACCGAGCTCCGCGGCCGCGGTTTCCTGGGGCTCGACCGGCGCGGGGCGCTCCATTTCCTCCGGGGGCGCCTCCGGTGCGGCGCTCTCCTCCGGAGCCGGGGCCTCGGGCGCGGGAGGCTGTTCACCCGGCGCGGGAGCCGGCGCCGGCGCCGAGCTCTCGGACGACGATGCGGCGGCCGGGGTCGACAGCGTCGGGGTGCTGGTCGCGGTCGATTCCTCGTCGCCGCAGCCGGCGAGCAGTCCGGCAGCCGCCACGGCCGCCACCACACCGAGCATCGTGCCTCGGGTCCGATACATACATTCCATCCTGTGTTCCGGCGCGCCGTGCGCGCTGGTTCACGGCACTCGTAGCGAGCGCCGCCGAACCACTGGTTTGACCGTCGGGTTACGTCCAGGCCCGGCGAGTAGTCGCGGGCCGCGACCACCGAGGGTAATACCACCCACGGGATGTCGCTGCGTTGTGCCTGACCACACACTGCACGGGGGCAGCCGGTCCGGCCTCACGGAACTCGGCAACACGGTACTTCGGCGAGCGACATGTTCGCCGACCTTCGCGGATCAGCGCACTTCGGCACGATTGTCCCGGACAGTGATTGCGCCGTGCTGAAAATTCTGCTGCACCCCGCCCGGCACGGCGAACTCGTCGCTGATCGGGAAGCCCAGGCGGCCGTTTTCGAATCCGGCGTCGCGCCAGGCGTCCATGATCGGGCCGTTGCGGACGGCCCAGGCACCCGAGAGCGGGCTCCAGTAGATATTGCCACCCTCGAACCCGCTGTACCGACCGAAATCCTTCAGCGGGAGTTCCGGCGCCACCGGGAAGCCGAGCCAACTGTTCTCGAAACCCAGCTCGGCGTACTTGCCCAGGATGAGACCCTCCACCCGCTGGGCGCCGGTAGTGGGGCTGAAATAGAACGGGCCGCCTTCGAAGGATTGCACCGCACCGTCGCGATGCGGTGTCGGCACCTCCGGACCCACCGGGTATTTCGCCGGGCCGCCTTCGTAGCCCTGACGACCCCATTCGGCCAGGATCGCGCCGCGCACCATCTGGGCACCGGTTTCCGGTGTCCAGTACAGCGATCCGTTCTGGAACGGCTGATAGCGACCCCGGCCGTCCGGCAGTGCCGCCTCCGCACCGATCGGCAGGCCGAGCGCACCGTGCGGCCCGGCGACGGCCTGATATCCGCCGCCGATACGGCCGGCCACCGGATGCGCGCCCGCCTCTGGTGTGAAGAACACCCGGCCGTGCAGGAAATCCTGGGCGACGCCGCCCGGCACCCGGTATTCGCCGGTGAGACAGGTACCGAGCCAGCCGTTGGCGGCCGCCACGGCACCGATGGCACCGCCCGCGGCACATGCCGGTTTCGCGGCGGGCACGCCGAGCGCGGCCGCGGCCTGAGGCCAGGACTGGCGCATTTCGAAATCCCAGTACGGCCAGGTGTGGGTACCGGCGGAGCGATAGTTGACTGTCGCGGGGATACGCAGTTCGTGCAGCTTGCCGACGAAATTCTGGGAGGTGATCAGCGACAGTGTCTCGAGGCCCATCCCGAACATATTCGGGGTGACTCCCGGGATCTCGGAGCTTTCGTCATGTTTTCCGGAAGCACCGGTTCCGGTGGATATATAGAGGGATTTACCTTTCAGTCGGTCGGCGAGGTACACCGGATCGTGTTCCTCCCACTGCGGGCTGCCGGGCGGACCCCACATCGCCGCGGCGTCGAATCCGCCGGCGTCGATCATGGCGAGCCGGATCGCCTGCGGCATACCCGTACTCGTGGTGGTGAGAAAACCGGAGTAGGAGGCGGCGTATTTCGCGAAATCGCTGTTGCGGGCGGACAGGAACATCGCGGCGGTACCGCCCATGGAGAGCCCGGCGATTCCTCGGGTATCGGTGGCGCGCCATTGGCTTTCCAGCAGCGGCGGCAGTTCCTCGGTGAGAAAGGTCTCCCACTTGTAGTTCTTGCCGTTGTTGGGTTCCAGCCAATCCGAATAGAAACTGGCCTGTCCGCCGACCGGCAGTACTGCGGTGACATTCTTGTCGGCGAAGAAGTCGACCGCGCCCGTTTCCTTGATCCACCCACTGTCGTCGTCGGTGGCGCGGAGGCCGTCGAGCATGTAGAGCACCGGGAACTTCGCGTTCGGCTGGGAGTTCCAGTCCCGCGCCAGCAGCAATCGCACCTGGATGGGCGCACCCATAGCAGGCGAATTCACCCAGATGGCAACGTGCCGGTCGGAATACCAGACGATATTGCGGAGCGTTGCCGCCGCGGCCGCCGCAGTGGGCTGGGCCGGCGCCGGGGCGTGGGCGGCGGCAAAGGGCAACACCAGCGCGGCCGCCAGGACGGCGAGCCCGCGCCGGGCACGTGCACCGGGTCGGCCGGTCGAACCCCCTCTTGCGCGTTTCTTCCCTGCCACACACTGTTTGTACCGCCGCCACCGGCTGATTCCCGGTAGACGCGCTGACAGCAAATCACTCGACCGCCGTGGTGATCCGGAAAAAGCAACGGCGCCACCTGCTTGTATTGCCTGCAGGTGGCGCCGTCGCGCGGTGCTTATCGGTTCAGCGGCAACCGATCAGCGAGTTCTGTTGTCACCAGCCGTTGGTGGAATCCAGGAACATCTTGCGGGAAGCGAAGAGCTGGCTTTCCCAGTACTTCCAGGAGTGGGTGCCGACGTTCGGGAAGTCGAAGTGGGCGTTGATACCCAGCGACTTCAGCCGCGCCTGGAAAGCGCGGGTGTTCACCAGCGACAGCGCTTCCAGCGCCATGGCGTTACCGGTGTTGAACGCACCGATGGCACCGGCCGGCTTGTCGTGCGGACCCGGCAGGCCACTGGCCGCCGAGATGTACATCGGCAGACCGCGCAGCTGCGGCGCGAAGACGAACGGGTCCATGCGCAGCCACTGCGGGCTCCACGGGGCCGCCATCGAGTCGACGTTGAAGCGGCCCGCGTCCAGCATGGCGATCCGGATGGCCTCTCGCATACCCGGTGCCGAGATGTTCAGGTAGCCGGAGTAGGCCGCGGCCGACTTGAACTGATCGCGGTGGTAGGCGGCCAGTGCCAGGGCGGCGCTACCGCCCATCGACAGGCCCGCGATGGCGTTGTTGGTGCGCGAGACACCGTGGCCTTCGAGGAAGGCCGGCAGTTCCTGGGTGAGGAAGGTCTCCCACTTGTAGGTGAACTTCTGGCCGTTGGTATTGCTGGGCGAGTACCAGTCGGCGTAGAAGCTGGACTGGCCGCCGACCGGCATGATCAGCGAGATGTTGTCACCGGCGAACTGCTCGAGCGCATTGGTCTCGAAGGACCAGGCGTTGCGGTCTTCGCGAGCGCGCAGACCGTCGAGCAGGTAGAGCCCGGCGTTACCGCCGCGCGCCGCCCACTGCACCTGGACCTTGATGGGGCCCATGCTGGAGGGAACCATCAGTTCCTCCAGGCCGGCCCGGTGCACCGGCGCCGCCGGCGCGGCCACGGCGGTCGGAGCCGCGATACCCGCAGCGACCGGTAGCGCGAGAACCGCCGCACCGATTGCCAGAATCCGGTTACGCCAACCGCGAGGTGCCCGTGACCGCCCCATACTTCTCTTCGGGCCGGCTGCCCTGCCGAAACGCATGAATTCTGCTCTCTTTCTGCTGTTGTGGTGTTGTACGCCACCGCTGCGCGGACAACACCCCGTTTCTCCTCGGCGGCGCCGGCGGCCGGTCCCGACCAACCATCGGCCGACAGCGCTACAACGATCTGGTCACAGATGCGCTCGCTGGACCTTATTCGACCTCATCGAGCCCAAGCAAGGCCGTGCTGATCGGATGGCCGAAATCCGCCGCGAGAACGTTGTGATCGCCCCGTGACGATACCTTGCCGAGCCGTTGATGTCTCGGTGGGCCGGGATATTCCCCCGTTATCGAAATCCGCCTCTGACCGGGCTTGTGTAACGGAATACGAACCATGGACGAATTCCCATCGACAGCAGTGTGCCCCCCCCCCAGAAGTATAGACGGCGGGCACACAGTAGTGGGGGGGGGGGGGGGGGGGGGGGGGGGGGCCCCCCCCCCCGCCCGGCCGCGGCCGGGGGGCGGGGGGGGGGGGGGGGGGGGGGGGGGGGGGGGGGGGGGGGGGGGGGGGTGGGGGGGGAGGAGAGAGGAGGGGGGGGGGG
>NZ_JARWOV010000147.1 GCF_029868855.1 Nocardia carnea | reverse complement strand
GGGGGCATGGGGGCCCGGCGCCGCGGCCGGGGGGCCTGGCCCTGGCGGCGACCGTGGTTCCGGCCACGGTCACCTAACAGAATTTCTGGGCCGAAACCGACCCGGAACGCAAGGCCGCGAAGCGGACCGCGTTCCTGAAGGATATGGGTCTGCTGGGTGGGCTGATGATCGCCGCGGCGGATACCGCGGGCAAACCGTCGCTGGGCTGGCGAGGCCGGCGAGCCGCTCGTAAGGCCGCGGCCACGGTGGGCGGCGCGCTGCCGGTCGGCGCGGCGAGCCGTAACGGGTCCGGTGACGCGGTGCGCCACCAGTTGCAGCAGGCAGCGGAACGCGGCCAGGAGCTCGCGGGCACCGCGGCGAGCCGCGGCCAGGAGCTGGCCGGCACCGTTGCCGGTAAGGGGGCGGAGCTGGCCGAGCTGACCCGGGAACGCGGGCCGGACTGGGCCGAGGCCGCCAAACACCGGGGATCCGAATGGGCGGATATCGCCAAGAACCGGAGCAGTGAGCTGGCGGAGATCGCGAAGCATCGCGGCGGTGAACTGGCCGATACCGTGCAGACTCGCGGGCCCGGATGGACCGAGGCCGCGAAGAGCCGCGCCGCCGAGATCGGCGATATCGCGAAACACCGAGGCGGCGAATTGGCCGATACCGCCCAAGCGCGGGGCCCGGTATGGGCCGAGACGGCGAAGCAGCGGGCCGCGAGACTGGCCGACGCCGCCAAGCACCGGGGCGAGGAGGTCGCGGAGGCCGCGAAACATCGGGGCAGCGAACTCGCCGGCACCGCACAGACCCGGGGGCCGGAGTTGACCGAAGCCGCCAGGAAACGCGCTGCCGGTCTCGCCGACTACTCCAAGCACCGGGGCGGTGAGCTGGGCGCGGCCGCGAAGCAGCAACGTGCACAGTTGAAGAAGCAGCGGGCCCAGCTCGAGAAGGCCTACCGGAAGGGGCGGGCGGACGCGGCGAAACGCCGCTGAATCCAGGTCGACAATGCCCGGGCACGGCCACCGTGCCCGGGCATTCGACTTATCGGGGTGAAACCTTTCGCGGGCACCGTGCCACAGGCGCTCCCCCCGGCGAAGTCCCGGACAGGGCGGTTACTCCAGCCAGACCAGACAGAAAGTGTGTCCGACCGGGTCGGTGTACACCCGGAACGAATCCGTGGTCTGGATCAAGGTGGCACCGAGAGCCAGCACCGCGCGTTCGGCGACCTCCACGTCGCTGACCCGGATATCGAGATGGATCTGCTGGGATCCCGCCGGGTCGGGGAACTGCGGGGGCCGGTACTGCGGAGAGAGCTGGAAAGCGAGACGGCGGCCCTGTGGGTCGACCATCGCGACCCAGGTGTCGTCGCTTTCCGGCCGAACTATCTCCCCGCCGAGCAGCCCGAGATAGAACTCGACCAGTTTCCACGGATCCGGGCAATCCAGAACGACTGTACGCAAACCCTCGACACCTTCGGCGGCCATCGTGGCCCTCCTTCCCAAAGCGGACGACGGTCACGGCGTACCCGGGCGGGCACCGGGGAAAACTTCGCCGTCACTCCCCCGGCTCGCATCGCTCGACTACGGCGTCGCCGCTGCTCAGGTGTGGCCGCGAGTCCTGTCTTTCACTTGCGCGCGAGCGCGTTCGGCCACCACACCTTCGGGCCGGCAACCGTGAACAACGCCGGGATGACCACGGTGCGCACCAGGAAGGTGTCCAGCACGATGCCGATACCGACGATGATGCCGAGCTGGGTGAGTGTGATCAGCGGCAGTACACCGAGAACGCAGAAAACCGCCGCGAGCACGATACCCGCACTGGTGATCACCGCACCCGTCGCCGAAACCGCGCGCACCATACCGCCGACCGTCCCGTGGTCCGGGGTCTCCTCGCGGGCCCGGGTCACCAGGAAGATGGTGTAGTCGACGCCCAGCGCCACCAGGAAGAGGAAGGCGAACAGCGGTGTCGTGGTGTCCAATGCCGGGAATCCGAAAAGATGGGTCCCGACCAGGGTGCCCAGCCCGAGGGCCGCGAGCGCGCTCAGCACGGTGACCGCGATCAGCAGCACGGCGGCGGGTACGGCCCGCAGCAGCGCCAGCAGCACCGCGCAGACCACCACCAGGATGAGCGGGATGACCAGGAATTGATCACTGCGGGCGGCATCGCGGGTATCGAGGGCTTGCGCGTCGCTGCCGCCGACCAGTGCTTGCGCCGTGGGCACCTCGGCCAGCGCGGCGCGCATCGTCTCGATCGTGTCGAAGGCCTGCGCGGACTCCGGCGCGGCCTCGAGTGTGACCGTCCACCGTTCCGCACCCGCATGACTACCGGCCGGGTTCACCGCCGAAATCCCCGGAACCGTCGACAAGGCGCGGCGCACCTCGTCCGCGGTGCCCTGGCGCGCCAGCACGATCGTGGGATCGGACGACCCGGACGGGAAATGCGCGGCCAAGGTGTCGAACCCGTCGACCGATTCCGCCTCGACGCGGAACTGCTCGGTCTGCGCCAAGCCGATGGAAACACCGAGGAGACCGGCGCAGCAGCCGAGCAGGACCACGATCGCGGCCGACGATACGGCCACCGGCCGCGCCACCACCCAGGTCGCGATCCGATGCCAGACGCCTCGCTCGGTGATGTCGTCGTCACGTAAGCGGGGAACGAACGGCCAGAACACGTTCCGGCCGCACAGGGCGAGCACCGGCGGTAGCGCCACCAGGACGAACACCACGGCGACCAGCAGACCGGCCGCGGCCATCGAGCCCAGCGACCGGGTGTTCGGCAGGGTCGCCAGCAGCAGAGTGCACAGCGCGAGGACCACGGTGACATTGCTGGCCAGGATCGCCGGGCCGGCACGGCGTACCGCTACGTGCAGTGCCTGCCGGTGGTCACGGTAGCGGTGCAATTCGTCGCGATAACGGGAGATCAAGAGCAACGCGTAATTCGTACCGGCGCCGAACACCAGAACGCTGGTGATGCCCGAGGTGGAGCCGTCGAAACTCAGACCGGTGAACCGGGCCAGCGCAGTACCGACCCCGATGGCGGTCCGGTCGGCGAGGCCGATCACCAGCAGCGGGAGCAGCCACAGCACCGGGGATCGGTAGGTCACGATCAGCAGCAACGCGACCACCAGCGCGGTGACCGCCAGCAACGTGATGTCCGCGCCGGCGAACGAATCGGCGATATCGGCGCCGAACGCCGGACCGCCGGTTATCTGCATGGTCAGTCCGGGCGGCGTATACTGCGCCGCCACCTCCCGGAGCCGGTCGATCTCCTCGGTGAGGGTTTCGCCGCTGAGTTCGGCCGATACGCTCGCCCGCCCCAGCGCGGCCGCACCGTCGGGCGCGGGGACGAGTCCGGCGCTGCTCTCCCCCGTGCCCGCGACCTCGCCGACGGCCGCCGCGGCGGCCGCGAGGTCCGGTTCGGCGAGCGGGGCGCCGTCGGCGCGGCTGATGACGATGATGACCGGCGCGTCCGCGCCATCGGGGAACTCGGCCACCGCGGCCTTCACCCGAGCCGATTCCGACGATTCCGGCAGCGAGGTCGGCGCCCGCCCGGCGTCGTCGTTGCTGCCGGCGCCGAGAATCGCGGCGCAGGCCGCGAGAACGACGGCGACGAGTAGCCACCACGAACGGCGGCCGGTGACCAGTGCGGCATAGCGCTCCCACGCATTCACCCGGCCAACTGTTTCAGAAACTTAAATAATCCGCAAACGGCGGCTACACTCGGTGCCGATCAGAACAGGGAGGACCCCGAGCGTGACACCAGCAGGCGAAACGGCCGAGGACGCGACGCGTATCTCCGCCGAAACCGATATCGCCACCGATATCCGCGCGCTCACCGCGATCTCCGAGCAGATCGCCCACCTCTTCGCCCATTCGCATGCGCTGCGCAGCACCGATTTCCGGGCGCTCATGCATATCGCCACGGCCGACGCCGAGGGGCGGCCGCTGACCGCGGGAGCGCTCCGCGATCTCATGGGGGTGTCTCCCGCCGCCATCACCTACCTGGTGGAGCGGATGATCGCCTCCGGCCATATCGAGCGGGAAACCGATTCCCGCGACCGCCGGCGCGTCCTGCTGCACTACGCCGAGCACGGCATGGCAGTGGCCGGTGATTTCTTCGGTCCACTCGGCCGGCGTACCCGCGCAGCCATGACCGCGCTGCCGACCGAGGATCTACACGCCGCCCACCGGGTTCTCCAGGCGGTGGTCGCCGCCATGCGTGAACACCACACCGCGCTGACAGAACAGCAGCCCGCGAGCGGCTGAGCTGCACCGCCCGTCCCGAACCCCCTGCGTACACCGGGGTATACGGGGTACACCGATCCTATGAGGCACTTCAGGAGATGGGGGGCCGTCTACCTGCTGGTACTGCTGTTCGCGGGTTCGTGGGCCGCGCAGTTCGTCACCCAGTACTTCGACTACCGCAGTACGCAACAGGCTCTCGGGCAGCCGTTCGAATGGTCGGGTTACCGGCAGGACTTCCTGTCCAGCACCTTCGAGAACTGGCAGAGCGAATGGCTGCAGCTGATCTTCCAGGCCATTCTGCTGTTGGGCGCCAAACACTGGCTGTTCGCGGTGGACGCGGAAGATCTGGAACGGATCGAAAAGAAGATCGATGGGGTTGCCGAAGCCCTTGCGCGGACGCATCCAATTCCCTGACCTGCGAATATATGAGCGAACAATTCGGCTGATTGCCTCGGTGGCCGGCGGGTATACGCCCACCGACAGGAGGTGTGTCATGCCGAAGGAATGGACAGGTAAGCAGGAACGGCAATACGAGCACATCAAGGATTCGGAGCAGGATCGCGGTGCGGGTACCAAACGCGCTGAGGAGATCGCCGCGCGTACGGTCAACAAGAATCGCGCGCAATCCGGCCGGTCGAAAACCGCGAGCCGTTCGTCGACCCGGGATATCTCACCGCAGCGGCGCGGTGGGAAACGGTCGCACAGCAGCGGCCCGAAGGGCCAGACCCGCGACCAGCTGTACAACGAGGCACGGCGTCGCGGAATTCAAGGCCGCTCGAAGATGAGCAAGGACGAGCTCGCCGACGCGCTGGGCCGGTCGTAACGACGATGGGAACCACCGCGCGCGGTCCGGCGGCGGACCGGCGGCGCCGGACCGCGAAACCTGTCGGTGCGGCCGAGTTCGTACCCCCCGACGCCGATCTGGACACCGTCCGGGCGGCGGCCGCGGGCTGTCGCGGCTGCGATCTGTACCGCAATGCCACACAGACCGTTTTCGGCGAAGGCCCCGCGAACGCCTCGGTGGTCATGGTCGGCGAACAGCCCGGCGATCAGGAGGATACGCAGGGTCAGCCCTTCGTCGGCCCGGCCGGCCGGCTCCTGGACCGGGCACTCGACGAGGCAGGATTCGACCGGACGGGGGTGTACCTGACCAACGCGGTGAAACATTTCAAATTCACCGAACGTGGTAAACGGCGCATACACAAGCAGCCGAGCCGGACCGAGGTGGTCGCGTGCTCGGCCTGGCTGGCGACCGAACTCGAACTGGTGACCCCGGATCTGGTGGTATGCCTGGGCGCGGTCGCCGCCAAGGCGGTTCTCGGACCGTCCGCCACCATCGGCGAGCTCCGCGGCCAGGTCGTGGAGCGGCCGGACTACCGGATCACCGCCACCGTGCACCCGTCCTCGGTGCTACGCGCACCGGACCGCAAGACCGCCTATGCCGAGTTCCTCGACGATCTGTGCCATATCCGCGACGTCGCGCGGCGCTGAGCCGGTTCAGCGGCCGGGTCCGAGATCCAGTCGTCTGGTGACCCGGTCCACCAGGTCGGGCGGCATCCCCGGTTCGCGGCGGGCGGCCAAGGCTTCGCGGCGTCCCGCTTCGGCGAGTTCGGCTCTGATCCGCTTGACGGCGGCGGCCATTCGCGCCTCGCGTTCGGCCTGAGCCCGCGCCTCCTCGCCGGCCGCTTCGGGATCGGCCCGGGCCATCCGTTTACGGACGCCTTCGCGCAGCCGTTCGTAGAGTTCGTCGGGGATGTCCTCGGCTTCGGCGAGCTCCTCGAGCCGGGCCAGTTCGGCGTCGACGACGCGTTTCCACAGGTGCCGTTCCAGCCGGCGTTCGGCGCGGGTATCGGCGTGCACACCGGTGAGCCGCACGATCAGCGGCAGGGTCGGCCCCTGCACGAGCAGGGTGAACAGCACCACCGCGAACGCGGTGAACAGGATCTGGGTGCGGCCGGGGAAATCGGCGCCCGCTTCGGTGGACAGGGGAATGGCCAGCGCCAGCGCGACGGTCGCCACACCGCGCATACCGGTCCACCAGGTCACCACGGTTTCTCGCCAGGTGTAGGGCTCGTCGGCGTCTTCGTCGTGCCACCAGGTCCCCCGCAGCCACCAGGTAACCAGCAGCCAGACGAGCCGCAGGGCCACGACCACGGCCACCACCACGGCGGCGCCGGCCACCAGCTGCGGCCACTCGTCGCCGGTGGCGGCGAGCACCGCGCTCAACTCCAGGCCGATGAGACCGAACGCGAAACCGCTGATCAACAACTCGGTGATATCCCAGAACGATTCGCCCACCATTCGGTAGGCGGCGTCACCGAACTCGGTCGCCGCATCGGTCAGGTACAGGGCGCACACCAGAACCGCCAGTACACCGGATCCGCCCCACGATTCGGCGAGCCCATAGGCCGCGAAGGGCAGCAGCAGGCTCAGCGCCACTTGCCGGCTCGCCTCGGCGAGATATCCCGTGAGTTTGCTGCCCAGCATGCCGAGCAGCAGCCCGACGGCCACCGCCACCACGGCGGAGACAACGAATTCGAGGCCGGCGTGCGCGGCCGAGAAACGCCCGGTGACCACCGCCTCGATCGCGACGGAATAGATGACGATGGCGGTGACGTCGTTGAACAGTCCTTCGCCGCCGAGCACGACCACCAACCGGCGCGGTAGCCCGAGCCGGGAGGCCAGTGCCGTCGCGGCCACGGGATCCGGTGGCGCGACCATAGCCCCGAGCACTACGGCCGCGGCCAGCGGTACCGCGGGATACCAGGCGTGGAAAACAGCGGCGACTGCCGCCGCCGTGGCGATCACCAGGCCCACCGCACGTAACACGATCGGTTCCCAGTTCTCCGCGAACTGCCGCCAGGAGGTCCGCCGCGCGGCCGCGTAGAGCAGCGGCGGCAAGACGAGCGGCAGAATCAGATCCGGTGGGATCTGGATCTGCGGAACGAACGGCAGCAGCGCCAGCACGCAGCCGAACAGTGTCATCAGCACCGCGGAGGCCACGCCGATCCGGCGGCCCACGGCCTCGGCGAGGACCGCGGCGAACAGGAGCGTGAACATCAGCACCAACTGGTCCATGACCGTCCAGTCTGCGATGTGCGGGCCGCCCCGGCGGGGCGCAATGCCGGAACGTGGCGAAATCGGCAGCCGGCACGGAATTGCGGCGAGCGTGCGATATCGGCGTGGATTCCGGAAGCATCTGCCCCACAGGCTATTTCGCGGCAACCGCGAAACTCGCAGTTTCCTTGGCCTTGCGAACGATTCCGAGGCACACTTTAGGTATTCAGAGGGTCGACGCGGCCGTTCGGACGCGGGGGCGAGGGCAGAGCATGAGAATCAGGCCGCGGCAGCAGCTGTTGGATCTGTGGCAGGCGGTGCTCGCCTGCTGCTATCGGGACGAGCAATGGAGCTGGGGCGGCCGCGACGGCGCCAATTCCATCAGCGACGCCGAACAACTGTTGTGCCTGCTGTATCCGGCCACCGAACTCGAGGCCTTCGCGGTGGATCAGCCGAACTATATGGCCACCGATACCCGCCTGGCTCTCGAACCGTTCGGCGAGGAGACCCGGATCGGCGGCGTCCTGGTGGGCCTGCTGGAGGACTATCTGCAGCGCTACACCGGCCCGGAGGGCGACCCGATCTTCGCGGGCGGCAGCTACCTGCACCCCGCCGAGGATCGCCCGCTCACCACCGAAGAGCTCGAACTCGAGGTGGTCGACTCCTATTCGATGTCGCTGAGCCTCTGTATCGCGGCACTGCGCTTCCTGCGCGGCTACCAGCGTTTCGTCAGCGGTGAGGTGCGACGCGAGGCACGCCGCCTCAGCGAGCGGATACCGGAGGTGATCGACGCGGTGGGCGTCCGCCTGACCGCCGCGATGGCAGGTCTGGTCCGCAGCTTCGTGATCCACACCCCGGAACCGAAATCCGCATCTGGGCAGGCCATTCTGCACATGATCAACCAGAACCACGCGCCCGACGACGAGGTGATCGCCCGACTGTCGGCCCGGCTGGAACGGCTGCGGGTGCAGGCGGCGAACGAGGTCCGCCTCAGTCAGGCCAGCGAGGTGGACGTGGCCGACGACGAACGGCTCTTCGAATGCGGCTGGGGCTGGGGCATCGTCCGCACCGCCGAACCCATCGATTTCGTCCCGAGCGCGGTCGGCCGGGTTCAGGGGCATGCCGAACCCCGCCCCTACCTGTACTTCACGGCGGTGGCGCTGGACGGTATCAGCGACCTCTCCTCCCAGCGCATCCGGGAACTCGACCTGCTCACCGACGAACAACGTAAACTCGCCGACGCGCTACAGCTGCGGTTCGAACTCGCCCGCAACTACTGGTCGACCGTGGCCCAGTTCGGCGGCGGCCGCTGGCCGCTCGAGGACATCCCGTGGCGCACCTCCGACGGCGAGGAATCGGACTATTTCAGTCTCACCGTCACCGCGATGCTCATCCAGGACCTCGTCTACCGCGACAGTACCGAGGACCTCGCGCGAACGGTCGCTGTCTTCGATCAACTGGCCCGGCGCGGCCGCATCACCAGCCGCCTCACCGCCGGGGATCCGGCGGCGGTCCTGCACTATCCCGGTGTCCAGCTCGGTCTTTCCGGTAGCGAGGAGGTCAGCGGCGACGCACCGCTGCGCTGGTATGTGCCCGATTTCGTGACGATGATGCTGAAACGGTGCCTGCAGGCCGCCCGGTTGCGCACCGACGTCGGCACCCGCGATCAGCTGATGGCACTCGCCGAAGCGGCCATGGACCACCTCGACCGGCGGGTCCTGCGCGAGGGACCCGCGGCCGGCCTGTGGGACGACCCGGTTGCGCTGCTCGGCCCGTCGGTGACACCCGCCCCCGGCCCCTCCTGGTTCGTCACCGAACGGATCATGGAATGTCTCGTGATCGCCTACGACACCTTCCGCGAACCACCACTGGCACCGTCCACCATGGTCGCCCGCGCGATCGACCTGATGAGCGAGGCCGACCATCTGCTCAATCAGGAAGAACTCGAGGTGGAGGGCGACGACCTTACGCCGAAACAGGCGGCGGTCAACCGCATCCGGCAAACTCTCGACCGCGCCCGCAGTGTGCTGCGTGAACGTCCCGGCACGGCCTACAGCCTGGCGACCCAGGCCCTGGTCCAGCTCGACGAACTGGCGTACGCGCGCCAGGACGCGACCCGGTGAGGCGGCGCCAGTGCTGATTTTCTCCACGTCCGACAAAGGCGGCACCGGACGGTCGGTGACCAGTTGTAACCTCGCGTACCGACTGTGCCTCACCGGCCGCAATATCGCCTATGTCGACTTCGATTTCGGTTCCCCCACCGCCGGCGCACTCTACGAGATCAGCGCAGTCGAGCGGGGAATCGCCGACGGCGGCGTGCACTCCTATCTGCTCGGCGAAAGCGGTACCGCCGCCCGCGTGGATGTCGGCACCGCCACCGACCGCACCGAACTCAAACGCATCGGGCCCCGCGCCGGGCGTCTGGTGCTGTTCCCCGGTGACGAGGGCGGCGCCGAATTCCTCACCACCAGTGATGCCGTGGTGACCCGGTGCGCGGAGCTGCTGGTCGCGCTCGAGCAGGAGTTCCGGGTGGTGTTCGTCGACCTGAGCGCGGGCCGATCGGTCGCGCTGGAGCTCGCCCTCCAGGCCACCGCGCTGCCCCAGTTGCGCAACCGCACCGCGCGCTGGCTGATCTTCCACCGCTGGACCCGCCAGCACATCCTGGCCGCCGCCGGATTGGTGCACGGACCGCACGGACTGCTGGAGACCGGGTCCGTCTGCGGGCACGATCCGGCCGAACTGCTCGCCTCGACCCGCTATGTGCGCACCGCCGTACCCCATGCCAATTCGCATCCGGTCGCGCAGCGCGCCGCCCAGGCGGCCTGGTTGCAGGAACAGGATGTGGCGCTACGCCGGCTCGCGACCGCGAACCGGCTCGGTGCCACCGCCGTTCTGGGCGAAACCCCCATGGAACCCGTTCTGCAGTGGCGCGAACAGCTGATCCTGGACAGCGATGTGAATGCCCATATCGCCAACCCGGAGACCGCCTCGGCCTACACCGAACTGGCCCGCCTGCTCGTCGACACCGCCATGTGGGAGAGGCTCTAGGAAATGCGCGATACGCAGGCATACAGCGAGGCCACCGAACAGCCGTGGATCGCGCCGGTGCCCCTGTCACATCTGTCGATCGAGGTCGGCCATTTCTATCTCAACGACATCACCGGCGACCCGGATCGGGTCCGGGCCGAGTTCCGTCGTATCGCTCCGCTGGTTTCGGCGTTCGTCGAATCGGCGCGGTCCGAATACGGTCCCGGTGCCCGGGTCAGCACCTGCTACCTGATCGACGACTACTTCCAGCCCGATACCGATCCCGCCGAAACCCTGGGCAAACTCCTCGACGCGGCCGACGCCGCCGGTTTGACCATCGACTATCTCGCCCGCGAATCCGGTTGCTGGCAGACGTCACCGTTCGCCGACGGCGTACCGGCGGGCGAACCGATCCCGATCGCGGAGATGGTGGCCGCGCGAATCGTCGCCGAACCCGCACCGCCCGATACCGGAAGACGGCCGCCCACCGCGGAATCGGGCTGGTTGTGCAACGGCCGCCGCTCGTCCGAGCACGAACAGCCGATGGCGATGCGCAACCGCTCCTATCAGCCCCCGGAGGAATTCGGCCGCCGCGAGCATTCGATCTTCCTCGACGTGCAACTGTGGAGCAAACAGGTGGTGGCCGGTCGTACAGAGACGAAATGGTCGTGTCCGTTCCTGGCCGCCGTATGGCATCTGCTGCGCCTCGGCATGCTGCGGTACCACGGCGCGCCCGTGGTGGTTCCGCAGCCTTGGCGTGGGGAGCCGTGGCCGCGTCGCTGGCACGAGGTTCCGCCGGTGGTACAACTGCAGCCCGCCGCGGCACCGTTCGCGGCCTACAAGACACTGTCGATGCTGCCGAAACGCTATATCGGGATCGAGCACGCGGTGCGGTTGGTACTCGATCATCTGGACCTCGACGACGATGTGGTCGAGCAGGTCGTCGCCGCCGGGGCCGCCGATGAAATCCCGGTGACCGTCTCCCGCAAGATCAGCGAGCGGCTGTCGCACCTACTACTCGACGGATCCTGAGATGGTATCGGCCACTCCCCTCGTCGTCCTCGGCGAGGTGCGCACCTGCCTGCTTCCCTCGGCCGCCGCGCTGGCCCGCGCCGAAGCGGGTGATCTGCTGGCGCTCATGCCGGGTCGTGCGATCCGCTGGCGAGAGCGGCCGGGCACCCTCGGGGTGTCCCCGGCCACCGCGGTGGGCGTCGATTGCGATCTGGCCCTGGGCGGACAGACCGCGCGGATCGTGGGCACGGTGGCCACCAGCGTTTCGCTGACGGGCGGCCGGGTGCTGCAATCCTCGGCACACACCCGGATTCTGCGGGCCGCCGAACGGCGGCGGCAGACGTGGTCGCACTACATCAGCCGGAAGGGCGTCACGGAGGTCATCACCCGTATCCCGGATCGGGAAACGGCCGGAAACGATTTGGCGGAACGCTATCTCACCCAGGCACCGCGCACGGAACAACTGGATCTGGCCTCGATCAGCGAACGACTGCTGGGCCGGGTACGCGCCCACCCCCAGCTCGATCAGAACCCGCCGGTGCAGGCGGGTACGACCCGGCTGCGCTGGGCCGCGCGGATCGGTGGCAGTGCCGGGCCGGCCGCCTCGCTCCATCTGGACGACGATACGGTCCGGTCGGTCCGGTTGATCCTGCGCGACGAAACCGATATCGCCGCGGCACAGCGGTTCTGTGAGGATCTTGCGGCGCACGACTGGCTGCTGACGGTTTTGGCCGATCTGCTCGACGAGGCCGACCGCTTCGCTCTGCACAGCAGCGAACGGATGGATATTCTCGCGCCCGCGCTGGAACATCTCACCGGCTTGTGGATGCCGGGCGCGCACACTCCGCCCGCGCTGCGCGCGTTGTGGAAGGAGTTCCAGAACGACCCCGGATTCAACAAACAGTGGACCACTCTCGTCGGCCGGCTCCGTGACAATATCGCCGTCGCGACGCTCTATACGTTGCGGCACAACGCGGTCGACACCGAGTGGTAGCCCACCGGTTCTACATCCGGAACCATTTGCGCACGAGAAGGGCGAAGAACACCGACATCGATACGACACCTGCCCACCCCTCGAGCACGAACAACGTCTGCCCGGCGGTGGGCAGGTCACCGGTGTCGTCGAGTCCCGGCGGGCTGAGGAAACTCATCACACCCAGGTACACCGTGTCACCCGCGTTCTGACCCTTTTCCTCCAGCGGTAGGGCCAGCGCGATCCCGGTGAACACCGTGATCTGAGCGACTACCCAGCCCAGCAGCCAGGAAGGGCGGTAGCCGTGCCCGCACAGCACATCAGATCCGAAACCCGCCCAGCGCCGTAATCCCGGTGGCAGCGATCGGGTCTCGGCTCGCGCGAGCAGCAGACCGCAGCGGTCCTCGGATTCGTTGTCCTCGTTGATCCGGTACAGCGCCACGGCTCGCCGGAAGGCCAGCGCGGCATGGGTATCCAGCCTGGCCTGCGCCAGCTGCGCGCCGATCCGCTCGTATTCCTCTGCCAGCAGAGTGTTCTGGCGGCTGCTGAGCTTGAGCGGACCCCGGAATTCCACCTCCGCGGCGATCAGCGCGGCGATCACGGCGCTGGGGACCCGCCACTGCTCCTCGTCCTCGGCGGGGTGCCGGGACGTGGCGTAGAGATGCGGGAAAACCAAAGTGCCGGAGTGTTTACGGCGTGCGCTCGGGGGATCGTATTCGTCGAGTACCGCTTCGACGCGGGCGCCCAGCTCGTCCAGTGCCATCCGGCCGGGATACCGCTGCTGGTCGAGGAGCTCGGTGTAAGCCGTTGCGTGCCTTCGGATCCGGGTCGACGCCGATTTCACGAACGACGGGATCTCGTTCATGACACAGTCTAGCGCTCAGGCGAACTTGTATTCGTAGACATCGCGCGGTTCGCCCGCGCCGAAATAGGTTTCGTCGTGTTCGCAGAAATCGAAACCGGCCTGTTTGAACAGTCCGCTCGCCGGATGGTTGTCCGGCCGGACGGTGAGGTAAATGCTCTCGGTGCCGAGTTCCTGGCATACGTGCAAGGTGTGGTCCAGCAGGCCGCGCCCGTAGCCCGCCCCTTGATACCGCTTGGCCACGGCGAAGGTGAAAAGCAGCGCCCGGCCGTCCTTTTCGAGGGTCAGCGCGTAGCCGATGACCGCGCCCCCCACTTCGGCGACGAGCCATTCCGGGCCGTGCAGATCGAAGAGCTGACGTAGCATCAGGTACAGGTACGGCTCCGCGAACACCTCGGCTTCGATGGCCGCGATGTCCTCGAGGTCGGCAAACCGGGCCTGCCGGTATTCCGGCTGCGGCGCCTCCGCGATATCCATGTGCTCCCTAATGCCAGGGCAAAAGCCGTCCGATTCCAGCCTAGAACGCAACTCCCAACCGCGTCAGTGTAGAGGCCGGGTGCAATCGTTCTGTGACCCGCGGGTCCCGTGTCCGGCATACCCGGTGACGCACCCCGCAATCGCCGTCGGTACCAGGTCATACGATGCTGCAGTGACCGAATGCGACCACCTCGACACCGCCGTCCTGCCCGACCGCCAGCGCCGCATACTCGCGGCCATCCAGGAGTGGGTGATCCGGCACGGTTATCCCCCGAACACCCGCCAGCTCGGTGCGGCCGTCGGGCTGCGGTCCGCCTCCTCGGTGTCCAGACATCTGAAAAGCCTCGAGGAGAAGGGTTTTCTGCGCCGCGGCGACGGTATGGCGCGGCCCATGGATGTGCGATTGTTCCTGGACACCGCGCACGGCCGCGGGGCGGTTCGGGAAGATGCCGTAGCGGTGCCCGTGGTCGGCGATATCGCCGCGGGTAGCCCGATCACCGCCGAAGAACATATCGACGATGTGCTGTCGCTGCCGCGGGAACTGGTCGGGCGGGGCACCGTATTCGGGCTTCGGGTGCGCGGGGATTCCATGGTGGACGCCGCCATCTGCGACGGCGATATGGTGGTGGTGCGCCAGCAACCCGAGGCGCAGTCCGGTGAGATCGTCGCCGCGATGCTGGACGGGGAGGCCACGGTGAAGGTGTTTCGCCGCCGGGGCGGGCGTATCTATCTCGAACCCCGGAATCCGGCCTATCCGGTGCTCGACGGTGACCACGCCGTGGTACTGGGCAAGGTGGTATCGGTGATGCGGCGGATGTGACGGCCGGAGGTGGAGGTGACGGCGCCGGATGCGGCGGCCGGCGCCCCGCACCGATGGGGCATGATCGAATTCATGGCCGCCGACCCGGGACCTCGGGTCCCCGAAACTATCGACGAGTTCCGTGCGCTCGCCCGCGCCCGGCTGAATACGTTCGAACGGATCGCCGTTCCGGACGATCTGGCCACCCGGCGCGCGGCGGTGGCGCTGTGCGTGGTGGACAACGGCGCCGGACCGGCGGTGATCGTCATCAAACGGGCCTACCGGGGTCGTAATGCGGGGCAGTGGGGGCTGCCGGGCGGCCGGGTGGAGCGCGGGGAAACCATGGAACGGGCTGCCGCCCGCGAATTGCACGAAGAGCTCGGCCTCGTCGCCGATCCCGCCGGTACGCTCGGTGTTCTCGACGATTTCCCGGCCGCCTCGGGTTTCGCCATCACGCCGATCGTCACCACACTGAGCGATATCACGGATCTGGCTCCCAGCACCGACGAAGTGCATTCCGTGCATTTCGTCGGCCTGCACAGCCTGGCCGCGGAGGGAACACCGCACTGGGTGCACCGGGGCGCCCCGGACACCCCGGCGACTCCGGAGACCGGGCTGTTACAGATGCGGTTGGCCTCCGATATGACCATCCACGCGCCGACGGGCGCGATGCTGTGGCAGTTCCGGGAGGTCGTCCTGCTGGGGCGCCGGTCCGAGGCGGCCCGGGTCGCGCATTTCCTGCAGCCGGACTGGACCCATCACTGACGATCCGTCGTAGGCGGGGAAAGCCGGCCGGTATGCCTCTGCCCCCGGCGCAGACCGGTTCCGGCGCCCGGGTCGGCGGGAATACCGCACGACCTGTGAACCCCGGGTCCCGGGCGGATCACCCGCGCCGGCGATCCGTGTCCGGAGCAGCGCCGGAGCGCTCACCCTCGGGAACGATATCCGGCCGCTCCTCGGCCAGCCGGTCGTCGAGAGATTCTCCCTCGCGCTGTTCCCGGGGTGTGGTGGCGTAGCGGTCGGCCGCGGTCCAGTCGTCGGGTGGGTCCATACCCTCTTCCAGCGGGTCGGCGGCCAGTTCGTCCTCGTCCAACTGTTCCTCGGTCGGCGGAATACTCGCCCATTCGGATACGTCGGCGGATTCCTGACCGATGTCATCGGTTCCGTTCATGGTCGCCGGATTGCCCGGTGTTCCCGGTCGAAACAGGTCTCCACCGAATTCGGCGCTCAGCCGGGGATCGTCCCGGCGGCCCGCCCGGTTTCGCGGTCCTCGGCACCGCGGCCGCGGCGGCTACCGGTGTAGGCGGCCTCGCGGATCCGTTGCACCACCTGTGGTGCCGGTTGCACGTCATCGGGATGGTTGAGCATCGGGTCGAAGAAATCCGTCCGGTGTTCTTCCGGATCCGCCAGTCGTAAGGCCAGCTCACCGACCGTCCTCGGGCGCGAGCGGAAACCCGCGGCGGTGATCTCGAAATCGAACGGATGATCGCGCAGATGCTGCTCGAGTTCGGCGAGCGCGGCGCTACCGGGTTGTGGCCCGACCGGATCGGCGAAGATCCAGCGCAGGCTCGAATCGGGGAAGCGATACGGCAGCAGGGATCCGTACCGGGCGTGCGACCACCCGCGGGCTGGGGTCACCACGAACCGGCCGGCCATTCCGCGGCCGGTGGTGGCGAGTGCGAAATCCCAGGGGTGCTCGTCGCGCGCGAGAACGCGGAACCCGATGCCGAGAATATCGGGCACGGTCCCGGGAGTGCCGGTGCCCTTGGACAGCCGGGCGATCACCGCACGGTCGCCGGTACCGAAAAGCTCCTCGAACTCGGGTTCCGCCCGGAAACGCCCCGCCAGACGGATACCGCGGGGGTGGAAGAAGCGGGCGTGGCGCAGCCGTGCGCCGGTATCGAACGCGGTCCGCACCACGGGGGTGATCGGATCAAGCATCGGCGACCTCCTTGTTCGTACCCGGACGGCGCCAGCTCTCGTCGCCGACCAGCTGACTGGATTGCGGGCCCATCAGCAGCATCCCGCCGTCGACGACGTAGGAGGCACCGGTGACATACCCGGCGGCCGGGGTGGCGAGGAACGCGACCACCGAGGCGACCTCGTCGGCGTGGCCGGGCCGGCCCAGCGGTAGCCCCGGCCGGGGATGTTCGCGCGGATCGGCGTCGTCCTGCCCGGTCATCGGCGTCGAGATCTCACCGGGTGCCACGGAGTTCACGGTGATGTCGTGTTCGGCGAGTTCCAGCGCCAGCACTTTGGTGAGCGCACCCAGACCTGCTTTGGCGGCGCAATACGGGGCCGCCCCGACTTTCGGCGCGTGCTCGTGCACGCTGGTGATATTGATGATCCGGCCGCCGCGGCCGGCGTCGATCATATGCCGGGCGGCACGTTGGGTGCACAGAAAAGCCCCGTCGAGATCGACGGAGAGCACATGGCGCCAGGTGTCGAAATCCATATCCATCGCTTTCTGCGAGGATCCGGTGCCCGCACAGTTCACCAGGACGTCCAGTCCGCCCAGTTCGCCGGCGAGTTCGTCGATCGCGGCCGTGCTCGTCGGCAGATCGTCCAGGTCGAGCTGCCGGACAGCGGCCTGGGCACCGCGGTCACGAGCCAGCTCGGCGGTATGCGCGGCCCCGGATTCGTCCGTGTGATAGGTGATGCCCACATCGACGCCGCCACCGGCCAGGGCCACCGCGACGGCCCGGCCGATACCCGAATCAGAGCCGGTCACCACCGCGCGCAGGGGCGCGCCGATACGTTCTTTCGGTAAGGGAGCGATAGTAGCCATGGCCGGCGGCTACCCGGTCCGGGCGCGGTGACACAGCTATTCGTCCACCGGATCGTGGCCGCCGACGCCGGAGCCGAATTCGCGGTGCCGGGCCGGGCCGCCGGCATCGGATGCCAGCGGCGGGGTGGATCCGCCCGCGCCGCGCCGGAAGGCGTCGAGGAACTGCCGCAGGGTGTCGGTGGCGGCGCGGCGGGGCGTCCAGCCGAGTTCCGTGCGCGCCCGGGACGAATCCAGCACCGGCAGGTGCATGAGGCCGTCGAACAGGCCGGGGGTCGCGGGCGCCAGGCGCAGATGCCAGGCGCCGGCCAGGGCGGTGCGGACCAGACGCGGCGGGACCGATATGGCACGGACCTGGAAGGTGCGTTCGATTTCGGCGCGGTCGAGGACGGGGTCGGCGGCGAGATTGAACGCACCCCGGACATCGGCCACCACCGCGGCCGCGTAGGCGGTGGCCACATCGGCGCTGTGCAGGGTCTGGAATCGCAGCCCACGCGGGTAGGGCACGACGGGAAGGAGTTCGGGACGCACCAGCCGGTTGGGCACCAGCGGTCCGGCGAACAGGCGGCGCTGTTCGCTCGCCGAGGCGCGCTGGAAGATGAACGCCGGCCGCATCCGGACCACCCGGCATCCGCCGTGCCGTTGTTCGAAAAGGTCGAGGACGCGCTCGACATAGGCTTTCTCAACCATGTAGGAGGCTTCGGGCCAGCCTTCCGTGGGCCAGCTCTCGTCGACCGGTGTATCGCCGGCGCCCGGCGAATACGCGCCCACCGACGAGGCATAGACGAGGGATGGCACCCCGGCGGTCGCCACGGCGTCGAGCACACGTTCGGTGCCACCCACATTGGTGCGCCAGGTGTCCAACGGCCGGCGGGTGGGCTGGAATGCCCACGCGAGATGGATCACCGCCGCGGCGCCGCGGAATATCCGCGCGAGATCGCTGGACCGCACATCCGCGGCCACCCATTCCACCCCGGGTCGTTCCGCGGCGGGTCTGCGCCGGGCCAGGCCCGCGATCGAGGTGACCTCGGGTGTGGTGGACAGGGCGTCGAGCACCGCGGTACCCACGTTGCCGGTCGCCCCCGTGACGACTACGCGCATCGGTTCTCCTCGTCGGGTCGGATCGAGCTACCGGCTTACCCCGATCCGTACGTGCGACACCTGCTGACCGCGGCAGGACCGGCGGAGCTCTCGGGCGTCCAGCACCGAACGCCCCGAATACCTGGCCGGTGCCCACCGTTCCCGCACCCGTACCGTGTCCTGGGCCGTGGTCACCGTGTACGTCCGCGGCCGGGGCGACAGAGCCGCGGGCTTACGTCGGACGCCCAGCCGAGGCAGCAACTGTTTCGCTGCGTGCCAGCGCGGCCGCACCCCCGGCGGTGCGGCGCACCGTATCGTCCAGCGGCGCCGAGGCCGTGTTGGTCGGCGCGGGTGCCGGGCCGGTACCGCGGTCGAGGCGGTGCAAGGAGGCGGCGGCGGTCTTGAACAGCGGCTGCTTGGAGACCGGGTCCCAGTCGGTGACCGTGAGTTCGTTGGCCGCACGGTCGTGCCCCCGGCCGTCGACGTCCCAGTACCCGTAATGGAACGGTACGAACAGCACACCGGGGCGGATACCGCTCACCCGGGCCCGCCCGCGGAGCACACCACGCGCCGTGCTGACCTCGACCTGATCGCCTTCGGCGATATCGGCGCGTTCGGCGTCCGCACCGGAGACCTCGACCCATACCTCGGGGGCGGCGGCCTGTAGTTGCGGAACGCGGCCGGTCTTGGTCCGGGTGTGGAAGTGGTAGAGCGTGCGGCCGGTGATCAGCGCGAACGGACGCCGGGCGTCGGGCTGCTCGGCGGGCGGCAGATAGTCCGCGGATTTGATGATCGCCTTGCCGGCCGGATTCAGCGCCCGGTATTCGGCGGGTTTCAACGGGGTGCCGGTGATCAGGTCTTTGCCGTAGGACTCACAGTAATCGGGGTCGCTCCAGAACTTGCCGTCGGTATACAACCGTTCAGTCCCGTCCGGCGCCGTCGCGGTGCACGGCCATTGGATTCCCGAACGACCACGCAACTTCTCGTAGGTGAGACCCGTGTAGTCGCAGGGGCGGCCCGCCGAGCACTGTTTCCATGCGTCGAACGCGGATTCGGCATCACGCCAGGCGGGCAGTGGTACGCCGTCCCGGTCTCGGAAATCCATCCGGCGGGCGTAGTCCAGCAGGATGTCCAGGTCGGCGCGGGCCGCACCGGGCGGGTCCACCGCGCGTTCGGACAGGTGCACGGTGCGGTCGGCGTTGGTGAAGGTCCCGGTCTTCTCGCCCCAGGCCGCGGCGGGCAGCACGACATCGGCCAGCTCGGCGGTTTCGGTGCGGAAGATGTCCTGCACCACGAGGAACAGCCCCTCGCGGGAGAGGATATCGCGAACCCGGGCGAGTTCCGGCAGTGAAACCGCCGGGTTCGTCGCGCTCACCCACAACATTCGCAGGCTGCCCTCTTCGGCGAGGTCCAGCATCTTCATCACGTGTGTGGGCGGGCCGTCGTGCGGAAGCTGTGCGGAGTCCAGCTTCCAGATGCGGGCCAGATCCGCGATATGGGATTCGTTGGCCCAGTTGCGGAATCCGGCGATATCGCCGTCGGCGCCGCATTCGCGCGTGTTCTGGGCGGTCGGCTGGCCGTTCATCTGCAGTACCCCGCAGCCGGGTTTGCCCAGCATGCCCCGCAGTAGATGGATGTTGTTGACCTGGACCGCCGAGGCCGTCGCCTGATGAGATTGGTAGAAACCCTGCAGAACGGTGGACAGCAACCGGCGCGCGGAGCCGAGCAGGCGCGCGGCGGCGCGGATATCGTCGGCCGGGATATCGCAGATCCGTTCCGCTACTTCGGGTGAGTAGTCCGCGACCTGGTCGCGTAACCGGTCGAAGCCGACGGTATGCGCGTCGATGTAGTCCTCGGCCAGCCGATCGTTGGCGACGATCTCGTGCAGCAACGCGTTCATGAGGGCGAGATTGGTGCCGGGCAGCGGGGCCAGATGCACCGTGGCGTATTCGGCGACCCGGGTGCGCCGCGGATCCACGCACAGTAGTGCGGGCGGATCGTCGCCCGCGAGCCGGTCGAGTATGCGCGACCAGAGCACCGTCTGAGTTTCGGCGACATTGTGCCCGAACAGGGCGATCGTATCGGCGTGGTCGATATCGGTGTAGGAACCGGGCTGGCCGTCACAGCCGAAGGATTCCTTCAACGCGGCCGCGGCCGTCGCCGTGCACAGGCGGGTGTTGCCGTCGACATGGTTGGTGCCGATGGCACCGTGCGCGATCACGCCGAGCGTGTAGTACTCCTCGAGGAACAGCTGCCCGGAGGTGTAGAACCCGATCGCGGAGGGTCCGTGCTCGGCGAGTAGATCCGTGCTGTGCCGCACCACGCGCTGCATAGCGGTATCCCAATCGGTTTCGACGAGTTCACCGTCGACCCGGATCAGCGGCCGGGTGAGCCGGTCGGCCGCGGAATTGGCCTGCCAGCCGAACAGATCCTTGGGGCCCAGCCGGCCGCGGTTCACTCGATCGGTGCCCCGGCCGCGGACTCCCACGATGCGGTCGTCGCTCACCGCGATATCGAGGGCGTCGCCGTTGGAGTGCAGTACCGACGCCGACGGAACCCAGCGCACGGTCGCCGG
This sequence comes from Nocardia carnea, assembly GCF_029868855.1. GTDB lineage: Bacteria > Actinomycetota > Actinomycetes > Mycobacteriales > Mycobacteriaceae > Nocardia > Nocardia carnea_A. The sequence continues at coordinate 26,005 of NZ_JARWOV010000147.1, read as the reverse complement.
GTCCACGCCGTCGGCCAGACAACTGTCCACCCGAGCCGGCCAGGTGTCTCCCTGGGCGTAGGGTGTCCGGTTGCCCCAGGGTTCGGCGATACGGTCGTGTTTCTCCATACCCCGCGCGTACCCACCGCCGGGAAAATCAACAGTGCCGGGTCAGGCGCCGGGCCGGGCGCCGGCGGCACCGCCGGAATGCCCCGGCAGCACACAGACCGCGTCGAGTCCCAGCACATGATTGAGCCGGCCGAACGCGAGCCACGATCCCAGGCACATACTGAGTTCCACGATTTCGGCTTGGCTGTAGTGCGCGGTCATCCGGGCCCAGAAATCTTCGTCGAGGTTGTGGTGGTCGAGCGCGTAGCGTTCGGCGTACTCCGCTGCCAGCCGGGCGCGATCGTCGAGTTCGCCGGACGTGCGCCAGTCGGTCACCGCGTCGGCGAACCCCTCCTCCACCTTCTGCCCGTCGCGTTCGGTGCGCCAGTCCAGGCAGAAGATACAGCCATTGATCTGGGCTATCCGCAGCCGCGCCGCCTCGAACTCGCGCAGTCCCAACGTGGTGTGCTCGTAGACCGCCAGCGAGAACTGCGAGGCGGCGATACCGATCCCGGGCACCATCTCGCCCCATACGTAGCCGATGGGGTCCTTGCCTTCGGGGATGTCAACTCGCATGGCTGTTCCTTCCCAGCTTGCCGACCGCGGGCCGCAGCGGTACGTCGAATGCGTCGTAGAGACCGGGTGCGGCGTCGACGAGCCAGTCGATCGCGCCGACGAGGCGCCCGACGGCGGTGGCGTTTCCCCCGGCCGCGTAGTTACCGCCCTCGTCGGTGGCTTCGACCGTGACCTCGATACGCGGTCGCCCTTCGATGATCACGCGGTGCGCACCCGACCCGTTGGGCGGGGCCGGCCACTCCGGTGCGCAGGACGGATGGATGCGGGTGATGTGCTCCACGACGATGCGTGGCACCCCCGCCACGATGCCCTGCACCTCGAAACGCATCGCCCCTTGGGTGCCGGCCGCGAAACTCCCCATAGTCGCCGTTTCGACTGTGGCGTCCAGCGCCAGCCGCTGCACGTCTTCCCGGATCTCGTCCAGTTCGACCCCGAGCGCGCGGGCCATGAGCCGCACCTGCCCGCCCCACACCATGGTCGGCACACCGGGCGCCACCATGGGGGGCAGTTCGTCCATGGGCTGCCCCATACCCACCAGGTAGCGCACGGAATCGGGCTGGTCGTAGGTCGAGTAGTCGAAGATCTCCTGGCAGCGCACCACCTCGACCACACTGCCGAGACCGCTGATCAGCACCGGCAGGACATCGTTGCCCCAGCCGGGGTCGATCCCGGAGACGAACAGCGATCCCCCGCCGGATTCGATGGCGGCCAGTACCGGTTCGCGGATTTCCGGCGGCGCGCTGCGCTGGTCGTAGAGGGCGTACAGGGCCGGGGTCACCACCACGGCACCGGAGCCGACGGCGCGGACGATATCGGCGAGCGCGTCATCGGGCCGGATATCGCCGGAGGCGGCGTACACCACGGCCTCGGGCCGGTCGGCCAGGACGGCGCCGATATCGGTGGTGGCGGGCACGCCGAGTGTGCGGTCGAGCCCGGCCAGTTCGCCGGCGTCCCGTCCTTTTTTCGCGGGGTCGTGCACGAGCACGGCCGTCAGCGCCAGTTCCGGGTGGGCGTCGACCGCGCGGATCGCGGCGCGGCCCACATTGCCCGTCCCCCAGACGACCGTGGAGATCATCGCCGAAGTCTAGCAAGCGCTTGGTTGTGAAGGAGTGAATCGGGAATTCCCGCGGCGACCGGCGCCGGACCATCCGCACCGGCCGGGATACCCGAGGTCGGCCCGACGTGTCGGATATCTCCAGCGATGGAAACGCCACCCGGCGGCCGCCTCCGAAAGTGCTCGTTTCGTGGCCTGAACTTCAACGGACACAACGGTTTCGGTCTTGCCTCGGGCACCCGCGTGCCGACGGCTCGAGGACGCGATTGCCGGAGGCGCCGGCCTATCGGCCGCTCGCCCTGGTTCTCACCGATCAGCATCCGGATCGGCATGCCGGCACTTCTGCGGAACTCGTCACCGATGTACAGATCGGGACCGACGGACCGCACTCCGCGGTTCGGGCCCATCGACCGGCGACCCGCCGATATCCCGGTTTTTTCCGGCCGGCGATCCTTACCGAACCCTCACCGAACAGCAGGGGGTTTCGCCAAGAACCGACCGTAGAGTCCGCGCCGTGATCCGAACAAACGCCCGGGCGGCGTCCCTGTGTCTCGTAGTCCTCGTCGGCGCCGCGGCCGGAGCCACCGCATGCACCCGAGCCTCCGCCGCACCTACCGGTATCGCGCTGGTGAACGCCGATACCGGGCCGATGGGCGCCCGGGTGGTCGAATCGGTGCAGCAGGCCGGGGGCTACGAATGGCACGCCCTCCCCGCCGAGACCGCGCGTACCGGCGGCTACGCGGCGGTGATCACTCTGCCCGCGGACCTCACCGACGCCATGACGACCCTGGCCGGTAACTCGCCGCGCCGCGCCCGGCTCACCGCCGAAATCCACGACGACGCCGACAACGCCACCGTGGAGGGCGCGATCACGACCGTCACCCGGCAGATCGGCGCTGCCGGGATCACCACGGCGTTGGCCGCCACCGCCCGCGCCCGGACCCATATCTCCTCGGCACAGTTCACCGCCCAGCTGCTCGGTACCGGACTGGACGCGGCGGTGGCGGGCACCGAACAGTTCGACGCCGGGTCGGAACAGCTCCTCGATCTCGTCGAAGTCGCCGAAACCGGTGTGGCCCAGCTGTCTTCGGCGATCGACTCCCTGACATCCACCCTGGACGGCGTGGCCGGGCAGGCGGGGCAGCTCGCCACGGCCCTGGATGCCACGGAGATCACGCTGGCCGAGGCGCGGCAGGCGGCGGACGCGACAACCACCGGACTCGACCGGGTACTCCCCCTGCTGCGCGGTCTACCCGGAGCCGGCGCTGCGCCGATCGCCGATATCATCGCGAAACTTCAGGCTCTCCGTGATGTATCCGGACAGGCGAGCACGCAATTGGACGATCCCGCCGAGCAACTCGGCACCGGAACGGACCCCGATGCGGGGTTGGGTACCGCCCTGCACGACCTGGCCGGTCGCCTCACCTCGATCTCCGATCAGCTCGAACAGGGCAGCGCACTCGCCGCGGATATTCCCGGGCGCGCCGACGCGGGCGTCGCACAACTGCTCGACGCCGCCGCACTCCTGGAAACCGGAATCGGCCGGCTCCAGCACATGGTCTCGCTACTCGGCACCCATACGGCGCAGGCCGCCGACGCGATCGCGCCCGCAGGCGCCACACAACAGGCGGCACTGGCGCAGGCACTCAGTGACCCGGTGGAGATCGTTCGCGAATAGCGCTCAGTGCTCGATGATGCGCAGTTCCCCGCCGATCCGGGTGAAGGCTGTCGGGGTGAGCCCGAACATCGCCCGGAAGGTATCGCTGAAATGCGAGGGTGAGGCGAATCCGGCATCGGCCGCCGCCCGGGTCAGATCGTGACCGGCGGCGTAGGACCGGGCGATATGCACCATCCGCGCCCACTGGACGTAGCGGCGGAAGCTGGTTCCGGTCTGCCCGGCGAAGGTTCGCAGGAAGTACGAGGTGGAAAGCCCTGCGGCGCGGGCGGTTTCACCGGCGCGGTGCGGACGCGCCGGATCGGCGCGGATCCGGTGCGCGGCCGCGGCGATCCGGGCGTCGCGGAGAGTGGGCACCGGGATACTGGCCAGGTCGAGAAGTCGCTCGATATCCGGTTCCGGTTCCCGGCACAGTGTCACGAGATCTGTTTCGCGGCGATGGGCGTACGGATAGTCCCCGGCCAGGCGGGTCATACCGCCGAGGCAGCGAGCCAGGGCGGTACTGGTCGGATCGAAGAAACAGAACAGCATGCGGCCCTGGGTCTCCACCACGTGATGGGTGACCCGGGCGCGGAAGAGGAAGCTGCGCGCGGTGATATCGGGTAGCCCGCCGACCCGGACCCGGAACGGCGCATCGATACCGAGACCGAGCGACGGGATGGCGGTCGAATGCGCGTCCAGTCCCAGCCCCGGCCCCAGATAGACGGCGTGACCGAGCCGCACCCACAGCCGGGCCGTGGCCGCCGGCGCAGCGCACGTTTCCGGAAGTGCCGCCTGTGTCATATGCGCGACGATACCGGCGCGGGATCGAGTAGCGGCACCTTCCCGGTGCCGGTGAACAGCGCGATCAGGCCGGCCGGGCCGCCGGAATTCTTCCGGTACCGCCGGCCCGGGAACGAGAGAGGTAGGCGCGATGACCACAGATCGGATCGACCGGGGAGCGGCACCGGAGTCGAAGCAGACGACGGTCGACGGCGCCCGGTTGTGCTATGCCGAGGCGGGCACCGGTGACCCGCTGGTCCTGCTGCACGGCTGGCCGGAATCGCATCGGGCCTGGCAGCACCAGATCGGCCCGCTGTCGGCGCGACGACGAGTACTGGCTCCTGATTGGCTCGGCTGGGGCGACTCCGCCCGCGACACCGCCCTGTCCTGCGATTACGACAGCGAAGTAGATCGGATCGCGCGGATGTTCGACGCCTTGGGAGTCGACCGGGTCGATCTGGCCTGTCACGATTACGGCGGATTCCTCGGACTCGGTTTCGTCCAGCGCCATCCCGATCGGGTCCGGCGGCTGGCGATCCTGAATTCGCGGGCGCACCGTACTTTCACGCCGCCGTATCGACTGCTGTTCGGCGCGTTCACCACCGGCGCCCGGCACCGCCTCACCCGCCGCCTGCTGGCCACATCGCCGGTACACCTCATCCACCGGATCGGGTTGGCGCGCTATCTGCGCAACGGCAGCTTCGACCGGGACCGACTGGCGCGTTATCTCGAGATGCTGCGCACTCCGGCGGGTCGCCGCTGGTACCTGCATTTCTGGGCCGGATACGAGGTGCGGGTGCGACCCGAACTGGGTGCGCGGCTTCCCGAGATCGCCTGCCCCACCACCGTCATCTGGGGCACCCGCGACCCGGCGATCCCGATACGCACCGCCGAGGAACTCGCCGAACGGATACCCGACGCCGATCTGGTGCGGTTGGACGCCGACCACTTCCTCATGGAAGAACGCCCGGCGGAGGTCACCGCAGCGCTGCTGCGCTGGTTGGACCGCCCTGTGCAAACTTGACCAGTACTCGCCGGGAGCGACCTCCCCGCCGACTCACGAGTAATACACTGGTCGGCATCGTCGCAGGTCGACCCCACGGCCGCCATCGCCAAACAACCCCACGAGCACCGATACGACCGGCACGAGCATCGGCATGGACAGGCTGACCGGTCGCACCGGCCGGCTCTCGCATGCACTACCTGCTCCGGGGTAGTCACCCCATATGACGACGACGCGGGCCTGTGACCGGACGCGCCCGGCCGACCACGGCAGACGGCGGGGGTAGAGCGGCGATGCCGTGGCATATCGGGACATCCGGCTGGCAGTACCGGGACTGGAGAGGCATCTTCTACCCGGACAGCTGCCCGCAGCGATTGTGGCTCGAGCATTACTCGGCCGGCTTCGCAACCGTCGAGAACAACAACGCCTTCTATCGCCTGCCCAGCAGGGAAACCTTCGCCGCCTGGCACGATCGCACCCCGGCCGATTTCGTCTGCGCGGTGAAGGCCAGCCGTTTCCTGACCCATATGAAACGGCTGCGCGACCCCGCCGAACCTGTGGCGCGGCTGCTCGATCACGCCGCGGGTCTCGGCACCAAGCTGGGCCCGGTCCTGCTGCAATTACCCGGCACGCTCCGGGCCGACCCCGGCCTGCTGGAGGCGTGCCTGCGCTGTTTCCCGGCCGGAGTCCGGGTAGCGGTCGAACCGCGGCACGAATCGTGGTGGGCCCCGCCGGTGCGCGCCGTACTCGAACGCAACGGGGCCGCACTGTGCTGGGCCGACGCCGGGTCGCGGCCGGTGACACCGCTGTGGCGCACCACCGACTGGGGTTATCTGCGGCTGCACCACGGCCGAGCAGCACCGCCGCCCCGCTACGGCCGGCAGGCACTACGTACCTGGACCGCACGACTCGCCGAGGCCTGGCCCGGCGAACACGATGTCTACGTCTACTTCAACAACGACCCGGGCGGCGCGGCGGTCCACGACGCGATCGTCTTCGCCCGCCTCGCCGCCACCGCCGGCATCGTCGTCACCCGTACTCCCGACCGACTACCTGCCTCCGCGTGACCGCCGGGTTTCACCGCCGGGCGCACGGGTACCGCGCCCGCGTCCGGTATCTGCGCGCAAACGTGTTCGTGCGCATCCGCCACTACAGCTTCCGGAGGAACTATGCAGATCGGGTACAAGCTGGCCGCCGAAGCGTTCGGTCCCGCCGAACTGGTCCGCCAGGCCGTCCGCGCCGAGGAGGCGGGGTTCGATTTCGTCGAGATGAGCGACCACTATCACCCCTGGCTGGACAATCAGGGACATTCGCCGTTCGCCTGGTCCGTCCTGGGCACCATCGCCGCGGAAACCGAGCGGATCGGCCTGGCCACCGGTGTCACCTGTCCGACCGTGCGGTACCACCCGGCGATCATCGCGCAGGCCGCCGCCACCGTGGCGCTGCTCTCCGACGGCCGGTTCACCCTCGGCGTGGGGGCCGGGGAACGTCTCAACGAACATGTCGTCGGCGAAGGATTCCCGGTCGATGTGGCCGGCCGCCATGCGCTGCTGCGGGAAGCCCTGGAGATCATCCGGCTGCTGTGGCAGGGCGGATACCAGTCCTACGACGGCCGCCACCTGAAGCTTTCCGATGCGCGCGTTTTCGACCTACCCGACGAGCCGCCGGTGATCGCGGTCGCCGCCGGGGGCACCCAGGCCGCCGAGATCGCCGGTGAACTGGGTGACGGCCTGTTCGCCACCGAACCGAAGCCGGAACTCGTCTCCGGCTATCGCGAGGCGGGCGGGGACGGACCGCGCTACGCCGAAGTCCCGATGGCCTGGGCACCCGACGAAAAGACCGCGGCCCGCGCCGCCCACGAAACCTCACGCTGGGCGATGACAGGCTGGAAGGTGATGAGCGAACTGCCCAATCCGGTGAACTTCGCGGCCGCGTCCGACACCGTGCGGGAGCAGGACATCCTGGAGAAGTTCGCCTGCGGCCCGGATCCGCAGCGCTACCTCGAGGTCGCACAGCCGTTCGTGGACGCCGGATTCGATCATCTCGTCATGCAGAACGCCGGCCCCGACCCCGACGGTTTCATGGATTTCTTCCGCGCCGAACTCGACGAACCGCTCCGCAAACTGACCGCGCCGGCAAGCTGAGACCCGGCTGAACGGCGTTTCCGGCCCGGCCGCAGATCGATTCCGGGCTCCGCGATTCGATCCGGCCGCGCCGGGTACGCGCCCCCACGTGACTGGCATGAGTATCAGAGAAGTAGCGCAACGACCCGGCCCGTTCGCCTCGCTGTACATCGACGCCGAGCACGACACCGAGGACGCCGCGCAGCAGCGCACGCTGCGGTGGCGGGCCCTCGCCGACCGACTCGAGGCAGCGGGCGCAACGGAACGCATGATCGAATCGCTGGCGGCGGCGGTCACCGGCAGCCCACCCGAACCGGGCCGTGCCGGACGCGTACTGATCGCCGACTCCGAACGAGTGCTGATCGACCGGCCGCTGCCCCGGCCGGTCCAGCCGGAGATCGTCCGGGTCTCGCCGTTGCCGTATCTGCTGCCGCTCATCGAATGCGAAACCGAGGAGGTCCCGCACACGGTGGCAGTGGTGGACAAGGTGGGTTCGGAACTGTACGGCGTCGACGACGAGGGCAATGTGGTCGGTGAGACCGTCGAAGGCGAGGGGCACCCGGTGCACAAGGTCCGCCACGGCGGCGGCTGGTCGCATCTGTCGATGCAGCGGCGGGTGGAGGAAACCGTCCGGCGCAACGCCGACGATATCGCCGCGGAACTGAAACGCCTGACCGAACGGATCCAGGCGCGGATCGTGGTACTGGCCGGTGATGTCACCGCCCGTGCCGAGGTCCGCCGGGCCCTCGGCACGGTGTCGGCGCGGGTCGTGGAGGTCGAATCCGGTGGCCGGGCCGCCGGCACCGATACCGGCAGATTCGACGCCGAAGTGCGTGAGCTCGTCACCGCCGAGGCCCGGCGGGTGCGCGAGGAAGCGGTCGCGCGATTCGATCAGGCCCGCGGGCGCGACGACGGACCCGCCGTCGCCGGACTCTCCGCGACCGTTTCGGCCCTGCTGGCGGCCAACACCGAGAATCTGCTGATCAACCCCGCGGCCCTCGGCGACCGCACAGTACAGCTGGACCCCGAACCCGTCCGCGATCCGGCCGCGCTCGGCGCCCTTTCCGAAACATCCGCGCACACCTGCCGGGCCGACGAAGCACTACCGGTGGGTGTCCTCGTGCGCGGCGGAACAATCACCCCGGTCGACGCGGAGGCTGCCCCCAGCGAGGGTGTCGGCGCCCTGCTGCGGCATACCTGAACGCCGCTCGAGGCAGGAGGACACGATGGAACGAGGAAGTAGTAAGCACGGCCCGGTCCGCGACAACGAACTGGCCCATGAAATGGAGGGCACGCTCCGCGGTAACCGCTCCAGCCGGGCCGAGGAATGGCACGATCCCGAACCGCCCGCGGACGACGACGAGCTGGTCAACGAGCGTATCGATCGGACCGAGCGCCCCACGACCGACGAGGGATAACGACATTCGCTCCGGTTCCGCATCGCTTCGGAGCGATGCGGGACCGGAGCGCGATCGCAGTGCGCAGGCGCGAATCGGCAGCGGCCCCAGGACAACCGCGAACGGAAGGGCTGCGTTCCGCGAGGGTGTCCGCGGCCCTCTTGCGGTCGCCGTCGCGCACGGTTTCACCGGTGCGGCAACCCGTGAGCTCTGCGGTATCCGATGCTCATCTGTGCGCCGATGATCTCGAGCGGCGGCTGGTTTCCACCGCCCGTGGTGGTCGGCGGCAGAGCGTCCGCGACTTCGCGTCCGCTCGCGCCGGGCGCCTGTTACTTCACTCCGGGGCGGTGGATTGCGCGATATCGATGACGCCGAACGCCTCCCCCTGCGGCGCGGCCAGCACTCCCATCCGTCCGAACGGGCTGTCCTGGGCCCCCATCAGCACGGATGCGCCGAGGCCGGTGGCACTGTTCAGCGTCGCGTCGGTATCGGAGACCTGGAACCACGCCAGCCAGTGCGGCGGACCGGCGTCCGGGGTTCGGGTGGAATCATTGAACCCACCGACCGGATCTCCGCCCGGCTCCAAGGCGAAGGTCGCATAGACCATGTTCTCCCCGTCACCGACCTCGGTGAAATGCCAGCCGAACACGGTCGAATAGAAGTTCTGGGCCTGTTCGTAGCCGGCGGTGTGCAGTTCGTTCCAGCAGTAGGCGCCGGGTTCGTTGTAGATCCCGGCGCCGAAATGCTTCCGGGCCTGCCAGACCCCGAACACCGCCCCGGTCGGGTCGGCGGCGACGAGCATCCGCCCGATATCCATCACGTCGAACGGCGGCGCCAGCACCGTTCCACCCGCGGCGGAGACCGCGGCCGCTGTGGCGTCGGCGTCGTCGCTCGCCAGATACGTCGTCCACGTCGATCGCATCACCTGCCCGGGCGGTTTCGGCCCGATACCGGCCGCCGACCGGCCCTGCACCATCGCCATCAGATATCCACCGGCTTCGGGTGCGGTCCCGGCGACCTCCCACCCGAACAGCGCACCGTAGAAGTCGCGGGCGCGGCCCGGATCGTCGACCTGGCAGTCGACCCAGCACGGAGTGCCGGCGGGCCAGGGGGTTTCACGTATCGGCATATCGTGTCCTCCGTCGATCGGTTCACACGAGTCGGAATGCGCGCCGGCCGCTCCGGCCGGCGGTTGCCCCAGCGCAATATGGGACGCCCAGCGCGTACAGAAACCACTATGTGCGGATTTCACCGATTCGGGCACCCACGGTACGCCGGAACTACCTGAGGTCCGGCTCCCGCAACACCGGAAACCCGGGAAAGGTGCGCCGGCCGGGCGGGTAGGCCCAGGACGGAACCGGCCGGTGTCTGCCGACCGGCCCCTCAGCTGATCCGAAGGTTTGGCCGGTAGTTCGATATCCAGCACCGGATGGCCGGGCAACTACAGGAAACGTTCCCCGGCGAACTCGACGACACCGGCGCCGCGATCCTGGTGGGCGCATTCGCCGGCGCCGGGATGGCAGCCTTGCACGCGACCATCGCCGCCGATACTCCACTCGAACCGGCAATCCGCGCGGCGATCACCGAAGTAGCGCGCCGATTCCGGGACTGACCCACCTCCCCGCCGGGCATCACATGGCGGCGGGTCATACATGCCGGAGAGTGCGCGCGCCCGATGGCCGGCCCGCGCCGATCACAGGCCGGCGTATACCGTTCTCGCTGATCAGCACCCTCGAGTGATACCACCCGGGGAACCGATCGACGACCGCAGCTCGTTGCGCGACCCGGTCCGGACAGGCCCGATCGGTTGCTTATATTGTGAGTCTCTGCTCATAATATGAGCCTGCTGTGGCCTGAGTCACGGCGTACTGCCCACGTGTGGCGTGGGGACAGCACTCACCCGAGTGCGACTCGATGGGAACAAGCACATGTCAGACCTTGCAACGATGCTCAACACCGCGGCGGCGATCCTCGCCGTCGTCGTGCTGATCACCCGGTTCAAAATCAATCCCGCGGTATCGCTGGTGATCGGCGCGGCCTACCTGGGCCTCACCTCGGGCCTGGGCGTCACGAAAACCGTGGAGACCATCAGTACCGGCTTCGGCGACATCATGGCCGAGGTGGGCCTGCTGGTCGCCTTCGGTGTGCTGATGGGCGCGATGCTGCAGGAAACGGGCGCGATCCAGCGCCTGGTCGGGGCGCTGGTCCGGCTGCTGGGCGCCGACCGGATGCCGTATGCGATGTCGCTGACACTCGCGACCTTCCTGCAGTCGATCTACCTCGACGTGCTCATGGTGATCTCGGCCCCGCTGGCCCGCAGCACCGCCGCCAAGATCGAGAAGAAGGGCACCGCCAAGATGGCGACAGCCCTGGCGATCGGCGGGGAATGCGGCATCGTGCTGACGGTGCCGGGTGTCGGGGCGCTGGCACTGGCCGGGCTGCTGGGTGTGCCGCTGGGCAAAATGCTGCTCTTCGGGCTCGTTCTGGTGATCCCGACCGTGGCGATCGCGGTGGCGGTGATGTGTTTCCTGTTCGACCGCGGCTGGTGGGACGAGGAGCGCGACGAGCAGCAGATCCCGGTCGAGCCGGACTCCGCCGGCGACCAGGAGCCCGATTCCGTGTCGGGCGGTGTGGCCACCAAGACCGCGGCCGAGACCCGCACCGAGACTCCCCTGCCGCTGCTGTTCGCGCCGCTGTGCACCGCGCTGGTGCTCATCGCGGTCGGCGCGATCCTCGATGTCGCCGAGGTGCACAACCCGGTGATCGAATTCCTGTCGACCCCGGTTATCGCCCTGCTGATCGGCCTGGTCGGTACCAGTCTCGTCGGCCGCCGCGCCGTCGGCGTCGAACGCGTCCAGCAGTCGATCGCCACCGGGTTCCGGGAAAGCGGCCAGATCCTCATTCTCACCGGTGTCGGTGGTTCGCTGGCCGCCACCATCTCCGCCATCGGGCTCGGCGATATCCTCGGCGAATACTTCACCGCGAGCACCGCCGCTCCGCTGCTCATGGTGTGGGTGATCGCCGCCGTCCTGCATATCGCGGTCGGCTCGGTGACGATCTCGGCGATCACCGCCGCCGGTATCCTCGCCCCGGTCGCGCCCGCGCTCGGTATCGATCCGGTGCTCATCGCGCTGGCCGCCGGCGCCGGTTCGCTGTTCGCTGTGCACGTCACCAGCAATACTTTCTGGCTGCTGCAGTCCCTGATGGGCCAGACCACCCGCGGCACCCTGAAATCCTGCTCGGTCGGTGTCTCGGTCGCCTCGGTAGTGGCGATCCTGCTCATCATGCCGCTGAGCCTGGTTCTCTGACCCGCAACGATAGGAAGATATGAGCAACGAGGCTGTTCGCCCGCTGGCCGGTATCCGCGTCCTCGAACTGGGCAACTACATCGCCGCACCGACCGCCGGCCGGATGCTCGCCGATTTCGGCGCCGAGGTGATCAAGGTCGAACGGCCGGTCACCGGCGACGAACTGCGCCGGTGGCGGCTCTACGACGGCGATACGTCCATGCTGTATCGCACGATCAATCGCAACAAGAAATCCATTGTGCTGGACCTGAAAACCGAAGCGGGCCGGGCGCTCGTCCTCGACCTGGTCCGCGAATGCGATGTGCTGCTGGAGAACTTCCGGCCCGGGACACTGGAGAGATGGGGACTCGGGCCCGAGGAGTTGCAGCAGGTCAACCCGGATCTGGTGCTCACCCGGATCTCCGCGTACGGCCAGACCGGCCCGCAGTCCGCGCGCCCCGGTTTCGCCGCCGTGGCCGAAGCGGTCGGCGGCCTGCGTGAACTGGTCGGCGACCCCGACCGGCCGCCGGTACGCACCGGTGTGTCCATCGGTGATTCCATCGCCGGAATCTACGCCGCGTTCGGCACCGTGATGGCGCTGTTCCAGCGAGCCCGCAGCACCGCCCCGATCCCGCTGCCGGAACGCATCATCGATGTCGCGCTCAACGAATCGATCCTGTCGGTGATGGAATCGCTGGTCCCCGACTACCTCGCCTACGGAGTCGAGCGGCAGCGGGTGGGCGGCCGGATGGAAGGTATCGCGCCGTCCAACGCCTATCCCTGCAGTGACGGCTACAGCATCATCATCGCGGGCAACGGTGACGGAATTTTCCAGCGCTATATGGAGATCATCGAACGCCCGGACCTCGCCGCCGACCCCGGCCTGCGCGACAACGCCGGACGCTGGGCCCGCCGCGAGGAACTCGATGCGGCGATCTCTGCCTGGACCGTGCGGCACACCCGCGAAGAAGCCTTGAAAATCCTGGAGGAGGCCGGTGTCCCGTCGGGACCGATCTACACGGCAGCCGATATCTGCGCCGACGAGCAGTACGCCGCCCGGAACATGATCCAGCAGTTCCCGGTGGACACCGGCGCGGCCGAACCCGCCACCGTCGGCTTCCCCGGCATCGTCCCGGTGATCGGCGGGGCTTCCTTGCCGATCCGTACAATCGGACCCGATCTGGGCGAGCACACGCGCGAGGTACTCGCATCGGTGCTCCGCCTCACCGACGACGAAATAGACGCCGTCACCGGCACGGCCGAGACAGGGGTTGCGGTATGACCTTCACCTACACACCGGCCGCCCGATTGCGCGATGTCACGCTGCGCGACGGTTTGCAGCTCACCGGAAAACTGCTGTCGACCGAGCGGAAGGTGGAGATCGCCCGCGAACTGCTCGCCCTGGGCGTCCCAGAACTCGAAATCGGTTCCATGGCGCGCCCCGACCTCGTACCGCCACTGGCCAATACGCTCGAGGTCATCGCCGAGCTGACACCGGAGGAACTCGCCAAATGCTGGGTCTGGGTGGCCACGCCCCGGCATATCGAGAAGGCTGCCGCCGCGGGGGCGCGTAACTTCCAATACTGTTTTTCCGCGTCGGATTCGCACAACCAGGCAAATATCGGACGCAGCACCGAGGACAGTGTGGCCGCCATGCCACGGGCCGTGGAGCTCACCCGGGAGTTCGGCGGCACCATCCAGCTCTGTATCGCGACCTCGTTCACCTGCCCGTTCGAGGGCGTGGTCGATCCGGAGCGCGTACTGGGTATCGCCGCCGACCCACGCACCGACGGCGCCGCCGATATCGTCATCTGCGATACCCTCGGCCAGGCCGTACCGGCGCAGGTCCGGCAACTCGTCCGGGCGGTCGGCACCACCACCCCGGACCGCCGGATCGTCTTCCACGGTCACGACACGTGGGGTCTGGGCGTGGCCAATACGCTGGCGGCCATCGATGCGGGCGCGGGCCTGGTCGACGGTTGCCTGGGCGGTCTCGGCGGCTGCCCGTTCGCGCCCGGCGCCAGCGGTAACACCGCCAGCGAGGACATCCTGTTCGCCACCCGCCCGGACTGGCTCACCCCGGACATCCTGGCGCGGATGGTGGATATCAGTGAGCGGATGCTCGCCGAACTCGGCGAACCCAACCGTTCCAAAACCGCCCAGGGCGCGCGTTCGGAAGCACGCGCCTTCGAATGGGTGATCGCGTGACGGCCACCGATTTCCTCGTCACCACACCACTGCCCGATCCCGGTATGGGCCTGCTCGAAGCGGCCGGAACGGTGACGCTTGCCGAAAACGGCATGACCCAGGCCGAATTGGCGGACGCGTGCGCCTCGGGCAACTACCGGGTGGTGGTGGCGCAGTTACGCGACCAGTTCGACGCATCCCTGCTCGACCGCGCGAAAATCGCCGGGATCAGCAATTTCGCGGTGGGCTACAACAATATCGACATCACGGCGGCCACGGCGAACTCCATCGTCGTCGGCAACACCCCCGGGGTGCTGACCGACGCCACCGCGGATATCGCCGTACTGCTGATGCTGGCGGTCGCGCGCAGATGTGTCGAGGCCGACGCGTTCGTCCGCGCCGGGAAATTCCACGGCTGGGAGCCGGAACTGCTCCTGGGCCACGACGTGAGCGGAAAAACGCTGGGCTTGGCCGGATTCGGCCGGATCGCCCGGGCCACGGCCCGGCGGGCCCTCGCGTTCGGGATGACGGTCGCGTTCTGCCCGCGCCCACCGGGCGATCGCGAGGTGAGCGAGGAGGAACTGGGTGAATTCGCCGGCCGGGTGCGGCATATCGGCTGGCCGGAACTCGTCGCGACCAGCGACTACCTTTCCTTGCACGTACCGCTGAACGAGCAGACCCGCCACCTCGTCGACGCCGGCGTCCTGAACGCGATGAAACCCTCGGCGATCCTGATCAACACCGCCCGCGGGCCGATCGTCGACGAGCAGGCGCTGGTGACGGCCCTGCGGGACGGGACCATCGCGGGCGCCGGACTCGATGTCTTCGAGGACGAACCGCGACTGGCACCCGGGCTGGCCGAACTGCCGAATACGGTGCTGCTCCCGCATGTCGGCAGTGCCACCGTTCCGGTGCGCGCCGAAATGGCCCGCCGCTGTGCGGAGAACGCGATCGCGATGGCCCGCGGCGAGTTACCGCCGTATCCGGTCAACCCGGAGGCACTCGTCCGCTGAAACCGACCGGCCACCGCCGCGGGTGCACATGGTCGGCCGCCGCGTCGTACCGGGCGCGGTTCGGCCGCTCACGCCGGGATCCGGCCCCCTAGGGTGCGGGTGACCTGCTCGGCGTAGCCGACGAGCAGGTCCACCCACTCCTCGCAGCGCTCGCGCGGCATCCGGATCGTCGGACCGCTGATCGTCAATGCCGCCACCACTTTTCCGGCCGCATCGAATATCGGCGCCGACAGCCCGGACGCCGAATCCTCGCGTTCGCCGGCGCTGATCGCGTAGCCGTCGGCCTTCGCCTGCGCGATGAGCGTACGGAGTTCCGCGGGGCTCGTAACTGTGCCTTCGGTGAGCGGTTCCAGCGGCGCGGACAGTACCTGCTGGGCGAGGTCCGGATTCCAGGCCAGTAGTATCCGGCCCGCCGATCCGGCGTAGAGCGGGATGATCTTTCCCACGTACATGTCCCGGCGAAGTGCGTGCCGGGTCTCGGCGATCGCGACGCATACCCGGAAACCGTGTTCGGCCCGGAACACACAGGCCGTCTCCCCGGTCTCGTCCCGGATCTCGCGCAGAACCGGGTCGACGATCGACAGCAGATCCAGTCCTTTCACCGCCGTCGCCGCCCAATAACTCATGCGCAACCCGATCCGGATCTGATCACCCGCCCGGTCCAGCAGCCCCTGCGCGACCATATTCGTGACCAGCCGCTGCACCGTGGAGGTGGGAAAGCCGGTGGCCTGCTGGATTTCGCCCAAGGTGAGCGACGGTCGTGCCAGCGAGAAGGCATCGAGTATCTCGGTGATCTTCACCAGCACCAGCAGCGGCTGATGGTTCGCGGCCGCCCCGCCGTCATCCCTGGACATACGCCGAATCTACGCCGCGGTCGCCACCGATCGGATCGCGGCTTTCTAGAGCACGTTCCCGGCGTCGACGACGTGGGTGGTGCCGGTGATGTATTTCGCGGCGTCGGAGACCAGGAACAGCACGGTGTCCGTGATGTCCTCGGGTTCGAGGGCGACGACCGGCAACCGGTTCATCGCCCCGGCGACGGCCTCGAAATCGGCGCGGCCCGGGTTCTCCAGATCGGGACGGAAGAGCCGGTAGGTGGATTCGTTGTAGACCATATCGGTACCCACCGTGCCCGGGTGCACGGTGTTGACCCGGATGCTCTGCGGGGCCAGTTCCTTGGCCAGCACCTTCATCAGGCTCACCAGCCCCGCTTTCGCGGCGGAATAGTGCGCGATGTTCTCCATGGCCACCATCGCGGCCACCGAACTCGTGATGACCACCGACCCGCCATGCCCGGATTCGACGATATGCGGGACCGAAGCCTTCAGGGATTTCCAGACGCCGGTCAGGTTGATATCGATCATCTCCTGCCAGGTGTCCTCGCTCATGCCCAGTGTCGGTGCCGGACTGGAGATTCCGGCGTTGGCGACCACGATATCGAGACGGCCCGATGTCTTGACGCCTTCGTCGACGGCGGCGGCCAGCGCGGCGTAGTTCCGGACATCGGCATCCCGGGCGACGATCCGGCGGCCGTGGGATTCGACCAGCCGGACCGTCTCGGCGAGATCCGCGGCGGTAGCCAGCGGGTACTGCACACTTTTCGCGGGTGCGGTGGTGTCGACGGCGATGATGTCCGCGCCCTCCCGGGCGAACCGCACCGCGTGGCTCCTCCCCTGACCCCGGCCCGCACCGGTGATGAAAGCGACCTTGCCGTCCAGTGTGCCCATGGCCATCTCCGTCACTGTCGATCCGGCTACCGCCGAAAGAATATGACGCGCAGTGCCGAAAATGTGCGGGAACGGAGACGATCAGACTTCGACGAGCGCGCCGTCCGTCTTCGTATCGGCCTCGGTTTCGTCCGGTGCACTGGACCGGTTCGGCAGCAGGACGGCCGTCACGATCACGACCACCGCGAGGGCCGCCGATACCGCGAACGCCCACTGCATCCCGCTCAACTGCGCCGATACCGCGTCGACACCGGTATCTTCCAGCGTCCCGGCCCGGGTGGCCATGACCGTCACCACCAGGGCGGTCCCCAGCGCGGCGGCGACCTGCTGCAGTGTGCCCAGCATCGAGCTGCCGTGCGAGTACAGGTCCTCGGGCAGCGCACCCAGTGCCAGCGTGAACACCGGAGTGAAGGCCGCGGCCAGCCCGATCATGAGCAGGACGTGCAGTGCGAGCAGCTGCCAGTACGGTGTATCGATCGCGACCCGGGTGAAACCGGCCAGCGCGACGGTGATCGCGATCGACCCCGGGATCACGAGCGGGCGGCCGCCGAAACGGTCGAACAGCCGGCCGATCACCGGCCCCAGCAGACCCATCGCGAGCCCGCCCGGCATCACGAGCAGGCCGGTGAGCAGCGGGGAGAGTTCGCGCAGGTTCTGCAGGTAGAGCGGCAGCAGCATCATCGACCCGAGCATGGCCAGGAACGCCACCGCCATGAGCACCAAACCCTTGGCGTAGGTGGCCGAGCGCAGGACACGCAGATCCAGCAGCGGGGTGCCGGTGCGCTGCAACCACAGCTGGCGTGCCACGAAGAGACCGATGAGGGCGATACCGGCCACGGTGATGAGCGCCGGGGTCGCGATACTGCCCGCCTCGAACCGGCTGAGCCCGTAGACCAGACCGCCGAAGCCCAGCGCCGCGAACACCACGCTGAACCAGTCGATCGCGCCGGTCTCCGGTTCACCGACGTTCTCCAGGCTGCGCAGACCGAACCAGGTCACCACACCCGCGATCGGGAGCACCAGGACGAACAGCCACCGCCACGAGGCGACCTGCAGTACCAGGCCGGAGATCACCGGGCCCATGGCCGGCGCCACCGAGATGGCGAGGGTGACATTGCCCATCACCCGGCCCCGGTCCTGTTCGGGTACCACCGTCATCAGGGTGGTCATCAGCAGCGGCATCATGACCGCGGTCCCGCCCGCCTGCACGATCCGGCCGACCAGCAGGACCCCGAAGGAAGGCGCCACCGCGGACAGCAGCGTTCCGGCGAGGAACACCCCCATGGCGATGGCGTACGCCCGCCGGGTGGTGACCCGCTGGAGAAACCAGCCCGTCACGGGGATGACGGCGGCCATGGTGAGCATGAAGGCGGTGGACACCCACTGCGCGGCCCGTTCGGTGACCTCGAGATCGTTCATCAGGCGCGGGATCGCGTTGATCATGATGGTCTCGTTCAGGATCACCACGAACGTCGCGATCACCAGTAACCGGACCACCGCGGGGGTGCCCCCGCCGGCCCGGCGAACAGAAACTCGAGCGGGCATGGGCTACCTCCGGGATCGCGAGCAGATGATGCGGGCCGGGTGGATCCTCGACGACCACTCCCGGCCACATATGAGATGAGACGAGCACAGCTCAGCTCCCTCATCGGTGACGCACCAGTCTTTCTTACGGCTATGCCCGGGATCAATCGATTTTCCCGCCCCGGTATTCCCGTGCGCCACGGTGACCAGGGTGTTCGTCCACGCTGTCGCGAATCGACCGGACACCGTTGTGAGCGACGTCATGCCGGTAACCGGCTGCCGGCGTCCGGTGCCCGGCCGATGCTGTGTACGGCGCGAGCGGTTGCGGCCGCCCGAGCCGCGAGCCCGGCGATGCCGGTGGTGACGAACGAACCACCGCCGTGCAGGTCACCCACGATGTGGACGCGTGGATCGGCGGGGACGACGCCGCCTTCCGGATGACGCGCGGCCAGGCCGGCGGTCGTCAGGAAGTCGACGAGGGAACGCGCCGCGGCGGGAATCGCCTGCGGGGGCGGATTCACCGCGTTGACGACGATATCGGCGGTATGGCCGCCCGCGGCGTGTTCGATGCGGAATCGGCCCGCGACCGGTTCGACGGCACGAACGCCCCGGATGAGTTCGAGCCGGCCGGTATCCAGCATTCCCAGCACGGTCACAGCGTTGACCGGGACCATCGGCGAGGCGATCGCGGTAGCCGTGCGGAAGTACTTCCGCAGCCGGGCCCTGTCGTCGTCCGGGAGCAGCGGCCACACGATGGATCCCAGTTGATGCGCCGATTCCCGCACGAGCCGCCGGCCGATCCGGGGATCGTCGATCTCCGCGACCTGGCGCCGCAGCCGGGCCACCGGATCCGCACCGGAGTCGAGGAGTTCCGCGGCGAAATCGTCGAAACTCTCGCCGCTGCCGGCCAGTTCGGCTCGTACGAGACCTACGAGATCGGTCAGCCCGACGAAACCCTGTGCACGGTGCAGGCCGGCGATCCGCTCACCGGTCAGATGTGTGGAAACCCGCGGCATGGGGCGTTGCCAGACGTACGGGAGCGTCCCGGTGCGGGACAGCAGCGTGATCGGGCCGGCATGTCCGCGGGCGGCCAGGGATACGGCGATATCGACAGCGGTGAGACCACTCCCGAGCACCGATACGGTGGCCTCCGGCGGGATCTCGTCCAGGGTGCGGGCCAGCGGATACGGATCGTGGATATATCCCGGCCGATCGGCCAGACCGTACAGGTCAGGGGGTGTCCCGCCGCCCACGCACAGCACCAGCCGGCTCGCCCGGTATTCCTGCCCTTCGTCGGTGACCAGGACGATCGCGCCGTCGTGCCCCGTGATACCCGTGACCCGGGCCGGCACCACACCGGTCTCCCAGCCCCGGCCCCGCAGCGCCGCCAGCGCGGCCTCCGCCGAGTCCACCAGGTATTCGCCGTACAGGGCCCGCGGCACCAGCCGCTCACCCAGCCGCGTATCCAGGTATTCCGCGCCCCGCTCGCCCAGCCAGCCGCGGTAGTGGCCGAAATCGCCGCCCCGGATGGACATGAGCTGCGGAATCGCGTTGACCAGCACCGAATCCAGGTCCGATGTGTACGGACGGCCGCGCCACAACCGCGGCGAGGGCTCGAATACGGTGACCGAACCCGGCCGCTCCCCGGCCTCGTCCCCCGCTACAGCCAGTGCGTCCAACAGTGCGACCGCGGCCGAACCGCCGCCGATTATCGCGATATTCATGATGTCCTCTCCGATCGACTGCCTTCGACCTTCGCCGGGGTGGCGACCCGGAACCATCCCGCGCGCACGGGGTGCGCGCGGCTATCGACCCCCTCGAACGAGGGGTTGGCGGCGGGCCTCGCACCCGGCAGGCTGGACCGCGAAGGAGCGTCGATGAATCAGTTACACGAACCCGTCCTGACCGCCGCCGGCCGAGCCGTCGACAGCATGGACTTCTTCGGCCGGGTATCGGCCGGTATCCGCCGGCTCGTACCGTTCGATTCGGCCGTCTGGACATCGGCCGATCCGGAAACCGGACTGATCACCGCGCCGATGCTGGTGCAGAATCTCGGTTCGGGTGAGGGCTGCGCCGCGTACTGGGAGAGCGAACTGCTCGAGGAGAACATCGTGCCCTTCCGGGATTTGGCGCGCGCCGTCGTCCCCGCCGCCGGGTTGCGCGCGGTCACCGGCGACCTACCGGCCCGCAGCGCGCGTTTCCGGCGGCTGTTCGCCGGGCAGGGCATCCACGACGAGCTGCGGGTGGCGCTGCGCATCGGCGACCGGCCGTGGGGACTGGTGAGCCTGTTCCGCGCCACCGCCGCCTTCACCGCGGCGGAGGTGAGCCTGCTCGCCGATCTCGCACAGCCGCTGGCCGCGCGATTGCGCGGTTTCGCCAGGCCCGTCCCGTCGGCGACGCATACCGAGGCACCCGCGCCCGGTCTGATCCTGTTCGACGAGACAGGGACCGCCGTTGCGATCAATGCCGAGGCCAGGCAGCACATCGCGCTGTTGCCGCCGGGGCCGTCCGTTGCCACCGGTCTCGGGCTGGATCTCCCGATCTGGTTGCTGGGCACCGTACTCCAGGCCCGGGCCCGCGCGACCGGGCTCGATCACGGCAACGCGCGGCTGCGGATCCGAAACATCGAGGGCCGCTGGCTGTGCTGCCACGCTTCGGATCTCACCGGTACGGGCGGCCGGCCCGGCCCGGTCGCACTGATCATCGAACCGGCGACACCGGCCGACCTCGCGGTGCTGATCGCCGAAGCGCACGGGCTCACCTCCCGGGAACTCCAGATCACCCAGCTCATCGTGCGGGGCCTGACCACCGGCGAGATCGCCGGCACGCTGTTCCTGTCACCGCATACCGTCCGCGATCACATCAAGTCGGTCTTCGCGAAGGTCGAGGTCGGTAGCCGGGGAGAATTGGTCGCCCGATTGTTCACCGAGCACTACTGGCCGGCTCTGCCGGACCCGGTTCGCATCTCCGAGCCCGGGAACCCACCGGCGCATGTCCGGGCAGCGGGGTCACCGAACGCCGCACACGCTCCCCGCACCGACCCCCGCCGATGAATTCCGGCCGAGGTGCGCCACTCGCTGCGGCGGGTCAGTCGACGCCCAGCCGCTGCGCCGCGATATCCAGGTCCTTGTCGCCCCGGCCGGAGAGACACAGCAACACCACCGAATCGGCCGCCAGTTCCCCTTGTTCGGCCAGGTGCATGAGATAACCCACCGCGTGGGCGGACTCCAGGGCGGCGATGATGCCCTCGCTGTGGGCGAGCACCTGGAGGCCACGCAGCGCCAGGCTATCGGTCGCGGCCGCGAACTGCACCCGGCCGATTTCCTTGAGATGGCTGAGCTCGGGACCGGCTCCCGGGTAGTCCAGACCGGCCGCCACGCTGTGGGTCGCGGCAATCTGACCGTCGTCGTCCTGCAGCAGATAGCTGAAACTGCCGTCCATCTCGCCCGGAGAACCCGCGCTGAGCGATGCCGCGTGGGCACCGGTTTCCACACCGAGACCGGCGGCCTCCACACCGAGCAGCCGCACCCCGGGGTCCGCGGCGAACGGATGGAAAGTGCCGATCGCATTACTCCCCCCGCCCACACAGGCGAGGACGTGATCGGGCAGTCTGCCCTCGGCGGCGAGGATCTGGGCGCGGGCCTCGACGCCGATGACCGTCTGGAAATCGCGCACGATCCGGGGATAGGGCGCCGGGCCGGCGGCCGTGCCGAACAAGTAGTGGGTGGTGTCCACATGAGCGACCCAATCGCGGACCGATTCGCTGATCGCTTCCTTCAGTCGGCGGTTACCCGCCGCCACCGCCCGCACCTCGGCGCCGAGCAGCCGCATCCGCACCACATTGGGCCGCTGCCGTTCCATATCGTCGGCGCCCATATAGATGGTGCAGGCAAGTTCCAGCATCGCGCAGACCGTCGCCACCGCGACCCCATGCTGTCCCGCCCCGGTTTCGGCGACAACGCGGCGTTTGCCCATCCGCTTGGCCAGCAGCGCCTGCCCGAGGGCGTTGTTGATCTTGTGCGATCCGGTATGGGCGGTATCTTCCCGTTTGAGATAGACCTTCGCACCCGGTACTCCGAGATGCCTGGCAAACCGCGGCACCTGATGCAGCAGGGTCGGCCGGCCGGCCCGCATGCGGAGCAGTTCGGTGAGCTCCCCGGTGAATTCGGTATCCGCCCGAGCCTGCTCGTAAGCGCTGTTGAGTTCGATCAGTGCGGCCATGAGACCTTCGGGAACGTATCTTCCACCGAATCTGCCGAAGCGACCGTGTGCATCCGGGAGGTCGTCGTACTGCTGCGAACTCTGATCCAACCCGTGACCGACGACCATCCACTACCCGCGCTTTCCGATTCCAGCTACAGGGAGGAATTCTCGGCGGTCGGCGCGAGCGCTGGGTCACCTCCCGGCAACGGATTGGTTAACAGTACAAAAGGTGTCGGCGGTGCGGATTCCCGTGGCCGGGAAGTATTCAGCAGGGTCGCGTTCGGCACAGGGCGCGGTGTGGATCCATGGGTTTCCGGCACCTTTCCCACGGACCCGGCCCAACCGGCACGACATCCATTGTAGGATTGTCGACAATCCAGCCCCGGGCCTCCGGGGCCGACAGGGAGGAACCGACGCCGTGCTCACCGAAGACACTCGCACCGCCGCCGAACACGCCGCCATCGATTCCGTACCCAAGGGGCTTTTCATCGGAGGTCAGTGGCGTACGACCACGGCGACCATGCCGGTGATCGATCCTGCCACCGGTACGCAGCTGTGCACGGTTGCCGACGCCACACCGGAAGACGGTACGGCCGCACTCGACGCCGCAGCGGCCGCGCAGGCCGCCTGGGCCCGGACACCCGCCCGGGAACGCAGCGAAATACTCATGCGCGCCCACCGCCTCCTGCTCGACGACGCCGATCGCCTGGCCCTCGTCGCCACCCTCGAAATGGGCAAACCGCTCGCGGAGGCCCGCGGCGAAATCGCCTATGCCGCCGAGTTCTTCCGCTGGTTCGCCGAGGAAGCCGTCCGCCTCGACGGCGGTTATATGCCCGCACCCGGCGGCGGTTCCCGATTCCTGGTCACCAAACAACCCGTCGGTCCCAGCCTGCTCATCACACCGTGGAACTTCCCGATAGCCATGGGCGCCCGCAAAATCGGTCCGGCACTCGCCGCCGGCTGCACCTGTGTGGTCAAACCCGCCGAGCAGACCCCGCTGTGCACGCTGGCGCTGGCCGAGATACTGCGAACCGCGGGCGTGCCGTCGGGGGTCGTGAATATCGTGACCACGTCGGACCCGGGCCGGCTGATGGGCCCGCTGATCAGTGATCCGCGTTCGCGCAAACTGTCCTTCACCGGGTCGACGGCGGTCGGCAAACTGCTGCTCGAACAATGTGCGCGCACCGTGATGCGCACCTCGATGGAACTCGGTGGCAACGCACCCTTCCTGGTTTTCGACGACGCGGATCTGGACGCGGCCGTCGACGGCGCCCTCGCCGCGAAGATGCGCAATATCGGACAGGCCTGTACGGCGGCCAACCGGTTCTTCGTCCAGCGCCATATCGCCACCGATTTCGCCGAACGGCTCACCGCGCGAATGGCCGAGCTGCCACTGGGCCCCGGTATCGAACCGGGTGTCGTGGTGGGACCGCTGATCGATGCCGATGCCGTGGCCAAGGTGACCGAACTCGTCGCCGATGCCCGCGCCCGCGGCGCCCGGGTGCTGCTCGGAGGTGAGCCCGTGGCGGGCCCCGGGAACTTCTATCCGGCCACCGTTCTCGCCGATGTGCCCGACGACGCACTGATCTGCCACACCGAAGTCTTCGGGCCGGTCGCCTGCCTCACCACCTTCGATACCGAGGACGAGGCGCTGGACCGGGCCAACGACACCCCCTACGGTCTGGTGGGTTATGTCTACACCGAGAACCTGCGCCGCGGGCTGCGGGTATCAGAGGCCCTGGACACCGGAATGGTCGGCTTGAACCAGGGTGTGGTGTCCAATCCCGCCGCACCGTTCGGTGGGGTGAAAGAATCCGGGCTCGGCCGCGAAGGCGGCCTGGTCGGTATCGACGAATTCCTCGAGATCAAATACATCGGAGTGCCCCTGTGAGTTCCTACCGGATCGCGACCATCCCCGGCGACGGTATCGGCGTCGACGTCACGGCCGAGGCGGTGAAGGTCATCGACCGGGTGCTGCCCGGAATCGAGTGGACCGAATTCGACTGGTCCTGCGAGAACTACCTGCGCACCGGCGCGATGATGCCGGCGGACGGCCCCGAGCAGCTCGCGGGATTCGATGCCATCCTGCTGGGCGCGGTGGGCTTTCCCGGGGTCCCGGACCACATCTCCCTCTGGGGGTTGCTGATCCCGCTGCGGCGGGCGTTCGGGCAGTTCGTGAATCTGCGCCCGGTCCGGCTGCTGCCCGGGACCACCTCCGCCCTGCGCGACCGCGACGCCGGCGATCTCGACCTGCTCATCGTGCGGGAGAACTCGGAAGGCGAGTACTCCGAGATCGGCGGCCGCCACAACCCGGGCCGCCCCGACGAATTCGTCCTCCAGGAGTCGGTGTTCACCCGCGTCGGCTGCGAACGGATCATCCGCTACGCCTTCGAACGGGCGAGCGAGCGCACGGGCCGGTTGTGCTCGGCGACCAAATCGAACGGCCTGATCCATTCCATGCCGTACTGGGACGAGATCTTCGACCGGATCGCCGCCGACTATCCGGCGGTGCAGACCCGCCAGATGCACGTGGACGCGCTCGCCGCCGAAATCGTGCTGCACCCCGACCGGCTGGATGTGATCGTCGGCTCGAACCTGTTCGGTGACATCCTCTCCGACCTGGCTGCCGCCGTCACCGGCGGACTCGGCCTCGCGCCGTCGGGCAATATCAACCCAGGCCGCGAAGCGCCCTCCATGTTCGAGGCCGTCCACGGCAGCGCCCCGGATATCGCCGGGCAGGGTATCGCCAACCCGGTCGCACAGATCCTCGCGGCCGCCATGCTGCTCGACCACCTCGGCGAGCACACCGCTGCCGCGGCCGTGGACCGCGCCGTCACCGATGTCCTCGGCAACAACGGCCCGCGCACCCCCGATCTCGGTGGCACCGCCACCACCACCGAGGTCGGCACCGCGATCGCCGACCGGGCCTCGGCGCTGCTCCCGGCCGGCTGACGCAACGGATCCGGTGCCGGCGTCGACGGGGCCGCCCGCCCGGAGCCTGGTTCACCGCCCGCGGGCACTCGGCACCAGGGCTGCGGTGACCGGTGCGCCGAAACCACAGCCTCTCCCAGCTCGCACCGACCGGCGCGGGCCGGGTGGTTGCGCTTCGCGGGACCCGGGGGCCACGCCGCGCGGTAGGCCGGGTTCTGCGACTGTGGCTCGGAGACGGCCGCCGATAGGGTTACGGCCATGAACGCCTCCAGGATCCGAGCTGTCGCCGATTCGCCGAAACACGGCAGAGACCGGGACCGCCGCCCCCGGGCGGGGCGCCCCCCCCCCCGCCCGCAACTCAAGTGATAAGTTGTGTAAAATGCATCAAAGAAAAGCAGGGAAGCAAATGAATCAGAAAAAAAAAAAACAACAAGAGCCACAAAAACCAAAAACACA
>NZ_JARWOV010000146.1 GCF_029868855.1 Nocardia carnea | reverse complement strand
GGGGGCCGCCGGGTTCCCCCCCCCCCCACCCCCCCCCCCGGTAATATTTCCCCCCCCCCACTTGCCGGGCCCCCCCCCCCACCGGGCCCCCCCCCCCCACCCCCGGGGGGGCCGGGGGGGCCGCGGCCACCGCGTCGGTGGCCAGTTCGGTCAGCAGCACCGATACCGCGTCGATACCCATATCGTCGCCACCGAACCGCTCCGGTAGCGCTACCGACAGCAGTCCGGTAGCCGCCAGTTTCGGCCACAGCTCGCTGTCGCGCGCCGCCTCCCGCTCCAGGAGTCCGACGACGACCTCGGCCACCGCCTCCTGAGCTTCGTCTCGGGTGAAGTCCACGTTCTGCTCTCCAGTCGTCGCACGAACTAGCCGGCCGCGTCGCGGGGCAAGCCCAGGATCCGCTCGGCGGCCACGGTCAACAGGATCTGCTCGGTTCCGCCCGCAATCGACAGACAGCGGGTGAGCAGGAATTCCGAGGTATCCTCGGTCGTTCGCGCGCCGGCCGGGCCGGCCACCTGTACCGCGAACTCGGCGACCGCCTGCCGGTGCCGTACACCCACCAATTTGCGCACACTGCTCTGCGCGCTCGGATCGGCGCCGGCCAGGATCCGCACCGCCGCCCGCTGTTCCAGCAGCAGTCCGGCGATCGCATCGGCGACGAAACCGCCCAGCCGGTCGTTGATCAGCTCCGAGCCCCGTCCGGTGGCCGGCAGTTTGGTGATCAGCTCCTCCAGCGCGGGACCGATCCCGTTGCCACTCATGGCGACCCGCTCCGCCGACAGGGTCGAGCGCGCGATCTTCCAGCCGTTGCCCAGCGCGCCGACCACACAGTCGTCCGGTACGAAAACCTCGTCGAGGAACACCTCGCTGAACCGCGCCTCGCCGGTGATCTGCACCAGCGGCCGGATATCGATCCCGGAACTGCGCATATCGACCAGGAAGTAGCTGATGCCCTTGTGTTTCGGTGCGGCCGGATCGGTACGGGCCAGGCAGATCGCCCAGTTCGCTTCCTTCGCCAGCGAGGTCCACACCTTCTGGCCGCGCAGGATCCAGCCGCCCTCGGTGCGTTCGGCGCTGGTGCGCAAAGCGGCGAGATCGGAACCGGCGCCCGGTTCGCTGAACAGCTGGCACCAAACCACTTCGCCGCGCAGGGTCGGCCAGGCGAAACGGTCGATCTGCTCGGGTGTTCCGTGTTGCAGCAGGGTCGGAATCGCCCAGCCGCCGATGGTCAGATCGGGCACCGTCAAACCCGCCCGGCGCAGCTCCTCGGAGATAACCAGGCCGGTCATCGGGTCGGCCGCGCGGCCGTAGGGCTCGGGCCAGTGCGGCATGATCAGGCCCGCCTCGGCCAGCGCGGTGCGCTGCTCGCCGGCCGGCAGGGCGGCGATCCGGGCTACCTCGGTGGCGAGTTCGTCGGTGACGGCACCGGTATCGGTTCCGCCCACCGCGGCCGCATCGGCGAACACCCGGTCGGCGCCGGTGGTGCGCCGCTGCCCGGCGCGGGTGAGTTCGGTGACCCGGCTTCGCCAGTAGGACCCGCCGCCGAGCAACTGGCGCAATGCCACCGCCCGGCGCAGGTACAGGTGCGCGTCGTGCTCCCAGGTGAACCCGATACCGCCCAGCACCTGGATGCAGTCCTTGGCGGTTTCCACCGCGGCGTCGAGGCTGATCGCCGCGGCGATCGCGGCGGCGATGGGCAACTCGGCGGCGCCGGTGTCCACGGCGGCCGCGGCATCCGCGGCGACCGCCCGGATGAGTTCGGTCCGGCACAGCATCCACGCGCAGATATGTTTCACGGCCTGGAAGGAGCCGATACTGCGACCGAACTGCTCGCGGACCTTCGCGTATTCGACGGCGGTGGACAGGCACCAGCCGGTCACTCCCGCGAGTTCGGCGACGGCCAGCGCGACCAGCAGGTCTTCGACGGCATAGGTGGGCGCGAACAGCGCGGCGGCATCGATACGCACATCGGTGCAGCGCACCCGGGCCAGCGGGGTCGCCAGATCGAGTGGTTCCAGCGGTTCCACCTGCAGCCCGGCCGTATCCGGCGGCAGCAGGCACCAGCGCCGGCCCTCCGAGGTGTCCACCGGCAGCAGCACCGCGGTACCGGGCGCGGCGCCGAGCACCGTTTCCCAGGTGCCGCTGAGCAGATTCGCGTCACCGGCGGACCGGAGCTCCGGCACCGCCGGGCCCGTGGCAGGCTCGGCCGCATCTGCGACGACCGTATCGAGCGCGACCCCGCAGGGTTGGTCCTCCGGTAGTGCGCCGGCCGTCACATAACCGGCAGCCGCCGTCGTCAGCACCGGGCCGCCGACCAGGTCGTGTGCCGCCTGTTCGAGGAAAACGGCCAGATCGGTCACCGATCCGCCCGCGCCTCCCGACTCCTCGTCCACGGCTACCTGGAAGATTCCGAGCTCGGTCAGCGTTGGCCAGTACGAACGCCAGAAGCCGGTGGTCTCGGCCCGCATTGTTGCAATCGGTTGCGCCGCTGCGGCCCATCCGCTCATCGACTGTTGAACGGCTTTATGCTCGTCAGTGGTGGCGATGGTCACAGTCCATACCGCCTTTCCGGCGTGACTCCCACACCTAGAACATGTTCTAATATCCACGGCGGGCGGAAGTCAAGACACGATCCCACCGGCCGCGCTCGCGCTCGAACACGTCACGGAAAGGACCTCCCCTCCATGGCCAGCCCCTCCCGTTCCCGGCCCGGCGATTCGGATGCGGCCCCGGTCGCGCCCGTCACCACGCTGCGGGAGGACGAACTGAGTTCGACGGCTCAGCGAGAGCGGCGCAAGCGGATCCTGGACGCCACCCTGGCCCTGGCCTCGAAGGGCGGCTACGACGCGGTGCAGATGCGGGCCGTCGCCGAACGGGCCGATGTCGCGGTGGGCACCCTGTACCGGTACTTCCCGTCCAAAGTGCATCTGCTGGTCTCGGCTCTGGCCCGGGAATTCGAGCAGTTCGAGGGCAAGCGCAAACCGCTGGCCGGCAAATCGCCGGAGGAGCGGATGCATATGCTGCTCTCCCAGATCACTCGCATGATGCAGCGCGACCCGCTGCTGACCGAAGCGATGACCCGGGCGTTCATGTTCGCCGACGCCTCGGCGGCCGCAGAGGTGGATCGGGTCGGCAAGGTGATGGACCGGGTGTTCGCCCGCGCCATGAACGACGGCGATCCCACCGAGCGCCAGCTCGCCATCGCCCGCGTCATCAGCGATGTGTGGCTGTCGAATCTGGTTGCCTGGCTCACTCGCCGGGCCTCGGCGACGGATGTTTCCGAACGCCTCGAATTGACCGTCGACCTGCTGCTCGGCAACCGCTCCTGACCGGCTGACCCCGCTTTCACCGCAGCCGCCGAGGCCTCCACCGGGTCGCGTCGGCGGCTACCATGATCCGTGTGGGCTGCGCAGGCGGCCGCCCGCACTTCCCGCCGAATCGGACCGGCGATGATGACACAGTATTGTCATGCGCGCCCCCTCTTAACGAAAACTCCGATCAATAGGTTGGATGCGTGAGCGCACAGGATCTGCCACTGGAACTCCGCCGAGCGCTGGCGACAGTCGCGCGCGTGCCTCGGCTGCTGGTCGCATCGGATTACGACGGGACTCTCGCGCCCATCGTCTCCGATCCGTCCAAGGCGTACCCGCACGGTGAGTCCGTCCGGGCGTTACGCGCGCTGGCCGGGCTCACCGGCACCACGGCCGCGGTCATCTCCGGCCGGGCCCTACGCGACCTCGCCGCACTGTCCCGACTGCCGGTAGAAGTGCAGTTGATCGGCAGTCACGGCTCGGAATTCGACGTGGGTTTCGTCCACGCCATCGACAGCGACGCCAGACAGCTGCTGCGTGAGGTGGTCTCGGCCCTGAGCAAGATCGCCGCGGAAAATATCGGCGCCTCCGTGGAGGTCAAACCGGCCAGTGTCGCGCTGCACGTGCGCAACGCGGCGCCGGAGGTCGGGCGCCGCGCGCTCGACCAGGCCCGGCTGGGTCCGGCGTCCTGGGTCGGCGTGCAGGTGACCGAGGGAAAGGCCGTGATCGAACTGGCGGTCGTCCCCACGGACAAGGGTTCCGCGCTGAGCACCGTGCGGCACCAGGAGAGCGCCTCGGCCGCGGTGTTCTTCGGTGACGACGTCACCGACGAGAAAGCCTTCCGGGTGCTGTGCGGTCCCGATATCGGAATCAAGGTCGGCGAGGGCGAATCCCTGGCCAAATATCGGGTCGACAGCACCGAGGCGGTCTCGCACGCGCTGGCCTATCTTCTCGAGGAGCGCCGCACCTGGCTGGCCGGCGCCAGCGCGCCACCGATCGAACGCCTGAGCATGCTCGCCAGCCCGCGCTCGGTGGCATTGCTCACCCCGGACGCCACGGTGACCTGGTTCTGCCATCCCGAACCGGATTCCGCGGCGGTATTCGCGCATCTGCTCGGCGGTATCGACGCCGGACATTTCTCGATCACACCGCAGCGCCCGGGTCTGCCGCTTTCGCAGCGGTATGTCGACAGCACCATGACCGTGGAGACCCGCTGGGCGAAGCTGTCGGTCGTCGATTATCTCCCCCACGATGTGGACCCGAACCGCACCGACCTCACCCGCGTGATCACGGGCACCACATCGGCCCAGGTGACCTTCGCGCCCCGCCCCGAATTCGGCCAGGTGCCGGTCTCCATCGAGGTGGAACGCGACGGTCTGCGGGTATGGGGCACCAACGACCCGGTGGTACTGCGCTCCCCCGGGGTCGCCTGGGAAATCCACAGCGACGGTGTGCACGATTCGGCCACCGCCGTCGTCGACCCGTCGCAGGGTCCGGTGGTCCTGGAGCTGCGCTGCGGTTCGAAGGATCTCGGCCCGGCCGCCACCAGCGAACCGGAACGCCGCCGGATGGCGGAACTCTACTGGTCGGAATGGGCGCGGACGCTGGACCTGCCGACCCTCAAGCCCGACCTGATGAAGCGCTCGGCGCTCACCCTGCGCGGCCTGGTGCACGCCCCGTCCGGTTCCATCCTGGCGGCGGCCACCACCTCGCTGCCGGAGGATATCGGTGGAGTACGGAACTGGGACTACCGCTACTGCTGGTTGCGTGACGCGGCATTGACCGCGAGCGCACTGGTCTCGCTGGGTTCGCTGGGCGAAGCCGAGCAGTACCTGGACTGGGTGCATCGCGTACTGGAAACCCTGCCCGGGCCCGAGCGGCTGCACCCGCTGTACACCATCTACGGCGAAACGCTGCCCCCGGAGGCGGTGATCGATCAGCTGCCCGGCTACGCCGGCTCGCGTCCGGTCCGCGTCGGCAACGCGGCGAATATGCAGGTGCAGCTGGATGTCTTCGGCCCGATCGTCGACCTGATCACCACCCTCGCCCACGCCCGGGAGAAGCAGGGCATCACCGATCCCCGCAAGGTGCTGCCGGATGCGGATTGGGAACTGGTGCACGCCATGGTGTCGGCGGTGCAGCGACGCTGGACCGAGCCGGACCACGGAATCTGGGAGATCCGCGGCAACCCCCGCCACCACGTGTATTCGAAGGTGATGGGCTGGCTCACGGTGGACCGCGCGCTCACCCTCGCCGAAAAGTTCGACCGCCCGGTCGACGCCGACTGGGCGCCGCTGCGCGAAACCATTGCCGAAGAGGTGAAAGCCAAGGGCTGGAACGACGAGGTCCAGTCCTACACCGCCGCCTACGATGGCACCGACCTCGACGCGGCGACCCTGCACATCGGCCTCAGCGGCCTGATCGATCCCGCCGATCCCCGGTTCGCGGCAACCGTGGTGGCCACCGAAGCCGAACTGCGCAGCGGTTCCACCGTCTACCGGTACCACCACGACGACGGGCTGCCCGGCGGCGAAGGCGGGTTCCATCTCTGCGCGGCCTGGCTGGTGGAGGCCTATCTGCTGATTGGTAAACGGTCCGACGCAGAGGCGCTCTTCGCGCAACTGGTGGATGTGGCGGGGCCGACGGGTCTGCTCAGCGAGGAGTACGACCCGGTGGCCGAGCGGTCGCTGGGTAACCATCCCCAGGCCTACAGCCATCTGGGCCTGCTCCGTTGCGCCCAGTTGCTCGGCGCCTGAGCACCTAGCGAGGGATCCGGGGGCGCCCCGGGCCGCCCCCCCGCCGCGGGGGGGCGGGGGGCGCCCCCCGCCCGCGCCGCACCCCGGGGGG
>NZ_JARWOV010000145.1 GCF_029868855.1 Nocardia carnea | reverse complement strand
CCCTTCATCAGCTCCATGCCGGTGCTTGTCACACCCGCTGCCCTCACCCTCCGCCTGCTCCGGATGGAGGGTGAGCGTGCCGTCTAGCTCGTGCGGATACGCAGGCCCGGATTGTCGGAGAGCACCACGCTCACCGGCTGGGCGAACAACTGCGGGGCGTTACCGGTGAGCACACCCAGGATGTTGGGGATCTCGCAGATCGGGTAGTCGGCGACCGAGGAGGCGCTGGAGATGCCCAGGGCCAGCCGGCCGGTGACGATCGCGCCGCCGCTGTCGCCCGGGAGGGCACAGATATTGGCGGAGAAGCTCTGGGTGAGCTGGCGATCGCCGACCTGCACCGTCTGATCGACGGCGTTCACGACACCACAGCTGAAGCCGGTGCGCGAACCGGACTTGCAGACGGGGGCGCCGACGACCGGGGTGGCCACGCCTTCGATCGGTACCGGCCCGGCACCCGGCACCTTGACCTGGTTGTTCTCGAAGCGTCCGGCGGCGCCGTCCTCGATGTCGAGGATCGAGTAGTCCTGGTTGCCGAGGACCGACTTCTGGAAGGTGGCGATCTTCGGGCCGACGCGGTTGCCGCCGAGGGATTCGTGCACGCTGGCGGCGCCGACATTGTCCAGGTCCGGATTGCAGTGGCCGGCGGTGATGTTCACGGTGTTACCGGCCGGGCCGACCCCGTTGAACCCGAAGGAACAGCGCAGCGAACCGTCGCCGGCCACCGAGGCGTATCCGTCGCCGCCGCCCAGCGGCGCCGCGGCGCCGCCTTCGGCGATATCGGCGGCGGGCAGCGTTTCCGCCGCGACCGGCGGTGCCGTCACGATGACGCGGGCCGGATCGACGAAGTTCGGCATCGGCAGACCGGCCTGGTCGACACGGACCGCGATGCTGTTGTTGACGGTATCGATGACCACACCGCGGACGAGCGCGGAGACCGCGGCCGGCTGGCCGTCGAGCCAGCGTTCGAAGGCGCTCTTCTCACCGCGCAGGGTTTGTTCGCTCTTGGCGACATTGCGTACCACGAAACCGGTCGACTCCGCGGCGCTACGGGCTTCCTCGCCGCCGGGACCGGGAGCGAGGGCGACCACGCCCTTGCCCTGTTCGTCGAGCCAGGCGCCCGCGAACACCTGCGGGAACTGGCGCTGCGCGGTGGTGGCGAACGCGGCCACCTGCTGGGCCGTATCGGCGCGCTGCAGGTACTCCTCGGGGGAGATGTGCAGATCGCGGCTGAGCGCCGCGACGAGATCGGCGGGCAGGCCGGGACCGGGGTCGGGGGCGGCGGAGGACACCGCGGTGGGGCCGAACAGCAGCACGGCCGCCGAAGCGGCCGCCGCGGCCCGGAAGGTGCGGGTTTTGAACGGCGCCGTTCGCCGTTTACCTATGCGTGGCATGAGCATGCAGAGACTATATCGGGATCAACCGGCGTTCTGCCTGGTTCGTACGCTGATACCGCTGCCGAGGCCGCCGCCGGAGGTGGCGTCGATATCGGCGAGTACCGCGCGGATCGGAATACCCAGCGTGGCGGTACCGCCGTACTGTGCCAGCGCGATATTGGCCTCCCCGCAGTCGGGGGCGTCGGCGGCGTTCGAGCCACTGGTGATCCCGAGTGCCAGGGTGCCGGTGACGATGGCGCCACCGCTGTCGCCGCCGAGGGTGCAGGCGGTACTGGCGAAGCCGCGGATGGTCTTGGCGTCGCCCTCGGTGGTGAACAACTGGGTCTCGACCCGGTCGGCGACGACGAAGCCGCAGGTGAAGGTGGACGACTGACCGGACTTGCAGACGGGCGCACCGACCACCGGATCGGCGGTACCGGTGATATTCAGGGTGGTGCCGTTGGCGCCGCGTACCGAGGGCTGATCCATTCCGGCGCCCACGGCCCGCTCGTTCAGCTGGATCACCGAATAGTCGAGGGTCGCGGGACCGCCCAATTCGGATTTCACGAAAGTGCCCAGTTGCGGACTGGCCGGAATGTTGTGGACATTCGGGCTGTACACGGCCGCGCGCTCGTCGCCCTTGTCCAGATTCGGATTGCAGTGCCCGGCACTGATATTCAGTGCGTTTCCGGCGGAATCGACACTGTTGAAGCCGAACGAGCAGACATCGACGCTGCGCAGTTCGGAGTCGTCGAGCGGTCCGGGCGCGCTGATATAGGTATCGCCACCCATCGGCCGGCGTTCCACCGGGCCGCCGGCGTCGGGGCCGAGGACCACTTTGACATTGGCGATGAGGGTCGGCAGATTGAGCATATGCGCCAGCGGCGTGTTGGCGACATTCACGATCAGCTGGCTGTTGAGGAAGTCGATGGCGATCGAATTGATCACCTGCGAGATATCGCGCGGCTGGCCGGCGACCCATTGGTTCAGTTGCGTCAGCGAGGTTTCCAGCGCGGCGGCCGAAACCGGGGCCAGCCGGGTGTGGTAGCCATCGTCGCTGGCCACCTTGGCGGCGTCCGGCGAAGTCACGGCGACGATCGGTTTACCCTCCGGAGTCATCCATGCGCCCGCGAACACATCGGGGCGTTCGGCGCGAAAATCCGCCGCGTAATCCTGGAGTTCCTGGGCGCGGGCCGCCCGGTCCAGATATTCGGTCGGGGTCATATCGAGATCACGGGACAGCGCTTGAACGAGTTCGGCCGGAAGGTCCTCGGCTCTCAATTGTTCCGGAGCGGGTTCCGCGGTCGCTGGAACCGCACCGAACAGGGGAGTCAGGAGAACGGCAGAGCTGAGGATGGCAGCTTTGACCGCGGCGCGACGCGCCACCGACTTGCGCATGGAGTCCCTTCGTTCGGCACTGTGTGCCGGATAATCCATGGCCACGGGATTGAATCCGTTGGCGCACAGGTGTGGTCGAGCTGACCGAGGTTTCCGGGGTGGCCGGGAGAACACCGGTCAGGCGAACACTCTAAGGCACAAAACGCTATCTGGCTTCTTCTTGGCGGCCTTCCTTGGAACCGGTGTCGGGAAGGTCCGGATCTTCGGTACGGAACGGCATGGGAAACGGGAAGAATTCGAAACCCGGCCGTGTCCGGGTTGTCGTGGTTTCGGTGGTTGTCGTGGGGTCGGTGAGTGTCGGGCCGCTGGGTTCGGTGGTGCCGGGAACCGTAGTGGTGGTCGGCGGCGCGGATTGCGTCGTGGTGGTCACCGGTGGGGTCGTGGTGACGGGCGGCTCGGTGGTCTCGACCGGTTGCGGTTCGTACGTCGGTTCGGGGATGTAGGTCGGCTCGGCGGGCGGCGGGGCCACCGGCAGCGGAGCGGGCGGTGGTGGGGCGGGCGTTTCGGTCACGGTGCTCGGCACCGGTGCCGGCCCGGGTTCGGCGGCCCCCGGCCGCAGGAATGCGGTGACCCCGAGCGCGCCGATCACCAGACCCACGAGTGCGGCGACGGCTATCAGGGCGGCCGTACGCCGGGAGCCCTTCGGCCCGGTCGGTGCGGAGGTCCGGGCGGCACCCCGCGGTGGGGTCGTGGTGGAGCCCGGAGCGCGCGGGCTCGGCTTCGGGGTGCCCGGATCCGCCGCCGGTAGGGCACCCGCGGCCGCCGAGGTGAGCCCCAATCCGGCCGCGAGCACGCCCAGGCTGGGGCCGCCGTAGGTGGCCTCCGGGTCTGCCGGGGGGTCGGTCTCCGAGTACGCGTCGGTGGTGGCCGCCGCGGGGAAGCCGCGAGCGGGGCTCACCGCGGAATACGCCTTCGCGGGAGTGTCGCCCGAACCGAGTTTCGGCATGACGACGGTGTCGAGGAAGGAATTCTCGGCGGTGGTGGGGTCGGGCGGGGTCGCGCCGGCGGGGGTTTCGAGCACTACGGCCAGGGCCGCGCGCCCGGCGCTCTCGGCGAAGTACCGGCCGATCTCATCGGCGCTGTGGCCGCCGGGGCGCGGGGGTAGTTCGTCCTCGCCGATGAGGGCGACGGATTTGAGGCCCAGATAGTCGAGCGCCTCGCGGAGAGCGAAGACCTGCGTTGTCGGCCAACCACCAGGGTGGGTCGCGTAGAACTCGGCGGGGCCGTTGAGATATTCGGCGGTGAGGTTGATCAGGCAGAACATCGCGGTGGCGAGGAGATCCTCACCGCGGTAGGCCTCGCCGTCGTCCACGGAAACCCCGGCCGGATCGCCTACGGCCGAGATGAAGCCGGTGATCGTCTGGGTGTAGCCGGGTGGTGCGGTGGCGCCCCCGAGTTCGGCGTCGCCGTCGTCGGACATGTGCAGGATCGGTTCGCGGATGACGAACTGCGGATCCCCGTCATCGCTGACGACCGCCGCGGTGCACGCATGCTCGGCGATGTGCAGGCCCACCCCAGTGGCCATCCTCGGATCCTCGCTTCGTCTTCCTCATCCAACAATGACGCTACGGGTTCACGTACGCCTCGTCCGGCGCGGCGCGCGGCGACCGAGCGCGGAGCATTGACAATAGCTGCGATCGGGGTCCGGTGCGGATCCGGGCGCGGTGTGCCCGCCCGGATCCGGGGTAGCCGAGGGCGGGTCTCGGGAGTATCCCGGAGAGTTCCCCCGGTCGGGGCCTCGTGTGGTGCGGGGCGGGAATAGATCTCCGGAACCCGAGGTTGAGCTGATCGACAATGTTGAGTGAGTGCGACTCAAGTTTGACTTGACGGCCCGCGCGGACGCGGGCAGGATTGAGCCGACCACGCTCAGTATTGCTGGGACCGTGCTCTATGCCGTGCCTGGGGCTGGTCCGAGCGCCGCGGGTTCTCCGGGACCTCGGCGTATTGGGGCGGACAGCCCGTACAGACACAAGCAGTCGAAAATGAGGAGGAACAACAAATGGCTCGTGCGGTCGGAATCGACCTCGGGACCACGAACTCGGTCGTCGCCGTTCTCGAAGGTGGTGAGCCGGTCGTCGTCGCCAACTCCGAGGGTTCGCGCACAACGCCCTCGGTCGTCGCGTTCGCGAAGAACGGTGAAGTTCTCGTCGGCCAGCCGGCCAAGAACCAGGCCGTCACCAATGTCGACCGTACGATCCGCTCGGTCAAACGCCATATCGGCACCGACTGGACCGTCGAGATCGACGACAAGAAGTACACCTCGCAGGAGATCAGCGCGCGCACGCTGATGAAGCTGAAGCGCGACGCCGAGGCCTACCTGGGCGAGGAGATCACCGACGCGGTGATCACCGTCCCCGCCTACTTCGAGGACGCTCAGCGCCAGGCCACCAAGGAAGCCGGCCAGATCGCCGGCCTCAATGTGCTGCGCATCGTCAACGAGCCCACCGCCGCGGCCCTGGCCTACGGCCTGGACAAGGGCGACAAGGAACAGACCATTCTGGTCTTCGACCTCGGTGGCGGCACCTTCGACGTCTCGCTGCTGGAAATCGGCGAGGGCGTCGTCGAGGTCCGCGCCACCTCCGGTGACAACCACCTCGGTGGTGACGACTGGGACGAGCGGGTCGTGAAGTGGCTGGTCGACAAGTTCAAGGCCAGCTCCGGTATCGACCTCACCAAGGACCGGATGGCCATGCAGCGGCTGCGTGAGGCCGCCGAGAAGGCCAAGATCGAGCTGAGCTCCTCGCAGAGCACCTCGATCAACCTGCCCTACATCACCGTCGACGCGGAGAAGAACCCGCTGTTCCTCGACGAGCAGCTCACCCGTGCCGAATTCCAGAAGATCACCTCGGATCTGCTGGACCGCACCCGCGCGCCGTTCCAGTCCGTGGTCAAGGATGCCGGGATCAAGGTCTCCGATATCGACCATGTCGTGCTCGTCGGTGGCTCCACCCGGATGCCCGCGGTGACCGATCTGGTCCGTGAGCTCACCGGTGGCAAGGAGCCCAACAAGGGTGTGAACCCGGACGAGGTCGTCGCCGTCGGTGCCGCCCTGCAGGCCGGTGTGCTCAAGGGCGAGGTCAAGGACGTCCTGCTGCTCGATGTGACCCCGCTGTCGCTGGGTATCGAGACCAAGGGCGGCGTGATGACCAACCTCATCGAGCGCAACACCACCATCCCGACCAAACGTTCGGAAACCTTCACCACGGCCAACGACAACCAGCCGTCGGTGCAGATCCAGGTGTTCCAGGGCGAGCGCGAGATCGCCGCGCACAACAAGCTGCTCGGCTCCTTCGAGCTCACCGGTATCCCGCCGGCCCCGCGCGGGGTGCCGCAGATCGAGGTCACCTTCGATATCGACGCCAACGGCATCGTGCACGTGACCGCGAAGGACAAGGGCACCGGTAAAGAGAACACGATCAAGATCCAGGACGGCTCCGGTCTGTCCAAGGAAGAGATCGACCGGATGGTCAAGGACGCCGAGGCGCATGCCGCCGAGGACAAGGCGCGGCGCGAGGAGGCGGAGACCCGCAACCAGGCCGAATCGCTGGTCCATCAGACCGAGAAGTTCATCGCCGACAACGAGGACAAGGTCCCGGCGGATGTGAAGTCCAAGGTCGAGGCCGCGATCGGCGAGGCCAAGGAGGCGCTCAAGGGCACCGACACCGCCGCGGTGAAGGCCGCGGTGGAGAAGCTGGCCACCGAATCGCAGGCGCTGGGTCAGGCGATCTACGAGGCCTGGGGCGCCCCCGGGGGGGGGGGCGGGGGGGGGGGCGCGGGACGGGCCCCCCCGGGCGCCCCAAAGGGGGGCGCCCCGGGGGGGGGGCGACCCGGGGGCCCCGAGAAGAAATTTGGACCCGCGGGTAAAAAAAACAA
>NZ_JARWOV010000144.1 GCF_029868855.1 Nocardia carnea | reverse complement strand
ATTGGGCGGGAGGGTTGGGGGGGTGGGCGGGTGGCGCGTGGTGGTTCTTGCGCCGTTCGTCCTTCGCCGTGACCCGGGTGCGTGCCTGGGCCAACGCTATAATCTCACGACGGATCCGTGTGGGCCGGCCGGGACGAACCCCGCCGGCCCACTCGGCAGCTCGGTTACAGCAGGAACCGGACCATATCGGCGGTACGCACCAATCCCGGTAACGCCTCCGGCGTCGACCGCGGATGCAGCACATGCACGGCCAGCCGGAACATCACCGCGCGCAACAACATCTGTGGCCATTCGGGCAGATCGGCCCAGCGTTCGAGTAGCCCCTCGTCCGCACCGCCCCAGGAAAGCGCGTCCACCACGATCACCCCCGCCGCCCAGGCGGGCGGCCGCCAGTAAGGGGTGATATCGGTGAGCGCGGGAGTCTGCGCCCCGGCGAACAGCACGGTGCCGAAAAGATCACCGTGCACCAGCTGGGCCGGGGTACGCACCGGTTTGCGCAGCGTGGCCAACTGGCCGATCAAGTCCAGACTGTGCCGGCCGTCCGGCGAATTCTCCATCACCGCCCCCGCCGCGCGCAGCGTACGCAACGGTACGGCTTCCCAGGCCGCCCGGTCCGCGGCCACGAAAACATCCACGTCCAGCCACGGTGTCACCGGCGGCTGGGACAGGAACCGGGGCCGGTCCAGGGTGGCGGTGGCCTTGTGCAGCCGCAGCGATACCGAGACCACCTCGTCGTGCCGCGGCTCCGGAGACCCGGGCATATAGGTATCGCAACGCCACCCCGACACCACGTACCGCCCGTCGGTGGCCCGCACCGGACGGGCCAGCCGTAACCCGTCCACCCGCAGGCTTTCCCGTATCTTGGCCGACCACGCGGCCCGGGCATGATCGGCGACCGGGCTGAGCACCACATCACCGAGGCGCCAGCCGCCCTCCCAATCGCCGAGCGCGACCGGGGCCAGTTCGCGCAGACCGAATGTGGCCCGCACATGTTCGGGGGGTTCGACTGTGGTGGTCACGGGCCGTACCGTACTCCCGGCGTCCAGCACGTCGAGTGCGCCACACCGAGCCGTAGCCGGGCCGCGACACGCCGGTCACCACCCCGGAACCACCCGGTCGCGATGCCGGCACGGCCATGCTCACCGGCCCGCTCACCACAGCCCGGCCCGCTCACCGCAGCGTCTCGCCCCACGCCGACTGAGCACCGGATATGCCCGCAGATCATCACAGCGGAGCGCGGCTATCGTCCTCGCGCGCCGGCAAACCCCTTCCAGCGCCCGTGAACCACAGCGCGGCGGCTGCTCACCGCCGGCTCGGTCCGTTCGGGGCCGGAGGACCTCCTGTGCCGATCGCGGCACGGCGAACTCGAGTCCACTATGGCGGTGGCCGGCCATAAATCAGCGCCCGAAAACGGCTGCAGCCACCGATGAGGTACCTCTCGGTGTTGCCCGGCTCCGTCCGGCGGTGTGGTCGCCTCAGACCAGATCGAACCCAGCGAAAATCCGCACCCTCCCGGGGGGGGGGGGCCCCGGCGGCGGCCGCGCGGGCCGGGGGGGGGGGGGGGGGGGGGCCCGGGGGGGGGGGGGGGCACGCGGGCCCCCACC
>NZ_JARWOV010000142.1 GCF_029868855.1 Nocardia carnea | reverse complement strand
GGTGGCGGCCTCCCCCGCCACAAACACACCCTCGGGCCCCGCTGTGTGGGGCGGGCCCCCAACCCCGGGGGCCCCACTGGCCCCGCAAAACTACAGCCGTTCGATGATGGTCGCGTTGGCGGTGCCGCCGCCTTCGCAGATGGTGAGCAGGCCGTAGCGGCCGTTGATCCGTTCCAGCTCGTTGAGCAGGGTCGCGAACAGCTTCGCCCCGGTCGCGCCGAGTGGATGACCGAGCGCGATCGCGCCACCGTTGACGTTCACCTTCTCCGGATCGGCGCCGGTCTCCTTCAACCAGGCCAGAACCACGGGGGCGAAGGCCTCGTTGATCTCGATCGCATCGATATCGTCGATGGTCAAACCGGTTTTCTCCAGCGCGAACTTGGTCGCCGGGATGGGCGCGGTGAGCATGTAGAGCGGATCGGCGCCGCGCGCGCTGACATGAATGATCCGGGCGCGCGGGGTCAGGCCGTACTCCTCGACCGCCCATTCCGAGGCGAGCAGGGTCGCGCTGGCGCCGTCGGAGATCTGCGAGGCGACCGCCGCCGTCAGCGGGCTGCCTTCCTCGAGGGCCGGCAGCGAGGCCATCTTCTCCAGGCTGGTTTCCCGCGGGCCCTGGTCGATCCAGAAATCGCCCACCGGCACGATTTCCTTGTCGAACCGGCCGGCCTTGATGGCGGCGCGGGCCCGTTCGTGGCTGCGCAGTGCCCAGCGCTCCATATCCTCGCGGCTGATCCCCCATTTCTCGGCGATCATCTGCGCGCCGCGGAACTGGGACACCTCACCGGTGCCGTACCGGTGGTCCCAGCCCTTCGCGCCGACGAACGGGGATTCGAAACCGTATTCCTTACCGGCGAGCATGGCCGCGGAGATCGGAATGGCGCTCATGTTCTGCACACCACCGGCCACGATCACCTCGGCGGTACCGCTCATGATCGCCTGGGCGCCGAAGTTGATCGCCTGCTGGCTGGACCCGCACTGCCGGTCCACCGTCACGCCGGGCACCTCCTCGGGGTAGCCGGCGGTCAGCCACATCGTCCGGCCGATATTGCCGGCCTGCGGCCCGACATTGTCGACACAACCGACGATCACATCGTCGACATTCGCCGGGTCCACCGGGTTACGCGACAGCAGGCCCTGCAGCGCGGCCGCACCGAGATCGGCGGGATGAACCTCGGCCAGCGCGCCACCACGCTTGCCGACCGGAGTGCGCACCGCGTCGATCACGTACGCCTCGCGCAGGGGCGTGTATGGGCGGCGGGCAGCTGTAGCCATAGGTGTTCTCCTAATCGGTATGGCCCGGCACGGTGAGCCCGTCGAGCACAATGGTGAGGTACTGCTTGGCGAGGGTCTCGACAGTGACCGATCCGCCGCCCGGCTGATACCAGCGGACCGCCACCCAGACCGTGTCGCGCAGGAAGCGATAGGCCAGATCGATATCCAGTTCGGGACGGAAACTGCCGTCGGCG
This sequence comes from Nocardia carnea, assembly GCF_029868855.1. GTDB lineage: Bacteria > Actinomycetota > Actinomycetes > Mycobacteriales > Mycobacteriaceae > Nocardia > Nocardia carnea_A. The sequence continues at coordinate 21,829 of NZ_JARWOV010000142.1, read as the reverse complement.
ACTCCGCTGGTGAGCACGCGCCGCCACAGTTCCCGGAACTCGCGGTTGTATTCGTCGATATAGGCGAAGCGTTCGGAGGTCTGTAGCCGTTTGGCCTCGGACTGGTAGATGGCGACCGCGGCATGCGAGCGATCGATCGCCTCGTAGGAGGCCAGCACCAAGGCTTCCAGAGTGGCGCGGGAACTGAGGCCGGCGGCCGCGATTTCGCGGTAGCGGCCGAAGAGCTCGTCGAGGAAGCCGCGCAGGATCTCGTCTACCATCTCCTCTTTCGAGGAGAAGTGGTGATAGAGGCTGCCGGAGAGGATCCCGGCCGCGTCGGCGATATCTCGCACCGTGGTCGCGCGCACGCCCCGGTCGGCGAACAGGTCGGCCGCCAAGTCGAGGAGTTCGGTTCGCCGGGCCGATTTGGTGGGGTCGGGTGCGGTCACCCGGCCATAATACAACCAAGCATTTGCTTGGGTCCATGGCAGGCGGGAACCGTTCGGGCCCGGCGTTTCCGGCTCCCCCCTCATGTATCGGAGCCGGACCGCCGGGCCCGAATCGCGGAACAGCACTTCCGCACTGCTTTCCGATCTGATTGGACGCAGGATTCCACCAACCGGTTCCATCGATACGGCGCCGGGTACATTCCACCCATGACGCAGCCGTTTCCGCAGTGGCAGTGGGGATCACCGGACAGCGCCCTGTCCCGGATGGCGGGCAGGTTCGCCGCCACAACTGCCGGCTCGTGGGTGATACGCAAGCTCACGCCCCTGGATCGGCGGGTGCTCGAACGCACCGGTGCCAAGTACACCGTGCTGGGCCCGATCGGGGCACCGGTCCTGCTGCTCACCACAACCGGTCGCAAATCGGGGCTGCCCCGCACCCAGCCGCTGCTGTACGTCCACGACGGTGACACGTTGTACGTCATCGGCAGCAATTTCGGGCAAGCCCGCCATCCGGCCTGGACCGCCAATCTGCTCGCCGAGCCGAGCGCAACCGTCGCGGTCGCCGGCGAGCGGATCCCCGTAACCGCCACGCCGGTCGAAGACTCGGCAAAGGCGGAGATCTTCGCCCGCTTCGTCGAATTGACCAGCGCATACGCCACATATCGCGAACGGACCAGCCGCGACCTGCACATATTCGCGCTCACCCGGGCCTGACCCGGCCGGCACACGCTGTGCGCACCGGCCGGTCACCGGTCACGCGCGCTGGCTGCTGACCGAGACCACCTCGCCGGTGAGGTAGGTCGTGTAATCGCTGGCAAGCACCGCGATGGTCGCCGCGACCTCCCACGGTTCGGCGGCGCGGCCGAAGGCTTCGCGTTCGGACAGGCTGTCCAGCAGTTCACTGGAACTGACCTTGTCGAGGAAAGCGTGCCGGGCGATACTCGGCGCCACCGCGTTGATCCGGACCCCGAATTCGGCGGCCTCCACCGCACTACACCTCGTCAGCGCCATCACCCCGGCCTTGGCCGCGGCGTAGTGGGCCTGGCCGTACTGGGCGCGCCAGCCCAGCACACTGGCGTTGTTGACGATCACGCCACCGTGTTTCGCGTCCCGGAAGTAGTTGAGCGCGGCGCGGGTGCAGCGGAAGGTTCCGTTGAGGGTGATATCGAGGACCCGGTCCCATTGCTCGTCGGTCATATCGACCACCGGGGTTTCACCGCCGAGACCGGCGTTGTTGACGAAGATATCGACCCCGCCCAGCGCGGCGGCGGCTCCGCGGACGAGATCGCCGACCTGTTCGGTGCTCGTCACATCGCAGACGATCGCGTGCACTTTACGGTCGGCGAACTCCGCGGACAGTTCCGCGCGGGTCGCTTCCAGACGCCGTTCGTGCCAGTCGGAGACCACCACGTCCGCGCCCTCGTCCAGCAGCCGGCGGGCGGTGGCGGAGCCGATTCCGGTTCCGGCGGCCGCGGTCACCACGGCGCGGCGGCCGGTGAGCAGTCCGTGACCCGGAGTCCGGTCCGGCGGAACCGACAGCGGCCCGCTCACTGCCGGGCCTCACGGGGCAGGCCGAGCACACGCTCGGAAATGATATTGCGCTGCACTTCGTTCGAACCTCCGTAGATCGTATCGGCGCGGGTGAACAGGTACAGCCGCTGCCATTCGTCGAGATCACCGTCGGCGGCGACCAGGCCGGCCGCGCCGCGCACCGCCATGGCGAGTTCGCCGAGACCGCGGTGCCAATTCGCCCAGAGCAGTTTGCCCACCGAGGCCTGCCCCCCGTCGTCGGCAGTTTCGGCCATCGTGCGCATGGCGTGCGCACGCAGCACCCGCAGACCCACCCAAGCGCGATCGACCTGTTCCGCGAGCAGCGGGTCGTCGAGCGCGCCCGATTCGCGGGCCATCTCCTCGATGGCCGCCAGTTCCCGGGCGAAGCGGATCTGCTGGCCCAGGGTGGAGATACCGCGTTCGACATTGAGCGTGCCCATGGCGACGCGCCAGCCGTCACCGGGGTCGCCGACCACCAGATCGGCTTCGGTGCGGGCGTCGTCGAAGAACACCTCGTTGAATTCGGAGGTGCCGGTGAGCTGCACGATGGGCCGTACCTCGATCCCCGGCTGCTTCATCGGGACCAGCAGGTAGGACAGGCCTTTGTGGCGCTTCGACCCGGGTTCGGTACGGCATACCGCGAAGCACCAGTCGGCCACATGCGCCAGCGAGGTCCAGATCTTCTGGCCGTTGATCGACCAGTGGTCGCCGTCGAGCCGGGCCGAGGTCGATACCGCGGCGAGGTCGGATCCGGCGCCGGGTTCGGAGTAGCCCTGGCACCACAGTTCGGTGACGGTGCGGATACCGGGCAGGAACCGGTCGCGCTGGGCGTCGGTGCCGAAGGCCAGCAAGGTGGGACCGAGCAGCTCCTCACCCACATGCGAGACGCGGGCCGGCGCGTTCGCCTTGGCGTATTCCTCGTGGAAGATGATCTGCTGGCGTACGCTCGCCGCCCGGCCGCCGTATTCGACGGGCCAGCCGAGGCAGGTCCAGCCCGCGGCGGCCAGGGCGCGGTCCCATTCCAGGCGTTCGTCGAATGCCTCGTGCTCGCGGCCCGGGCCGCCGAGGCCGCGCAACTCCCGGAATTCACCGTCGAGTTGTTCGTCGAGCCAGCCGCGTACCTGCGCGGCGAATTCGCCGTCGCTCAGCGCGGCCACGCTGGTCCGTTCGACAGCTACACGCGGCGTAGCGGCCGGTTCGGCCGATTGCCGCCCGCCGTCGCGACCGGTACCGGATTCTGAGGTCTGGATAGCACCCACGCCGGTAGGATAACCTACCAAGCACTTGCTTTGTAGACTCCGTTCGAGACCGCGCGCACCGCACACGGCCGCACGACCATGAGGACACCCGTGACAACCCCTGCGCACACACCGCCGGTGGCACAGACCATCCCCGCGGCACTGCACGCCGCCGCCCAGACCTTCGGTTCCGCGCCCGCACTGGCCGACGGCTCCGTCCGGCTCGACTGGACCCAGCTGCTCGCAGAGGTGCAGGACGTGGCCCGCGCCCTGATCGCCCGCGGCATCCAGGTCGGTGACCGGGTGGCGATCTGGTCGCCCAATACCTGGCACTGGGTGGTGGCCGCGCTGGGCGCGCACTACGCGGGCGCGACGCTGATACCGCTGAACACCCGTTACGTCGCCGACGAGGTCGTCGACGTGCTGCACCGGGTGGACGCCAAGGCATTGTTCATCGCCGGAACGTTCTTGAAACGCGACCGGCTCGCCGAACTGCGCGCGGCCGCGCCCGACCTGAATATCGGCACCGTGGTGGTACTACCCGTGGAGGGCTCGGAAGACCGGCCCGACGGCGCGCTGAACTGGTCGGATCTGGCCGAAACCGCCACCGCGGTACGCCGGGAGCAAGTGATCGAACGCGGCGAATCGGTCAGCGCCGAGGATCTGTCGGACATCCTGTTCACCTCCGGCACCACCGGCCGCAGCAAGGGTGTGCTGATCGAGCACCGGCAGACACTGTCGACGGCCCGCGCGTGGACCGAATGCGCGACGCTGAACAGCGCCGACAACTATCTGATCGTCAACCCGTTCTTCCACAGCTTCGGCTACAAAGCCGGAATTATCGCCTGCCTGGTCACCGGCGCCACCATCGTGCCGCAGATCGTCTTCGATGTACCGACCACCATGCGCCTGATCGATCAGGAGAAGATCACCGTTCTCCCCGGCCCGCCCACGATCTACCAGACCATCCTGGATTTCCCGGGTCGCGACGAGTACGACCTGAACGGCCTGCGGGTAGCGGTCACCGGCGCGGCGCCGGTGCCGGTCGCACTGGTCGAGCGGATGCGCGCCGAACTCGATGTCGATGTGGTGCTCACCGCCTACGGCCTGTCCGAATCCTCCGGCTTCGGCACCATGTGCCGGGTCGACGACGATGCCGAAACCATTTCCGGCACCAGCGGGCGGCCCATCGCCGGGTTCGAACTGAAACTCAGCGATGCCGGGGAGATCCTGTTGCGCGGCCCGAATGTGATGCGCGGGTACCTCGACGATCCGGAAAGCACCGCGAAAACCATCGACGCGGACGGCTGGCTGCACACGGGGGATATCGGTTCGATCGACGACCGCGGCTATCTGACGATCACGGACCGGCTCAAGGATATGTACGTCAGCGGCGGATTCAATGTGTATCCCGCCGAAATCGAACAGGCACTCGCCCGGCTCGACGGTGTCGCCACCTCCGCGGTGATCGGGGTTCCCGACCAGCGGATGGGTGAGGTGGGCAAGGCCTATATCGTCCGCAAACCGGGCGCGACGCTCACGGAGGACCAGGTGTTCTCCTACGCCACCAAAGTGCTGGCCAATTTCAAGGTGCCGCGGTTCGTCGAATTCCGCGACGAACTGCCCTACAACGCCAGCGGCAAGGTGCTCAAACGTCAGTTACGTGAGGAGAATTCGTGATGTCGGAGAACACATCCCCGGCCGGGAACGGGAGCATTCCCGACGAACCCGATGTGGTGACCTATGAGCGCCGGGGCGCCGTCGCGGTGGTAACCCTCAACCGGCCGGACTACCGCAACGCGCAGAATTCCGTGATGACCTATGCGCTCGACGCCGCGTTCGAACGCGCGGTGGAAGATCCCGACGTCAAGGTCATCGTGCTGGCCGGTAACGGCAAACATTTCAGCGCCGGGCACGATCTCGGCACACCGGGTCGCGACCATCACGTGAAGTACCAGAACAAGGCCGCGCTCTGGTGGGACCATGTGGACCGCCCCGGCGGCGATCAGCGCTTCGCCCGGGAGATGGAGGTGTACCTGGGGATGTGCCGCCGCTGGCGGGAGATCCCCAAGCCGACCATCGCCATGGTGCACGGTGCCTGCATCGCGGGCGGCCTCATGCTGGCCTGGGTCTGCGATCTGATCATCGCCTCCGACGATGCGTTCTTCTCCGATCCCGTGGTGCGTATGGGTATTCCGGGCGTCGAATACTTCGCGCACCCCTGGGTGATGGGCCCGCGTGCCGCGAAGGAATTCCTGTACACCGGGGATCGTTTCGACGCCGCGCAGGCCAAGGAATGGGGCATGGTCAACCGGGTGGTTCCCCGGGCGGAACTGGAATCGGAAACCATGGCCCTGGCCGAGAAGATCTCGGCGATGCCACAGTTCGGTCTGGCATTGACCAAGAAGGCGGTCAACCAGTCCGAAGACCTCATGGGAATGCGCGCCGGGATGGATTCGGTATTCGGGCTGCACCATTTCGCGCACGCCCACAATGCCGAGGTCGGCACCGATTCCCTCGGCGGGTTGAACGCCAAATCGATGAAAGCGCAGGCGACCACCGCCGCGGATACGAACGACGGGAAAGCCTGAATGGATCTCGATCTCGACGAAAGCACCCGGGAATTCCAGCGGGAGGTCCGCGAATTCCTTGCCGCCAATGTTCCGGCCGAACCACTGCCGTCGATGGACACCGCGGCCGGCTTCGAAGCACATCGCGAATGGGAGCACACGCTGGCCGAAGCCCGCCTGTCGGTGGTCTCCTGGGCCCCCGAATACGGCGGACGCGACGCATCACTGCTGGAATGGGTGCTGTTCGAACAGGAGTACTACGCGGCGGGCGCACCGGGCCGGGTGAGCCAGAACGGTATCTTCCTGCTCGCCCCCACCCTGTTCGAACACGGCACACCGGAACAGTTGGCGCGGATCATGCCGCGGATGGCACGCGGCGACGATATCTGGGCGCAGGCCTGGTCGGAGCCGGAAGCCGGTAGCGATCTGGCCGGTATCCGTTCCACCGCACGCCGCACCGACGGCGGCTGGGTGCTGAGCGGGCAGAAGACCTGGAGCTCGCGGGCAGCCTTCGCGGACTGGGCGTTCGGCCTGTTCCGCAGCGACCCCGAAGCCGAACGGCATCGCGGGCTCACCTACCTGATGTTCCCGCTCACCGCCGACGGTGTGACGGTCCGGCCGATCCCGCAGCTCGACGGTGAACCCGGCTTCGCCGAAATCTTCCTCGACGATGTCTTCGTCCCGGACAGCGATGTGATCGGCGCACCGAACGAGGGCTGGCGGGTCGCGATGAGCACCTCCAGCAACGAACGAGGTCTCTCGCTGCGCAGCCCCGGCCGGTTCAGCGCGACTGCGCAGCGGCTGGTCGACCTGTGGACCGAAACCGGCGATACCGGTACCGCCGCACGCGATGCGGTGGTGGATGCCTGGATCGGCAGCGAGGCCTACCGGTTGCACACATTCGGCACCGTCACCAGGTTGAACGAAGGCGGCAAACTCGGCGCGGAATCCTCGATCACCAAGGTGTTCTGGTCCGAACTCGATATCGCCATGCACGAAACCGCGCTCGACCTGCTCGGTGCCGGCGCCGAACGGGCGAGCCGCTGGACCGACGGTTATCTCTTCTCGCTGTCCGGCCCGATCTACGCCGGTACCAACGAAATCCAACGCAACATCATCGCCGAGCGGCTCCTCGGCCTACCCAGGGGAGGCAGCCGTTAACTCCTCCCCACGGCTGAGGCCGGGGAGATTTCCAGCTCGGACCGCACCATCGACACCCGCGGAAGGAGGCCGATGATGTCTTATGTCGTCAACACCAGCACGGTCGAGTTCTACCGTGGCCGCCAGTATCACTCGGGCGGCGTTGCGGTCTCGGTCAGCGGTGTGGCCGCAAGCTTCACACCGGAAGACACGCACATCCAACGCGAGCCGCTGCTTGGCTCTCGCACCACAACTCGCACAGGTCATCGTCGTATAGGCGGGCGGAACCAACACCACCTTCCGCCCCGCCCGCGTGGCACGTTCGACCAGCTCCCGCTTCGCGATACCGATCGCAGCGTCCGCAGCCTTCCTGGCCATGCTGCTACCAGCAAGGAATTTCGGTGTGAAGTCTTCCACCGCAATCGTGTGGTGGTCGGCCACCACACGGCGCACCCACACGCGCGCTGCATGAGTGTTCTGCCGAGCTGCTTTCTTGTGCAGGCGAGCGGCTTGGCGGCGCGCCTGCTGATACCCCTTGCTGGGCGCCTGCCCTCGTGGCCGACGTCGGCGAGCCATCTTCCGCTGAGCCCGAGCGAGTTCTGCGGCGCAGCGGCGCCGATAGCTCGAGTATGGCAGATCATGGTCGGGGCTGGTGGTGGTCGCGGTCGTGGAGATACCCCAGTCGATCCCGATTTCGCCGTTTGCGGCCGGGGCAGGCACTGCTGGGCGCCGCACCACAAACGACGCATACCAGTGCCCAAGGGAATCTCGATACACCCGGACCGAGGTGGGCGCGGACGGCAGCTCCCGCGACCAGACCACCGGAATCGATACCTTTCCCGGCAGCCGCAACTTGCTGTCCTTGATCGAGAACCCGCGAGTGGTGTACTCCAACGACGGCAGAGTCGTCTTCCGGGACTTGGGTGCCGGTTTTCCCCGCCCTCGCACCTTGAAGGAGTCCCCGAGAGCGTGGGCGTAGTTGCGCAGCATTTGTTGTTGCGCGACCTGCGACCCGTCGCGCAACCAAGGCATCCGACCACGCGCTTCGGTAAGCATCTTCGACAGACGGCAGAACGTTGGACTTCGTCCGATTCGCTGTTGGTGGACGGCTTCGTTCCACACGAATCTACAACGATGCCATTCGGACTCGAGCGCACGCGCCGCGTGCGCGCCTGGGCGCAGGCGGTAGGTGTAGCGCACGATCTCATCCATGCCGACAGTATGAGCGAGGCCTCCGACAACTCATCCAGCTCACGTGCGCCCACCATGGCAAGTCGATTGCCGAGCAGCAAAGCCTGCCTGACCGTGGACGTCCGGCCCATCTTGATTCCCGTCGCCGCCGCTGTCGGCGACACGACCCGGGAGGTAGTGAACCTCATGACGAGGCCTACAACCAGAGCAAGCTTCGAACAAGCTTCATCCCCACGCCCGAAAACGGTGACGGACCGATGAAATTCGCGCTCAGCCCGGAGCATCTGGACTTCGGTGCCAGTATCCGCAAACTCTTCGAATCCGGTTCGACCCCCGCCGCGGTGCGGGCATGGAGCGGTGCGGACCCGGCACCCGGCCGCGCCCTGTTCGAGCAGCTCGCCGCCGCCGGCGCACTGGGACTGACGATCGCCGAGGATTTCGGCGGTCTCGGTGCCGAACCGCTCGACCAGCTGGTCGCGTTCATCGAAACAGGGCGGGCCGCGGCACCCGGCCCGCTGGTGGAAACCGCGGCGGCCGTGCCGGCGCTGCTACAGGCACTGGCGGAGACCGACCCCGGCCCGGCGCAACGCTGGCTGCCCGGGATCTCCGAAGGCACCCTGTCGGCCACCATCGCCTTCGGCACCGCGGAAGGCACCGCGGTCGCCGTCGACGCGGATCGCGCCGACCTGGTATTCCTGGCCCAGGACGACCGTCTGTCGACGGGCCGGGTGGGCGAGCAGGTGCGGTCGGTGGATCCGGCCCGGCGGCTGTTCGTGATCGAAGCCGAGGAGACCGTCGCCGAGGGGCCCCAGGCCCGCGCGGCCATCGCGGCGGCATTCGATTTCGGTGCCCTGGCCAACGCCGCGCAGTTGCTCGGCGCCGGTAAGGCGCTGCTGGCCGCCTCGACCGAATACGTCAAACAGCGCAAACAGTTCGGCCGGCCGATCGGTGAATTCCAGGCGGTCAAACAGAAATTGGCCGATGTGTTCATCGGCCTCGACCTTGCCGAACCGCTGCTGTACCGGGCCGCCCTCACCACCGGATCGCCGAATCGGGCCCGCGATATCTCGGCGGCGGCGGTGGCCTGCGCCGATGCTGCCTACCGGGCGGCGCGCACCGCACTACAGGTCCACGGTGCGATCGGTTATACCGCCGAATACGACCTGTCGCTGTGGCTCACTCGGGTCACCGCGCTGCGTTCCGCCTGGGGCACGCCGGATCTGCATCGCGGCCGGGTCGCCGAGGCACTGCGTGCCGGAGGCGCGGTGGACCCGTCGGGCGCACTCACCTGAGAACACAACCGCGCTGGGCGGCGGCCAGGGCTGGACGAGCACACTGCCGGAGCACCCGTCGCGCTCGTCCGGTACGAGAACCGGCAAACAGTGGCAACAACCGGACGTAGGCGCCTCGGCATCCGTCCGTCAGACCTACGGGAGAAGAGATGATCAGCGAGGAACAGCAGGAGCTGGTGTCGGCGGTCCGGGGGCTGCTGGCCAAACGCGACGCCCGGGCGGGTATTCGCCTGGCCATGGACACCGATCTGGGCTACGACCCACAACTGTGGGCGCAGCTGTGCGAACAGGTCGGGGTGGCCGCACTGGCGATTCCTGAGGAGTACGGCGGCTTCGGCGCCGGCCTGCCCGAATCCTTGCTGGTGGTCGGAGAACTCGGCCGCACGCTCGCCGATGTACCGATGCTCGGTTCGGCGGTCCTGGGTGCGCAGGCGGTACTGCTGTCCGGCGACAGCGGAGCCTGTGAACGGCTGCTGCCCGGTATCGCCGAAGGCAGCCGCACCCTCGCCGTCTGCTGGGCCGGGGCCGCGGGCTGGGACGAATTCGGGGTGCGGGCCGACGGGGAAACCCTGGACGGCACCGCGTATTACGTTCTCGACGGCACCATCGCCGACACCCTGGTCGTGCTCACGGAGAGCGGTTTGTTCGAGGTGGAGCCCTCGGCTCCGGGAGTCGAGCGCCGGCGGGTGGCGGCGATGGACCCGTCCCGGGCACTCTCCGAGATCACCTTCACCGGTGCCGCCGCCCGCCGGCTCGGCACCGGTGACCCCGCTCCGGTCATCGACCGGCTGCGGCAGATCGCCTGGGCCGCACTGGCCGCCGAACAGGTCGGCGCGGCCGAATACTGCCTGGAGGCGACTGTGGAGTACACCAAGTCGCGGGTGCAGTTCGGCCGGGTCATCGGCGGTTTCCAGGCGCTCAAGCACCGGATGGCCGATATGTACGTCCTGGCCGAATCCGCCAAATCGACCGCCCTGACCGCAGCGATCGCCCTGGCCGAGGAGAGCCCCTCGGCGGCCGAGGACGTCTGGGTCGCGCGGCGCCAGTGCACCGAGGCGTTCTCCACGATCGCGGCCGAAACGATCCAGCTGCACGGCGGTATCGCCATCACCTGGGAACACGACGCCCACCTGTACTTCAAACGCGCCCACGGCGACGCCCACCTCTTCGGTACCCCGAAACGGCCGGTGGTGCACGGCTGACCCGGTCGCCTATCCGAGGTGCCGACGCCCGCCGTCATACAGCCAGGATCGGCACCTCGTACTTGTGGCACCACGGATCGCGGGTGACCAGCGTCAACCCTTCCGCTTTCGCCTGCGCCACCAGCATCCGGTCGAACGGGTCGCGGTGGATCAGCGGAAGCCGACCGGCTGCGCTGGCATGAGCGGAGCTGATCTCGAGCGTCACCAGACCGCTGTCACGAATGCGCTCGGGCATATCGAGCGGACCGCCGAGTTTTCCGGCGGCCTGCTTGATCGCGACCTCCCACATCGAGACGACACTGACGAACACATCCGGATCGTCATCGAGCCGATGCTTCAGTTCGTCCGTCAAACTCGGATCATCGGTGAGCCACCACAGCACCACATGGGTGTCGAGCAGCAGCTCATCGGGGCATGCCGAAATCGTCCGCAATCGCCGCATTGGTCTCATCGGAGTCCCAGTCGGCTCCGAGGTCGACACCGCGCAGCGAGCCCCTGGCAGTACGGTTCACCCGCCGCACCAGGGGAACTACCTTCGCCACCGGATGACCGGCCCGGCTGATCACGATCTCCTCGCCCCGTTCGACTCGTTCCACGATGCGCGAGAGGTTCGTCTTCGCCTCGTGGATATTGAACTGTTCTGCTGCGTTGGCGGCCATACCCACCTCCTTAGCTAACATGTTTGCCCACTGCCTCGCGAACCTATACGGGAGCTGATCGAACAGCTCCACAAGACTCCGTCACGTCTTCTGTAACCGGATCCGAATGTCGGCGACGAGGCATTCGGCGACGAGGTCGTGTGGATCGAATACCTGTGGCAGACTGCCACTAGGCGGCAGCGACTCCTGACCGGTCGGGGCCGAAACGACGCCCCGGCCGCACAGAGCCCCATTCGCCGGCTACGGCGAGAGCATCATCCGCTCCGACGCCTCTGGTATCTCCGAATTTCTGGACACTTCGTCCGCTTCCCGAGATAGACCACTGCACCGCCACCCCTGTACGTACCCGGCCTACGGCGTCGAGACCTGCCTTCAGGGCACGACTCATTGGAGCGAAAATCGTTGTATAACAATATATTCGAATCAATTTCGCTAACCCACAACCGCGAAACGCTTGTAGCGTCCACCTGCGGCCCGATCGAGGCCCCTGGTAGCCGAACCGCTGAACCGTGAGTCGAGTCGAAGGGGGAAGCGCAGCCGAAACGGGTCGCGAGCAGTTCGACGAATTGCTACGCGAGGCTCTCGTGTCCGGCGGCGATCTGCTGCTCCACTGGGTCGGCCGGCAGGTCGGCAACCACCTCGATGCCGAGGACATCGTGCAGACCGCCCTGCTTCGGATTTACGCCACCAAACCCGATATCAGCACTGCCCTGCAGTTACGCGCCTACCTGTGGACGGTCACGAAGAACCTGGTCCGGGACGCCTGGCGGTGCGCGGCACAGGAACGGGAACGACTCGATATCGATGGCGATGCGCGCCTCGCCCTGCTCGCGGACGACGCGCGGCTGCACTTCGAAGATGTTGTGGCAATACGCCGAACACTGATCGGGGTTCTCGAAACCCTGCCTCGGCGCGAGCGTGAGGCGGTGGTACTCAGAGCTTACGAGGGCCACACCTACGCGGAAACCGCTCGGATCATGGGTGTGTCGACGGGCACAGCGAAGAGCTACGTGCACGACGCCCTGCGACGGGTTCGGAACCGGCTCGATCTGGGTGCGTAGTCCGCTGGATCGGACGGCGTCCAGCGGCCCACCAGCGGCCGTGGCTCCGGACGGGAGTGACCTCGGACGGGGAGGCCGGCGGTTGTCCCGGGCGTCGGATCGTCGCAACACTACGGATCGAGTGTTGCGACGATCCCGCGAAACCCCGATCGATCAGAGTCCGGATACCGTCGGGCCGAATGCCAACCCCGCGTGGCACCTGTGGCCCCGACCGCTACCGAACATCGGTGCGGGCGCAGTACGCCGATGTTCGTGTTCGGGGGGCGACGGTTCCGGTGCAGTTCGAATCAGGCCGCCCGCACCGAATGCACCTGGACGGCGACATCGGCGGGCAGATTGGTCCGATAGCCGGGTGTGACCATGAAGATGGCATTACCACCGTAGTTGTACTCGGTACACCCGACCCAATGTTGACCGGTGCGGTTCCAGAGGGAATAGGCCTGGCCATCGATATTCTGCAGGCGCAGGTCGGTGGAACCGAGACGGAAGTACGCGATCCGGCCACCGCCATCCGGTGCACTGAAAAGGCAGAAGTGCCCGTCCGGGCATCGATCGAATCCGGTGGCCGCGTGTGCGGGGGCGGCCAGACCGGAGAGCCCCGCGGTCCCGAGGACCAGCAGTACCGCCGCGACGATCTTGCGCATTGTCAATATCTTCTCCTGTCTATCTCATTCCCTGTGGCACAGGGTTTTCCGAGTGCAACCGATCACGGGCGCGCGCGTTCTTCCGACCATCGACAGCGCACCGGGCACACGGTGGAGAGGGTGCGCGCGGACGGACGAACATGGCCGACGTATCGGTTGCCTCTCTTATAAAGACCCGCTTCCGGGCCGGAAGGTTGGGCGACGTATCGCGGAGGCGCCCGGCAATTGGTGGTCCCCGGCGACGGCGACCGATGAGTTTCCCCGCCGGTCCCCCGTCCTACCTCGTGAACATCTAGGGAATGGAGGCATCGGATGAGCAGGGCCACCCGGATCACAGAGGTTGCCACGGTCGGGATTCTCGTCACCGACCAGCAGAAGGCAATCGAGTTCTACGTCGACGAACTCGGCTTCGAGTTACGCCGGGACCTCCCTTTCGGCGACCGGCGCTGGATCGAGGTGGCACCGCCGGGGGCGACGACGACCATCGCGCTCGTTCCCGAAGGGATCCCGGCCGGTATCCGCCTCAGCACCCCGGACGCCGGAGCCGAGCACACGAGCCTGCGCGCACGCGGCGTCGACGCGGACGCCGAGGTGCTGCGCATGGGGCCCGCGGTACCTCCGATGTTCGCTGTGCGTGACCCGGACGGCAACCGCCTCATTCTCGTCGAAAACTCCTGAGCAGGCGGTCTCCCGTGATGGACAAGCAATTCACTGCAACTCTGCAGAAGAGCACGGAGAAGGGCGGCTGGACCTACGTCGTATGGCCCGAGTCCGCCGAATTCTTCGGCACCCGCGGCCTGGTGAAGGTCCGCGGCACGATCGACGGCCATCCGTTCCGGAGTTCCTTCATGGCCCTGGGCGACGGCACGCACAAGCTGCCGGTGAAGGCGGGGATCCGTAAGGCGATCGGCAAGAAAGAAGGGGACACCGTGACCGTCCACCTGCAGGAACGTGTGGACGCCTAGCCTCGTCGAGGGTGTCCGGGCCGGGTACGAGAAAACACCTTGCACGAACTCGGACAGTGATGGCAGAGTTTGTCGGCAACAGCGAGTCGTGAGGGAGGTGGAGAGCGTGACAGTCGGTCGGATTGTCGTGCCGCGGCGGACCGTGCCGGTCTGCGCCGCAGCGTTCTCCACCCCGAACCTCCCTCGCTGAACCCGGTCGGGTTCGGCGCCCGACGAAGGAAATTCTCAACAATGGTCGACTACGACCTGCTCGTCCCCTACGGCTGGACCGAAACCGTCGCCGAGGACTATGTACCGCATATCGACCCCGGATTCGTACCCGCCCGCATCGTCCGGATGGACCGCGGCGAATGCGATGTGGTCACCCCGGACGGCCCCGCCCGCGCCACCTGTCCACGCGCCGATTCCGAGGTCAGCGGGCTGTGCACCGGCGACTGGGTGGCCCTCGACGCCCGGTCCCATGTCCGGACACTGCTGCCGCGGCGTTCGGTGATCGCCCGGTCGGCGGCCTCCGGCCGGTCCGAACGCCAGGTCCTCGCCGCCAACGTCGACACCGTGCTGATCTGCACGGCCACCGACGGCGATGTGGATCTGGGGCGGATCGAACGGATGCTGGCCCTGGTCTGGGAGGGCGGCGCCCAGCCGGTGGTCGTGCTGACCAAAGCCGACGCGGCGCAAGACGTGCCGCTCGACGAGGTCCGAGCGGTGGCTCCGGGCGCGACGGTGCTGGCCGTCAGCGCGGAAACCGGCGCCGGTCTCGATGTGCTCACCGCGGTCCTCGACGGCACCGTCGCATTGCTCGGGCCGTCCGGCGCCGGGAAGTCCACGCTGGCCAACGCCCTGCTGGGCGCCGAGGTGTTCGCCACGAATCAGGTGCGCGGCGCCGACAAGAAGGGCCGGCACACCACGGTGCACCGAGAACTCCGCCCGCTCCCGGGCGGCGGCACCCTCATCGACACCCCCGGCCTCCGGGGTGTGGGCGTATGGGACGCCGCCGAAGGTATCGGCCGGGCCTTCAGCGATATCGAAGAACTGGCCCGCGATTGCCGCTTCGACGATTGCGCGCACGACCGGGAGCCCGGCTGCGCGGTGCGCGAAGCCGTCGATTCCGGCATCCTGACCCCGCGCCGGCTGCACAGTTATCGCAAACTGGCCCGGGAGAACGCCTGGCTGCAGGCCCGTACCGATAAACGGCTACAGGCCGAACGTGACCAGGCCTGGCGCGGTATCGCCAAACAGCAGCGTCGCATGTACCGGGAACGCGGTACCCGCTGACAGTCGACGCTGCGGCCGGCGGCCACCGGACCTACTCCTTGTGGCCGCCGGTCCTTGCCTCTGCCCCGGATCAGGTCAGCGGATGCGCATGATGCCGGTGATGGTGCCCTGCCAGAGTTCGCCGTTCGTCGTTGTCAGGCCGGCCATCTGCAGGGTGTCGGCGACGATCGTGGCCGACATCGGCTGTTTCACGGTGATCTCACCGGTTGCCGGGTCGATGACGCCGTAGGCGTAGCCGTCGAGCGGGGTGGTCAGGCCGAGGCCGAGCCGGAGGACGGTGTAGATATTGCCGTCGGCGGCGGACAGTTTCGGTACCGCGGCGCTGCGGACATCGTTCTCCCAGACGGTGTGGCAGCCTTGGTCGTCGATATCGACTCTGGTCATTCCCCCGGAGAACGGCGCGATGGCGGGTTCGGCGGGGCCGGCGTCGTCGGGCACCGTCGGATAGGGGTAGCCGTAGGTGCTCGCCACGAATACCGAGCGGCCGATACCGATGGGCGAATTCTCGCTGCCGGGGCCGCCTTCGGTGAGCACCGACTGCCGGCAGACGAGTTCTCCGGTGCCGGCGCGGTAGACCAGCAGATGGACCTGGTCGTCGGCGTTGTCGACAATCGTGAGGTACTCGGTGCCGTCGCCGGGCCCGAAATAGGTCGGTGTCGAGCCGGTACCCCAGCTGAGCTGGCCCGGTTTCCGGGCCGGGCCGCGATCGTAGGCCGCACGCCATTTCAATTCCGGCGTTCCG
The DNA here is from genome assembly GCF_029868855.1 of Nocardia carnea. Classification (GTDB taxonomy): domain Bacteria; phylum Actinomycetota; class Actinomycetes; order Mycobacteriales; family Mycobacteriaceae; genus Nocardia; species Nocardia carnea_A. The sequence continues at coordinate 5,871 of NZ_JARWOV010000142.1, read as the reverse complement.
GAACCGCCCGCGGCGAATTCGTACAGTGCGTGGGTGGTCGCGACGGCCACGCCGTCCGGTGACGCCGAGATACTGTTGGCCACTCGCTCCCCGGTCGGCAGCCGATGGGTGGTCACCACACCGTTGCGCCCCACCTTGCCGACCAGTCCCGCCCCGGTAGCGAACCAGACGTTGCCCGACCAGTCCGGTACGAGACCGGTTACCGCGTCATCCTCCGGTATGGCTGCGGTGAGATCGGTGTTCTCGGCTACCGTCAGCCATTCACCCGAGGTGGCGCGATGGTGTGCGATTCGCAGCAGCCGCCGCTGTCCGTCGACGACCACCAGGCGGTTCTCGTTGTCGAGATAGGCGTAGACACCGCCCAGCAGGCTGCCCTGAGTGAGGCTCATCTTCGCGGCCGGTGGGCCGATGGGCCCCTTCGCGGGGTCGAACAGGTACACGGTGGGCGCACGGTCGATGATCGCCGTGCACAGCGCGACAATCATCCCGTCCGCCCCTTGCAGAATGGTCGGGCAAGCGGCCGCCAGCGGGTCACCGGCCGGCGTCACCCGGTCCGTGCCGGGTCCGGCGAGCGGGGTCACGTCCGAGGAGCCGGCATCGCCGTGCATGGTCGCGGTGCCCAGCGGTCCGAGGTGCGGATTCGCCGGGCCCAGTGGACCCCAGCCAGGTGCGGCACTCGACGGGACCACGGTCATTACGAGGGCGGCTGCGAGTACCGGCAGCGCTCGCACGGCGGAACGGGCTGTACGCATGGCGGAATGTTATTGGAACCCGTTCTAGTTCGGGCGGGATCGAACCATCTCGTTCCCGCCCGGCCGGCGGGGTACAAGCACCGCGGACTGCTACTCCGGGACGTCGAGCACGCCTTCGTCGACAGCCCATTTGATGGTCTTCTGCAATCGTTCGCAGGTATCCGGCCGGCCCGGACCACGCCCTTTGGCACTGATCTCGGCGAAGACCGGGCACTGGGCCGCCGGATCGCCGATCCACTGCACGGAGGTCTGCCGGGAACTGCTCTTACGAACCAGCACCTCGGTATGGCAGGCCTGACACCGCAGCGGTGTCAGGCCGTCCTCCAGGTATCGCTGCCGGTCCACGACCGTCTGGGCCCGCACCGCGTCCCGCCGCGCGGGCTGGTCGGCGAAGTCGGGTGCTTTAGCCCAGCCGGCCATGTCAGACTCCCGCCTCCGCTTGGTCGGCGTCCGCCTCGCGCTTACGCCGCAGATTCTCCTCGACCTCGGCTTCCCAGGCCTCGTTCGCCTTGGTCGTATCGACCTCGAATTCGAACCGCTGGGTCATCTTCTCGGTCACATCCGCGACGTCGACGTAGAACTGCTCGTACCAGCGCCGCAGCTGGTAGACCGGACCGTCCTCCTCGCAGAGCAGCGGGTTCTCGACCTTGGACTTGTGCTTCCAGATCTCCACGTCCTGCAGGAAGCCGTCGCCGAAGAAATCGGCCATGGTCATCGCCAGTTTCTGCGCGGTGTCGTCGTCGAGGCCCTTCGGCTTCTCGACGGTCAGGCCCCACTGCAACATGAACGAATCCTGTGTCACCGGATAGTGGCAGTTGATCAGGTTGACCGTGATCTCGTAGCCGCCGTAGCTGTTGACCAGCGGGTTGATCATGTAGGACGGACCGAAGTACGAGGCCTCCGATTTCAGGAGCTGATCACCGGCGTACTTGGCGCCCATTCCGATATCGGGACGCCCCTTGGTCTCCAGGAACTGAGTGGCGACATGCCCTTCGAAAACGTTCTTGAAGTAGGTGGGGAAGGCGTAGTGGATATAGAAGAAGTGCGCCATATCCACGACGTTGTCGATGATCTCGCGGCAGTTCGCGCCCTCGATCAGCAACGAGTTCCAGGTCCACTGCGTCCAGCCGCTGTCGAGCTCCTCCACCGGGTTGCCGTCGGCATCGGTGTAGGGACCCTCGATATACGGGATGGTGACCTCGGGCGGCGGTTCGTTGCCCTCGTGGTCGTGCCAGACGAACAGCTGGCCGTTACGTTCCAGAGTGGTCCAGCGCCGCGTCCGGGCCAGCGGCGGAACCCGCCGGGCGTAGGGAATGGACGTGCATTTACCGCTCGCGCCCCACCGCCAGTCGTGGAACGGGCAGGCGATATCGTCGCCTTTCACCTCGCCCATGCTCAGATCACCGCCCATATGGCGGCAGAACGCGTCGAGTACGTGCAACTCGCCGGCGCTGTCGGCCCAGATCACCAGTTTGGTGCCGAACGCCTGCACCGAATGCGGTTTGCCGTCCCGGAAATTCTGCGCCAGGCCCAGGCAATGCCATCCGCGCGCGTACCGGGTGGGGGTCGAACCGACGTCGAGCTCCCGCACCTTCGCACCACCGCTGTGCACATTGGTCACCGCGCGGGTCCCTCCGTGGTTACGCACGCTGCCGCCTCCGGGCCCATCGCTCGGCGACGCCGGGGTTACTGCCATCGCGATTCCTCCTCCTGCTGTACTAGAACACGTTACAAAACTGGCGTCCCGAACGCCAGCCTATTCATGCCACATCCAGCACAAGTCCCATATCGTCAGCACACGGACACCGGTTCTCGACATGAACAAGAACCTGTTCTAGTCTCAGAGGTAAATTCTGCGCCGAGCAGATAACCACCGGTTAGCAAAACGACCAGGCAGGAGCAGGGCCGGAGATGACGCGAGAAGTGACCGAACGGGTCGAAGCGCTATTGCCCACGCTGCGCGCCCGCGCACAGGAAGCCGAAGACCTTCGGCAGATTCCCGACGAATCGATCAAGGACCTGCAGGAAGCCGGGTTCTTCCGGCTTTTGCAGCCCAAGCAGTGGGGCGGCCTCGCGGCCGACCCGGTCGTCTTCTACGACACGGTCCGCAAGATCGCCAGCGCCTGCGGTTCCACCGGCTGGGTGTCCGGGATCATCGGCGTGCACAACTGGCATCTGGCCCTCTTCGGCCAGGAAGCCCAGGAAGAGGTGTGGGGCGAGGACACCGATGTGCGGATCTCCTCCTCCTACGCGCCGATGGGTGCGGGCACCGTGGTCGACGGCGGCTACCAGGTCAGCGGATCCTGGGCCTGGTCGTCGGGTTCGGGTCATGCCGACTGGACCTTCGTCGGCGGGCCGGTGATCAAGAACGGCAAGCCGGTCGATTTCGGCAGCTTCCTGATCCCGCGCTCGGAATACGAGATCGACGACGTGTGGAACGTGGTCGGGCTGCGCGGCACCGGGTCGAACACCCTGGTGGTGAAGGACGTTTTCGTGCCCACGCACCGATTCCTGAGCTACAAGACCATGAACGACCTGAAGTCGCCGGGCCTGGAACGCAATACCGATCCGGTCTACAAGATGCCGTGGGGCACCATCCACCCCACCACCATCTCCGCGCCGATCGTCGGTATGGCCTACGGCGCCTACGAGGCGCATGTCGAGCACCAGGGCAAACGCGTCCGCGCGGCCTACGCCGGCGAGAAGGCCAAGGAGGATCCGTTCACCAAGGTGCGGATCGCCGAGGCGTCCAGCGATATCGACGCCGCCTGGCGGCAGCTGTCGGGCAATGTCGCCGAGGAATACGCGCTACTGCTCGAAGGTAAGGAGATCCCGTTCGACCTGCGGGTACGGGCCCGCCGCGATCAGGTCCGTGCGACCGGTCGGGCCATCGCCTCGATCGACAAACTGTTCGAGAGCTCCGGCGCCACCGCGCTGGTGAACGGCACCCCGCTGCAGCGGTTCTGGCGCGACGCCCACGCCGGCCGGGTGCACGCCTCCAACGATCCGGAGCGCGCGTACCTCATGTACGGCACCCACGAGTTCGGTCTGCCGGTTTCGGACGGGATGGTGTGATGACCTCGACCGCCGAACTCACCTACGAGTCCACCTCGAAGTTCGCGCAGGTCCGGCCGGATCTGAAACTGCACTACCACGAGGCCGGCGTCGGTAACGGCCCCACCATCGTGCTGCTGCACGGCGGCGGGCCGGGGGCTTCGTCGTGGTCGAACTTCTCCCGCAACATCCCGGTACTGGCCCGCGATTTCCATGTGATCGCCGTCGACCAGCCCGGGTACGGGCAGTCCGACAAACCGACCGAGCATCCGCAGTACTTCGTGCACAGCGCGTCGGCGCTGAAGGATCTGCTGGACACCCTGGAGATCACCGACCGGGTTCACCTGCTGGGCAATTCGCTCGGCGGCGGAGCGTCGGTACGATTCGCGCTCGATTACCCCGACCGGGCCGGAAAGCTGGTCCTCATGGGTCCCGGCGGTCTGAGCACGAACCTGTTCGCGCCCGACCCCACCGAGGGCGTGCGCCTCCTGTCGAAGTTCACCTATGAGCCGACCCGGGAGAACATCGAGGCTTTTCTGCGAATCATGGTGTTCGATCAGTCGCTGGTCACCGACGAACTGATCGACGAACGGTTCGAAGCGGCGAAGAAGCCGGAATCGATCGCGGCGATGCGCGCGATGGGCAAATCGTTCGCCAGTGCGGATTTCGAGAAGGGCATGCTCTGGCGGGACGCCTACAAACTGCGCCAGCCGGTGCTTCTCATCTGGGGCCGTGAGGACCGGGTGAACCCGCTCGACGGCGCGCTCGTCGCGTTGAAATCGGTTCCGCGCGCCCAGCTGCATGTTTTCGGCGGCTGCGGACATTGGGCGCAGCTCGAGAAGTTCGCGGAGTTCAACCGGCTCGCCACCGATTTCCTGCTCGGCGTCGAGGAGAAATGACGATGAGTATCAAGGCACTCGGCTATATGCGTATCGAAGCCACCGATATGGCGGCTTGGCGCGAGTTCGGGCTGAAAGTGCTCGGCATGATGGAAGGCAGCGGCGCGAACCCCGACGCGCTGTACCTGCGCATGGACGATTTCGCCGCGCGTCTGGTGATCGTGCCGGGCGAGAAGGACCGGCTGCTGGTCTCCGGCTGGGAGGTCACCGACGGTCCCGCGTTGCAGCGGCTCCGGGAGACCCTCGAGAAGGAGGGCATCCCCTACACCGAGGGCACCAAAGCGGAGCTCGACGAACGCCGCGTCGAAGGCATGATCCGATTCCAGGATCCCTCCGACAACACCCTCGAGGCGTTCTACGGTGCCCAGTACCTCGGCCGCCGGTTCGTCAGCCCGTACGGCCACAAGTTCGTCACGGCGGAACAAGGCCTCGGGCACGTGGTGCTGACCTGTACCGACGATGCCGCGGCGCAGGCTTTCTACCAGGATGTACTCGGCTTCCGGCTGCGGGACTCCATGCGGTTGCCGCCGCAACTGGTGGGTCGCCCGGAGGACGGGGATCCGGCTTGGCTGCGGTTCTACGGCTGCAACCCCCGCCACCACGCGCTGGCGTTCATGCCACTGCCCAACCCGACCGGCATCGTGCACCTCATGGTCGAGGTGGAGAACTCCGACGATGTCGGCCTCTGCCTGGATCGGGCGCAGCGCAAGAAGGTGAAGATGTCGGCCACCCTCGGCCGCCATATCAACGACAAGATGCTGTCGTTCTATATGAAGACCCCGGGCGGATTCGATGTCGAATTCGGCTGTGAAGGACTCGAAGTCGACGACCACAGCTGGATCGCCCGGGAATCCACCGCGGTGAGTCTGTGGGGACACGACTTCTCCGTGGGTTTCAAGTGATCTCCGGGCGGGGGGGGGGGGGGGGGGGGGCGGCGGCGGCCGGCCCCCCCGCGCCGGCGGGCCCCCCGGGCCGGGGGGGGGGGGAGAGGGGGGGGGGGTGATGGATGAGCGCGGGGGGGGGGGGCCGGGGGGGGGGGGGGGGGGGGGGGGGGCCGCCCCCCCCCCGGCCCCCGCGCCGGAGATCACTTGAAACCCACGGAGAAGTCGTGTCCCCACAGACTCACCGCGGTGGATTCCCGGGCGATCCAGCTGTGGTCGTCGACT
>NZ_JARWOV010000141.1 GCF_029868855.1 Nocardia carnea | reverse complement strand
CATTTGGTGCCCGTTTCGGTCACGGTGATGCCTAGCCTGAGTGTTCTGGTGGCGATGGTGCCCACCGCGATCGCGTTCCGGGTGTTCGCGGTGTATGCGACCGGTGTCCTGGAGTTGGCCGGTGCCGCCGGCCTGCTGTTCGCCGGCACTCGCCGCTGGGCCGGGGTCGTCTGTTCGGGGCTTCCCCGGCTCCAACCCCCGGCCCCCACCCCGTGGCCGGGGCCGCCCGCCCCCCCGCGGCCGGTATTGGGCAGCGGATTACCACTCAATCCGGGTACCTGCAGACCGCAGCGCAGTATGCGATCCCCGGAGTTGTTCCAGCCGTCATTGCTCGGATACATCAATCCGACCGCGTACTTGCCGCGCGGATCGAACCGGCCGTTGAGGTACCGCTGGGCGGCGGGCACGCAATGCTCCTCGCGGAGTTCGGTGAGCCGCAGCGAATCCGGCCAGACCGCGTCGGGCCCGAATTCCGAGCCGGGGTACTGGCTCAGATCCACGGTATCGGTGACCTCGAACAGATGCTCTTCGGCGCAATCGAGTTCCACCAGGTCCGAATGGTCCGGTTTGGTCCAGGTGAGGCAATCGCCCGGAGCCACCGAAGCGAATACCTTGTCCGCCTTGGCGACCGCCCCGCCCGGACTGCGGGCCTGCAGGTTGGAGTCGTTGTCGAAACCGCTGAGCATCAGCGTGAGCAGCGCCGCGATGATCGCGCCGACGGCCACCGCGAGCAGACTCCAGCGCAATCGAGGCGCGGGGATCCGCTTGGGCTTGCCTTTGCCGCTCGGGCGCGAACCCGTCGTGCCGCCCGGACGCGAACCCGCGGTGCCCGGTCGTTTCCCGCGGCGCGGATGCCGGACCGCCGCGGGATCGTGGTCCGGCAATTCGGAGGATGCCGGATCACCGGACCGCGGCCGCGCGGAATCGGTCTTGCGACCGCGGCCCGGGCGGGCGGTACGCGAGCGCAACGATTGGCCGCCACGCAGGCCGGGCCGGTTTGCAGGCTCATTTTCGGAGGACATCGCGGTCCATCATGGCAGCGCCACACCCCAACGTGCCACGAACCCGGCCGATCGGTATGGCGCACTTGTGCGAGAACCGGCGGGATCGGCCGCGGCACCGGTGGGGAGATACTCGGTTGAAGCCGGAAATCCGCGCCCATTACGCTGGTCAGCCATGATCGACCTCCGACTCCTGCGCGATGATCCCGAGCTGGTCCGCGCCTCGCAGCGAGCCCGGGGCGAGGACCCGGCACTCGTCGACGCGCTGCTCACCGCCGATAGCGCGCGCCGGTCCGCGATCGCAACCGCCGATAAATTGCGGGCCGAGCACAAGGCCATGGGCAAGGAGGTCGGTAAGGCGAGCAAGGAAGAGCGCCCCGCCCTGCTCGAGCAGGCCCAGCAGATGTCGGCCAGGGTGAAAGAGGCCGAGACCGCGCAGCACACCGCCGAGGCCGAACTGCAGGAAGCGCACCGGGCGATCTCCAATATCGTCCAGGACGGCGCACCGGCGGGCGGTGAGGACGATTTCGTCCTCCTGGAGACGGTCGGCACTGTGCCCGAATTCGATTTCACTCCGCGTGATCACCTGGATCTCGGCGAATCACTGGGTGTGCTGGATATGGAACGTGGCGCCAAAGTTTCCGGCTCGCGATTCTATTTCCTCACCGGCTACGGAGCGTTGCTGCAGTTGGGGCTGTTGCAGTTGGCGGCACAGCGCGCGGTGGCCAACGGTTTCACGATGATGATCCCGCCCGTGCTGGTCCGGCCGGAAATCATGGCCGGAACCGGTTTCCTCGGGCAGCATTCGGCCGAGGTGTACCACCTCGAGGAGGACGATCTGTACCTGGTCGGTACCTCCGAGGTACCGCTGGCCGGGTACCACTCCGGCGAGATCCTGGACCTCGGCGCCGGGCCCAAACGGTATGCGGGCTGGTCGTCGTGTTTCCGCCGGGAGGCCGGCAGCTACGGCAAGGACACCCGGGGCATCATCCGGGTGCACCAGTTCGACAAGGTCGAGATGTTCGTCTACTGCCGGCCCGAGGACGCCGACGCCGAACACCAGCGGCTGCTGGCCTGGGAGCGCGATATGCTCGCCGCCCTCGACGTGCCGTATCGGATCATCGATGTCGCCGCGGGCGATCTGGGTAGTTCGGCCGCCCGTAAATTCGATTGCGAGGCCTGGGTGCCCAGCCAGGGGACCTACCGCGAACTCACCTCGACCTCGAACTGCACCACCTTCCAGGCACGCCGGCTGTCGGTTCGCTACCGCGACGAGAACGGGAAACCGCAGATCGCGGCGACGCTGAACGGAACGCTGGCCACCACGCGGTGGCTGGTCGCACTGCTGGAGAACCATCAGCAGGCCGACGGTTCGGTGCGGGTGCCCGCCGCCCTGGTGCCGTTCGTGGGTACCGATGTGCTGACTCCGGTGGGCTGAACGGTTCGGTTCACGGGTTTCGGGGTACTCGATATCCCCGGTTGGGTCGCCGCGCAGTGAGCTCGTTGTTTAGGCTGTTCACCGTGCGAGGAAGCGGGTCTCGCGGCGATACCCGGACGCGGGTACGGGCCGCGTCGGGTGTGGCGACGGCCATGGTCATGTCCCGGACCACCGGGGCCTTCTACGTCATGGGCGGTGTGCTGGGTCTCCTGGTCACCGCCATTGCGCCGGCCCGGGTGCTGTATCCGGGCGACGAGGGCAATCGCCTACTGGTCGGCTCCGCCGCGGCCGTGGCGCTCCTACTGGGGATAAGCCTGCTCGGCTGGGGTCCGCGGATGCCGCATTGGCTGCACCACGGCTACGTCGTCATGGCGACCGTTCTGGTGACCGTCGCCGTTCACTCGTTCCCCAATACCGTCGCCGCGATCACCCTGGCCTCGTTCTACGTTTTCGTCGCCTGTGACGCCGCGCTGTTCTTCGCCTGGACGCAGGCCGCGGCGCATATCGTCCTCTGTATGGCGCTGTGCTTGTGGGTGCTGCCGACGCGGGCGGGGCTGCCGTGGTGGTCCGGCGTGATCCCCGCGGGAATCACCTTCGGCGTGGGTGTCGTGGTGGGCATCCTCACCCGGATGGCGTCGGAGGCCGATATCGACACACTGACCGGCCTGCTGAACCGGCGCGGGTTCGACCGGGCCCTGAACACCGCGATCGAACAGGCCGACCGCTCGGGTCAGGCGCTGGCGCTGGTGCTGGTCGATCTCGACCGCTTCCAGAAGGTCAACGATCACCTCGGCCATCGCGCCGGTGACGCGGTACTGCAGAAGGTCGCCGGTACCTGGGCCGGGCTGCTGGGCCCCGGCCAGCGGCTGGCCCGCTACGGCGGCGACGTCTTCGCGGCACTGCTGCCGGGCACCACCGAACAGGCGGCAATCCTGCTCACCGAGCAGTTGCGGGCCGCGGTGAGCACCGGCTGCTCGGCGGGTGTCACCTCCTGGCAGTCCGGAGAATCGGCCTCCCTGCTGGTGAGCCGGGCCGATGTGGGCCTCTACCGGGCCAAGCAGTCGGGTCGCAACCGGACGGTGCTGGAATCGGGGCATCGCACGCCCCTGGCGGTGGAACTGCGCGAAGCCATCGACAACGGCACCCTCGACGTGCACTATCAGCCGATCGTCAGTCTCAGCGACGGCGGCGAGAAGGCGGTCGGGGTGGAGGCGCTGCTGCGCTGGTCGTCGAACGCGCAACCGGATGTCACGACCGAAGGCCTGATCCGGGTGGCCGAGGAGTACGACCTCATCGCCGACCTCGACGAACTGGTCCTGCGCCGGGCCTGCGCCGACGCCGCCCAACTCCAGGAAACGTTCGCTGCCCTGGAGCTCACCCTGAACGTGAACGTCAGCGGGCTGGAACTCGCCGAATCCGGGTACGCCGACAAGGTTGCCGGAATCCTGGAGAGCACCGGCTGGCCCGCGGATCAGCTGGTGCTGGAGGTGACCGAAACCGAACTGGCCGCCGAATCCGATACTGCGATCGCGAATCTGCACACTCTGCGCGATCGAGGCGTACGGATCGCCATAGACGATTTCGGTACCGGATACTCCTCGCTCAGCCGCTTGGCGACCCTGCCCAGCGACATCATCAAGGTCGACCAGTCGTTCGTGGCCGCGATCCGCTCCGATTCTCCGGCCCCACCGCTGCTCGGCGTGATCGCGGCGTTGAGCAAATCGCTGGATCTGCAGGTCATCGCCGAAGGTGTGGAAACCGAACATCAGGCGGCCGTGCTCACCGAGCTGGGTTTTGCGCTGGCCCAGGGGTACCACTACAGCGATTCTCATCCGGTGGCCGATCTGATCAGCGATATGAACCGGGGTCTGGGCGCCGCCAATACGCGAGCGCTCGGCATCGGTTCGGAAGCACAGAACGGCTGGGTGCCGCTCTGAGCCTCGCCGGCTGCGGGTTGCGAGCTGCCGGTGCCCGGAGCCGGTGGCCGGTCCGGTGCTGAAATCGCTCCGTGGCGGCCGGATGGGCGAAAATGTCTTGACCCGGAGGCCCTCGCCCCGGATGCTGATCGTATGCGTTTGGTCATCTACCACTGTTGACACCGGCGGGTGAGTTCCGGGCGTAAGGCCGGCATGCGCGCGCTGACGCTGCGCGCGACGCTGTTCGCCGCGACCGGAGACCTGATTCCGTACTACGCGCTGTACGCGTTGCTCTTCGCCGATCACGGTTTCGGGCCGGCACAGATCTCGCTGCTGCTCGCGCTCTGGTCGGTGACGGCCTTCGTCTGCGAGATCCCGTCCGGGGCGTGGGCCGATACCGTCTCGCGGCGCGGTCTGCTGATCCTCAACGGGTTCCTGATGGCCGTCGGGTTCCTGCTGTGGACGATCACGCCGTCCTACCTCGGGTTCGCACTCGGCTTCGTGCTGTGGGGTGTGGCGAGCGCGTTGCGGTCGGGCACCTTCGAAGCGCTGCTGTACGACGAACTCACCGTCCGCGGTGAGTCCCGTGCGTATGCCCGCGTCATCGGGTACACCCGGTCGGCAAGCGAGTTCAGTGCGGTGATCGCGATACTCGCCGCGACACCGCTGTACCTGTGGGGTGGTTACGAGCTGGTCGGCTGGGCCAGCGTCGGATGCGCGGTCGTACACACTGCCCTGGCCGGTAGCCTGCCGGCGGCACCGAAATCGGTTTCCGCGGCCGATGTCGCCGAACTCGAAGAGGAGGAACGCGGCGGAACCGACTCGGATACTGCGGGCCCGGCCGGGCTCACGCCGAGCCCGCGACCCGCAACCGCCGACCCCGCCACCAGCGGACACGGTTCGATCCGGCGGTACCTGCACATGCTCCGGACCGGAGTCACCGAAGCGATTCGGATCCGGCGGGTGCGGCACGCCGTAGGGCTTCTCGCACTGCTGTACGGGATCACCGCATTCGACGAATACTTCGGCCTGCTCGCCGGTGAGGCCGGTGCCTCTACCTCGGTGGTGCCGATCCTGATAGGGGTGACCGTCGTCGGCTCGCTGCTCGGTTCGCTGCTGGCCGGCCGGACCGAAACGATGCAGGCCCGCACCATGGCCGGCGCGCTGTGCGCGGCGGCTGTCCTTTTCGGTACGGGCGCACTGCTCGCCGGGGCGGCAGGCCGCTGGCCTGGAGCTGTATATGTTCTCACCGGTCTGGGGTTCGTGGCGCTGGCGGTTTCCTACGGCATCGTCTACAACGCGAGTATCGTCGCCGAAGCACGGTTGCAGGACTCCATCACCGGACCGGCACGGGCCACCGTGATGTCGGTCGCCGGGCTGTCGGAGGAATTGGTTTCGCTGGCGGTATTCGGTTTCGTCGGCCTGACAGCGTTGTGGTTGCCGATCTCCTCGACCCTCGCGCTACTGGGTATCGCTCTCGCCGCCATCGCGATCCTGACGCCGGCGTGGTTACCGACCCGGCCGCGATCGGACGACGCCGAGCCGTCCGCGGACCGCCGATCGCCGGAAACCGAGCAGGGGTGATGCTCGGTTCCGACTGCCCGTACCGAACGACGGTCGAGCAGCCGGCAGCACGAGCGAGACGGATCCTGCACTACCCGCACTCGTGCCTGCGGCCGGACAGCCCTCGGACCGCTGGCCGGTTCAACGATTGCCGGTATGGAACGCATACATGTGGATCGGCGGGTCCCGGGACGAATACCGCTCCGTCGGTAGGGTTCCGGTCATGGTGTTGCGGCGGTGGGGTCTCGCGCTCGGATTGCTGATCGGGGCCGGAGTCGCTGTCCAGGGGCGGATCAACGGGGAACTCGGCGCGCGGCTGGAGGACGGCGTTGCCGCGGCCGTGGTGAGTTTCGGCAGCGGGTTCGTGCTGCTGCTGATCGCAGTTGCGCTGAGTCCGCGGCTGCGGGCGGGCCTGCGCGGGGTGCGCGGGGCGCTGGCCTCGGGGGAGCTGAGGTACTGGCAGTTGCTCGGTGGGCTGTGTGGTGCGTTGTTCGTGGCGAGTCAATCGTTGGCCGTGGCCGCGGTCGGCGTCACGGCGTTCACCGTGGGCGCGGTATCCGGGCAGTTGGTGAGCAGTCTGGTTGTGGACCGGCTGGGAATCGGCCCACAGGGCCGTACCCCGGTGACCGCCGCCCGGCTCGGCGGGGCGGTCCTGGCGGTGGGTGCTGTGCTGCTGGCGGCGTCCGGCGGGTCGGGGTCGGCCGGGCCGGCGACGGCGTCCTGGCTCGGTGATACCGCCGGGCCGGTTCTGCTGATTCTCCCCGTGCTGGCGGGTGTCGGGCTGGCGTGGCAGCAGGCGTGGAACGGGCGGGTCGGTACGTCCGGGAGCCCGTTCGCCGCCACCGTGATCAACTTCGGTATCGGCCTGCTGGGCCTGCTCGTCGTCGAAGCACTGGTACTGGTCCGGGTCGGGGCGCCCGCGGAGTTTCCCCGCGAGCCCTGGCTCTACCTGGGCGGCGCGGTCGGGGTGCTGTTCATCGCGGCAGGAGTACTGGTCGTGCGCTGGGTGGGCGTACTGCTGATGGGTCTGAGCACCGTGGCCGGCCAGCTCACGACCTCGGTGCTGCTCGACTGGTTGCTACCCGCGGGCGCCCCGTTGTCGGCGACAAAGTTGATCGGATGCGGGCTCACCCTCGCCGCGGTGATTGTCGCGACCTTGCGAACGGGAAGTCCAGAACACAAGGCAGTCGGGAGCGCAGAGGGCCGGGGGCACCCGAGAGGTGCTCCCGGCCCTTGATGCGGGTCAGTGTGTCGGCCGGAACCTGCGCAGCCGCAGGCTGTTGCTCACCACGAACACCGAGGAGAACGCCATCGCGGCGCCGGCCAGCATCGGATTGAGCAGACCCGCCATGGCCAGCGGGATCATCGCCACGTTGTAGCCGAAGGCCCAGAACAGGTTGCCCTTGATGGTGCCGAGGGTTCGCCGGGCCAGCCGGATGGCGTCGGGGGCGGCGGTGAGGTCGCCCCGGACCAGGGTGAGGTCGGCGGCCTCGATGGCGATATCGGTGCCGGTGCCGATGGCCAGGCCGAGGTCGGCGCGGGCCAGGGCGGCCGCGTCGTTCACGCCGTCACCGACCATGGCGACGGTGCGGCCTTCGCCCTGCAACCGTTCGATCACCGCGACCTTGTCCTGCGGCAGCACTTCGGCGATCACCTCGTCGATGCCGACCTGCCTGGCGATGGCCTCCGCCGCGGTGGCGTTGTCGCCGGTGAGCATGATCGGGGTGAGGCCGAGGGACCGCAGCCGGGAAACCGCTTCGGCCGAAGTCGGTTTCACGGTATCGGCGACCACGAGCACGCCGCGGGCCTTACCGTCCCAGCCGATCGCCACCGCCGTCCGGCCCTCGGCTTCGGCCGAGCGCATGGCGTCGCGCAGGTCGGCGTCCAGGTCCAGTGCGTAATCGGCGAGCAGCCCGGTACGACCCACGATCACCGCGTGACCGTCGACCACACCCTCCACGCCGAGTCCGGCGATGTTGCGGAAACCCTCCACCGCAGGCAGTGCGCCGATCCGCTGGCGGGCGCCGTCCGCGATGGCCTTGGCGATGGGGTGTTCGGAGGAATCCTCGAGCGAACCCGCCAGCCGCAGCACCTCGTCGGTGTCCTCGCCGGCCGCGGCCACCACATCGAGCAGTGCCATCTTGCCGGTGGTCACGGTGCCGGTCTTGTCGAGGACCACGGTGTCCACCCGGCGGGTGTTCTCCAGCACCTCGGGCCCCTTGATCAGGATGCCCAGCTGCGCACCGCGACCGGTGCCGACCATGAGGGCGGTCGGGGTCGCCAGACCCAGCGCGCACGGGCAGGCGATGATCAGCACCGCCACCGCCGCCGTGAAGGCCGCCGCCACCGAACCACCGGTGCCGAGCCAGAATCCGAGGGTGGCCACGGCGAGCGCGATCACGATCGGGACGAAAACTCCGGAGATCCGGTCGGCCAGCCGCTGTGCCTGCGCTTTTCCGGATTGCGCGTCCTCGACCATCCGGGCCATCTGCGCGAGCTGGGTATCGGTGCCGACGCGGGTGGCCTGGACAGTGATACGACCGCCCACGTTCACGGTCGCACCGGCGACCGAATCCTGCGGCCCGACCTCCACCGGTACGGATTCTCCGGTCAGCATGGACACATCCACCGCGGAGGAACCGTCGACGATGACACCGTCGGTAGCGATCTTCTCGCCCGGACGTACCACGAAACGGTCGCCGACGGCGAGTTGTTCCACCGGTATCCGCTCTTCGGTCCAGCCGTTCGAGCCGGTCGGGCGCAGTACCGACACCTCTTTGGCGCCGAGTTCCAGCAGGGCCCGTAGCGCGGCTCCCGCGCGGCGTTTGGATTTCGCCTCGAAGTACCGGCCGGCGAGGATGAAGGTGGTGACGCCGGCGGCAGCCTCCAGGTAGATGCTGCCAGTCCCGTCCATCCGCGCGATGGTGAACTCGAACGGGTGGGTCATGCCGGGGGTGCCCGCGGTGCCCCAGAACAGGGCGTACAACGACCAGCCGAATGCGGCCAGAGTGCCCAGTGAGACGAGGGTGTCCATGGTCGCGGTGGCGTGCCGCAGATTCGTCCAGGCCGCCCGGTGGAACGGCAACGCGCCCCAGACGACGACCGGGGCCGCCAGCGTGAGCGACAGCCATTGCCAGTTGGTGAACTGCAATGCCGGGATCATCGCCATGGCGATCACCGGGACGGTCAGCACCAGGGAAATCAGCAACCTGGTGCGCAGGGAATCGGTGGGGTCGGCCGGTTCGGCGGCGGCCTTCTCCGCGGCGGGTGGTTGCGGCAGCGCGGCCGTGTAGCCGGTCTGTTCCACCACCGCGACCAGGTCGTCCGGGGTGAGGTTTTCCGGGTAGTGGACCCGGGCCTTCTCGGTCGCGTAGTTGACCGTGGCGGTTACACCGTCGAGCCGGTTGAGCTTCTTCTCGATCCGGTTGGCGCAGGATGCGCAGGTCATCCCGCCGATCACCAGTTCGACCTGTTCGGTCGAGGGTTGGGCGGTGGACGCCTCGCGGGGTGTCTGTGTGGTCATGGTTTTGCTCGCTCCGTGGGCCGGGTCAGTGGCCGTGGCCGGGTTCGGTGGGTTCGGGGGCCGGCTGCGTGGCGCTCGGGCCGGATGTGACCGGAACGGTCAACTCGGCCCGGTGCACGGTTCCCGCATGCCGGAATTCGAAGAACAGCCGGTAGTCGCCGGCGCCGGGCGCCGTTACCGCGAAACGTACGCCCGGTCCGGCCGGGGTGATTCCGTCGCCGGGATGGCCGGCCGGGTGGACGTGGAGATAGCCGAGGTCGGCGGCGCGCAGAGCCACGAGATGACCGTACGCCCCCAGGTAGGGCTGTAGATCGGTGACCGGTTGCCCGTCGCGCGACACCGTCAGGGTGAGGTCTGTGGACTGCCCCGCCGCCAAGGTTCCGTTCAGCTCGACCGTGTAGTCGCCCACGGTCGCGGAGGTGGCGGGTGCGGGCAACGGCTGCGGCGCGTACCGGCCCGCGACTCGCAGATCGGACCCGAGCGTGAACGGTTGCCCGTCGGCGGTGACGAAATCCGCGAAGACCCGGTAGTCACCGGCGCGATCGAGGTTCACGGGGGCGCTCCAGGTGCCGTCCGTGCCGAGCGTGGGATGCAGATGCTGATACCCGGTCATATCGCGCCGCACCAGGATCAGGTGCAGGTCTTTCTCGTGCTCGGTCGTATAGCGCACCACCGGCCGGCCGGTACTGTCCTCGATCCGGAAGCGCAGGGTGGCGTCGCGCCCGGATTCGGTGATCGGGTCTGCCACCACCAGCGTGTATCCGCCGGCGCTGTCCGTCAGGCCGCCCGGCCCCGTGGCCGGGCCGCGATCGGGGGCGGCGGTGTCGTGGGTCTCCGGCTCGCTGCCGGGCGACCCCACGAGGGTTCCGACTCCCAGTGCGACTCCGAACAGCGCGACAAGTCCGAGCGCGAAGCCGGCGAACTTGGTCGACGTATTCATCCGATGCTCCATCCAACGGTCTCCAGGCGGTCCACGCCGCCTCCGCCCATTACGGTACCCCCCTAGGGTATTTTGTCAACAGGTGTGGTGAGGGACGTCGAAAGGCTGTGGATGGATGGGAACAACCCTCTGGAGCGCGAACGCCGGTGTTCCATGACGCGTCCGGCCGGCGGCGACCGTGGGCTTCATAGCGCTCGAATCCGGCCGAGGCGACGTCCGTGCTTCAGGTCACCGCGCCGCGCGGGCGGTGAACACGGACCTTTTCGATCGTGCTGCCGGGACGTCGTCGGGGGAGGTGCCGTTGCAGGTGGAGCCTGTCGACACCATGTCGGTGCCGGAGGTTCCTGTGGAAGATTGTGGATATCTCGTCCAGCGGGCCGGTACGAACGTGGACCGCTATAGCGCTGGAGCTGGGGGACAACGTGCCGCCCTCGTCATCGCGACGCACGCTGCCCTTGGTTGTGCCGGTCGATTCGGAAATATTCGAGTGGTCGCAATGGAGGACGTGTGAGCCCAGCGGCGCATTTCGGATGGCGCACAGTCTCGCGGCCATTTCGCCGGGCCGAGCTCGTGACCGGGCGCATGCCGACCGGCGCCGGTATGCGCAGTCGAACGGACTTCAGGCAAGACGCCCGAGCAGTTTCCCTTGATCAGGCATGCGCTCGGGCTAGGGGCGCGACGTCCTGCGGCGCGCGTACTCTTCGGCCTCCAGTACCGCGGCCTGTTCGAGCGTCGGGGCGCTCCCGCCCAATCGGGCCGGCACCCACGGCTCACCGGCAGGCATCGGGTAACCGTCCTGGGCCGCGGTCAGCAGGTCGGTCATCCGGGTGCGCAGGGTGGCAGTGATCTCGTCGGCCGACCCGGTGGCCGCCAGCGGTTCACCGATCCGGATATTGATCGGGAATTTGTGGCGGCCGAGCTGCCGGGGGAATCCCTTGGTCCAGATACGCTGCGCCCCCCAGATGACCAGCGGAATGATCGGGGCACCGGATTCCAGTGCCATCCGGGCCGCCCCCGATTTGAATTCCTTCAGTTCGAAACTGCGGCTGATCGTCGCTTCCGGATAGACGACGACCAGTTCCCCCGCGCGCAGCGCCTCGACCGCCCGCCCGAAGGATTCCGCGCCCGCCGTGCGGTCCACGCCGATCGCCTTGCAGTGTTTCATCAGGAAACCGACGACGCCGTGTTCGAGCTCGGCCTTCATCATGTACCGCACATTGCGACCCGACCGGCGCCCCACCACCCCGACCTCCATGAAATCCAGATAGGAGGTGTGGTTCACGGCGAGCACCGCGCCACCGGTGCGCGGGATATGTTCCTGGCCGCGAATATCGACCCGCAGGCCCTGGGCGCAGAACACCGTATGCACCAGCCCGGCGAGAATATCGAAAACCGGCTCCCGCGCCATTGCGACTCCTGCTCACTACCTGCGGGTATACCCGCTCCCCGGTATGCCTCGCGGTGGCTACGCGTCCGCCGCGTCCTCGCCGGCCTGTTTACGGGCGGCTCGCTGCGCGGCCTCGGCGGCGTCCATCGCGTCGGCTTCCTCCAGGGTAGGGGCACTACCGCCGAGTCGTGCGGGAACCCAGTAGGCGCCGGGCTCGTGGTGGTAGTTCTCCTGGAGCCCGTGCAGCAGCCGCTGCATCGTAGAGCGCAGTTCGGCGGTGAGTTCGGCGGCGGGTTCATAGGGCCGGATAGGTTCGCCGACGGCGATGGAGATCGGGGTGTTGGTGCGGCCGAGTCGTTTCGGATACCCCTTGGTCCATACGCGCTGCGCACCCCAGATGACGATCGGGATGATCGGCACATCGGCCTCGATGGCCATCCGGGCCGCCCCCGATTTCAGCTGTTTGATCTCGAAGCTGCGGCTGATCGTGGCTTCGGGGTACACGCCGACGAGCTCGCCGCGGCGCAGATAGTCGACGGCGGCCTGATAGGAGTCGGCGCCGGCGGTGCGGTCGACCGGAATATGTTTGAGGGCCCGCATGATCGGGCCGGAGATCTTGTTCTCGAAGACGTCGTGCTTGGCCATGAACCGGATGTAGCGCTTGGGCGTACGCACCGGCAGACCCGCGTAGGTGAAATCCATGTACCCGGTGTGATTGACCGCGAGGACCGCGCCGCCGGTGGCGGGAATGTTCTCGTCGCCGGTGACGGTGAATTTCAGGCCCTCGAGGAAGAAGACGGTCCGGGCCAGCCCGATGACAGTCCGGTAGACGGGATCCACAAGTCCGCTAGCGTAGTCGCTGCCATGATGACCGGCACCGCCCGGCCCGCGAAAGCACGCCCCGCGGGCCCTGTTCGAACCGGTATGTACCGCAGGAAAGGTGATCGTCGAAGTGGAACGCGCCCGCCCCGTACCGTCGCGCCGACCCGGCCGCGCAACCGCACCGCATCGTGCAGGTGATCTCCGCACCGATGCCGCGCCGCGCCGCCGTCGGGGACGGTCGGCGGTGATCGGGCTGGCCGCGGCCGGGCTGCTGCTGGCCACCGGATGTGATTCGGTCTCCGGTATTCCGGTGGACGATCCGGCCACCGGGGCAATCGATACCGATACGAGCAGCGCTCCGACGGCAACCGCCACCGCCGTGGCGCCGGAGTCCACGCTGCCGCCGGTTCCCGCCGACGCACCGCCGGTCGGCGAGGTCCCCGGGGTTCCGGAGGCCGCACCCGCGCTCCAACGGTTCGCCGTGGACGTGCGCGCCGGAGATCTCACGACTCTCCGAGAGACCTGCTGGACCATCCCGCCCCTCACCACTCAGACCATGTACGCCGACCCGGATGCCGTGCTCAGCGCACTGGCGCAGCCCGGTACGGTCAGCGACGGAACCCTCACGTGGACAGACGGAGTGACCAGCGTCACTGCCGATCGGGATCGGGTGGCGTCCGGATATGCCTGCGGCCGAGTGTTCCCCGCCGGCGTGGAACCGGCTCACGACGCCGCCGACGCCCGGCACACCGTGCGCCGATACCTGTCGCGGTTCGTCGGGCAGCCGCTGCACCCCGACGATCAGGAAGCCGAATATCCGTTGGTCTGCGCGGCGAATCCGGCAACCTGGGATCCACCGGGCACCGGCGCGCCGGTGCCCGCACCGTTGGCGGACAACCCCGGCATGCTCACCGGAACCATCGGATTCACCGATCAGCAGATCAGTTCCCAGCAGCTGACGCCGGGATATATGTCGGTGACCGCGCCGGTGACAAATGCTTCCGGAGTCACGCAGAATCGGACATTCGTCCTCGCCGATGGTGACGACGGCTACTGCATCGGGGAAATTTCGTCCTGAGCCACTACCCTGGAAGCCTGCAATCGGTCAAGAGGAGCGAGCACGTGCAGATCACCAGCGTCGGACATGCGGGATTCCATATCCGGACCGCGGCCGGGACGATCCTATGCGATCCCTGGGTGAACCCCGCGTACTTCGGTTCCTGGTTCCCGTTCCCGGACAACACCCAGCTCGATTGGGAGGAACTCGGGAACTGCGATTTCCTCTATGTTTCCCATTTGCACCGCGATCATTTCGACGCCGCGCATCTGCTGGAGTACGTCAACAAGGACGCCACCGTCCTGCTGCCCGACTACCCGGTCCCGGACCTGCGCCGTGAACTGGAGAAACTCGGCTTCCACAAATTCTTCGAAACCGAGGATTCGGTCAAACACACGGTGACCGGCGCCATGGGTGCCGGCGGTGGCGATCCCACCGCCGAACTGGACATCATGATCGTCGCGCTGCGTGCTCCCGCGGACGGCCCGATCGGAGATTCCGGACTCATCGTCTCCGACCGGGAAACCACCTGTTTCAATATGAACGACGCGCGGCCGGTCGATATGGACGTGCTGCACGACGCCTTCGGCAAGATCGATATCCATCTTCTGCAGTACTCCGGCGCCATCTGGTATCCGATGGTGTACGACATCCCGGCCCGCACGAAATCGAATTTCGGGAAGCAGAAGCGGCAGCGCGGAATGGACCGGGCCCGCAGCTATATCGAGCAGGTCGGTGCCACCTGGGTTGTTCCGTCGGCCGGCCCGCCGGTTTTCCTGGACGACGAACTGCGCTATCTCAACGATGATCGCGGCGACGAGGGAAATATCTTCCCCGACCAGATGGTCTTTCTCGAGCAGATGCGTGAGCACGGCCACGATCGCGGGCTGCTGATGGTGCCCGGGTCGACGGTCGACGTGCACGGCGCCGAACTCGAACTGAACCACCCGTACGATCCCGCCACCATCTGGAGCGATAAGGCCGCCTACATCGAGAAGATGGCGCAGCGGCTGGCGCCGGTGCTGGTCGCGGAGAAGAAGACCTGGGCCCCCGCCGAAGGCGAACCGCTCCTCGAGCCGCTGCGCGAGCTCTTCGAGCCGATCATGCGGCAGAGCGACCTGATCTGCGACGGTATCGGCTACCCGGTCGGTCTCGTGATCGGCGACGAAACCGTGGTCCTGGACTTCCCGGCCCGCCAGGTCCGTGCCCCCCGCGAGGGCGAGGGCAGATACCGCTACGGTTTCCGGATCGCTCCCGAACTCGTCCGTACCGTCCTGCGCGATCAGGAACCGGACTGGGTGAACACGATTTTCCTGTCCACCCGCTTCCAGGCGTGGCGTATCGGCGGCTACAACGAGTACCTGTACACGTTCTTCAAATGCCTCACCGACGAACGCATCGCCTACGCCGACGGCTGGTTCTCCGAAGCCCACGACGATTCGGCCTCGGTGGAGGTGGCCGGCTGGGAAATCCAGCGCCGTTGCCCCCACCTGAAGGCCGATCTGTCGAAATTCGGTGTGGTGGACGGAAATACCCTCACCTGCAACCTGCACGGCTGGCAGTGGGATCTGGAATCGGGCCGCTGCAAAACCTCGAAGGGCCACGAACTCCGCTCCCGCAAACTCGCCGAACCGGCCAACTGACGTCGCCTGGCCGCCGCCACCGCGGGCGGCCGGGCAGGTATCGGTGGCGGCCTCCGGTACTGCCCTGGCCGGTGCGCGCCGCGATAGTCGGCGACACCGATATCACTTGTGCACTCCGGCCGGTTGCCGTGGTTTCGGGCGGCGGTAGAGTCGCGCTATGGCCTCGCGCATTTTCCGGGTCGCGACCCGGGGCAGGGCGAAGGCGGGCGTTTTCGTCGCTCTATCGCCCCGCTAATTATCCGGCTCCCCCCCCGGGCCAGTCCTATGGCAGTTGCCCAAGCAGAGCAGGTGGCAGCCGGTTTATCCGAGTTCGGTGTCGAAACGGAGCTGGTGAAGGTGACTTCTGCCGGCGACCGCTGGATGGGGGACCTGGCAAAGCTCGGCGGCAAGGGGGCTTTCGTCAAGGAAATCGACGACGCCCTGCTGCACGACGAGGCCGATCTGGCCGTGCACTGCCTGAAGGATATTCCGGGTGATATCCCGATTCCGGAAGGTATCGCGTTCGCCGGGTTCCCCAAGCGCGACGATGTGCGCGACGCGATCATCACCAAGGACGGCCGGCCGCTGTCGGAACAACCGGCGGGGACGGTGGTCGGCACCAGTTCGGTGCGCCGGGCCGCGCAACTGCGGTTGCACTATCCGCATCTGGAGATGAAACCGCTGCGCGGGAATATGAACTCCCGGCTCATGCGGCTCGAAGACGGGTACTGCGATGTGCTGATCGCCGCGGTCGCCGGAATGTACCGGATCGGCCAGGAGGATCGAATCACCGAAATCCTCCCGCTGGAGATCATGTGCCCCCCGATCGGCGCCGGTGTGCTGACGCTTGCCTGCCGCGCCGACGACGACGAGGTCCGCGAACTCGCGGGCAGGCTCGACCACGCCGAAACCCGCCGCGTCGTCGACGCCGAACGCGCGATGCTGCACGCCCTGCAGGGGCACTGCAATTCGCCGATCGCCGGGGTCTGCGTGATCGACCCGACCGGCCGGCTCTCGTTGCACGGCAAGGTGT
This sequence comes from Nocardia carnea, assembly GCF_029868855.1. Taxonomy (GTDB): domain Bacteria; phylum Actinomycetota; class Actinomycetes; order Mycobacteriales; family Mycobacteriaceae; genus Nocardia; species Nocardia carnea_A. Next base: position 14,408 of record NZ_JARWOV010000141.1, on the reverse strand, counting down.
TCAACCTCGACGGAACCCAGTGGCTGGATTCGCAGCACTGGGGTGTCCCGGAAGATCCCCAGGCACTGGGCTTTTTCGTAGGCTCGGACCTGCTGCGGCAGGGCGCACGCAAGATCATCGATTCCATCCCGCACTGAGCCGACCGGCGAAGAACGACTCGGAGTAGCCGAGGACGAATCGCTGCCGCAGAGCAAGGAGGGTGCACGCTACAGCACCCTCCTTGCCCGGCCATCCCACCGGTGGAGTCGACCGTCACCCACGGGCCTCGTGGTTCAGCTCGGCGGTACCCTCCCCGTCCCGGGTGATTTCGGGGGTCAGCTGGGGTCCGATCCCCGGATTGCAGCGAGCCAGATGCCGGCTGCGGCGGTGACACAGCATGCGCCGGCGAACGCCGGGATACCGCCGCCCATGACGTAGACCCAGAGCAGGCCCACGAACGGCGCCGCGACCGCGGACTGGGCGTCCAGCAACAGACGCCGGGTGAGTTTCGTGGCGGTCCGTGCGCGCTCCGGGGCCTCCGGGTCGATCCGGGTGGGGTTGTCGATCAGGCGTCCGGGAGGTTCTCGGTCACGGGTTCGACCCGAGGGAAAAGCGCGAAGCCCGGAAGGTGCATCCGGTTCGCTGCACTTGTTCCGCAGCGTTATCCGGTGCTCGGTCAGTAGAGCTGTTCCGCCGGTGTAAGAGATCAGTTCGGGGCCGAAGTACACCGGCAGCCAGCGGATGCGATCCCCGTCGCGCAATTCCAGCCAGGACCGGCTGAGCAGTTGATATTCCTGCCGGACCCGCCGCACGGCAACTTCTCCGCGGTCGAGTGCGCGGTGCGGGAAAGCCCCCAGCGCCACCGCGATCCGGTATCCGCTGTAACCCACGATCCCGATCGCGACCACCGCCAGGGCGCTGAGCTGGTCCGGATCGGCGAACGGCGCCCACGCGGTGAGTACCGCGAGGGCGCCGATCGTTACGCACAGCGGATAGGCCAGCGGGTGGCCCGATCCACAATTCACTTCAGGAAGCCGACTGTGGTGTAGTCGGGGGTGGCAAGACCGAACGCACCCCAGTTGGCGACCTCGTTGCGCTGGGCGACGGTTCCGGGAGACTGGGTGATCGGCAGCGAATGAACCTCCTCGAAGATCATTCGGTCGGCCTGGTTGGCGAGTTCGACGGCCTTGTTCGGGTCCAGCTCCGAGATGGTCTGTTCGATCAACGCATTGAGTTCCGGCGAGCCGATTTTCCCCTTGTTCGAAAGAGGCATTTCGGGGTTGTAGGCGTAGATCTGGGGCAGGCTGCCGAGCGGCAGCACACCACCCTGCCAGCTGAACTGGGCGATATCGAAGTTACCCGGGTCGATGATGTCGGTGAAAAGTCCTTGTCCGGGGTAGGTCTCGATTTCCAGCTTCACCCCGATGGCGGCAAGGTTCTGCTGCGCAATCTTGGCTGTCTGGACCCACAGGTCCTGCTGGTACATGACATCACGTATCACCAGGGGGCGGCCGTCCTTCATCCGGACGTCGCCGTTGAGTTTCCAGCCGAGCTCGTCGAGTTCACGGGCGGCCTGTTCGGGGTTGTAGGCAACCACACCGGCGTTGTCCTGGTAGCCCTTCTGGCCCTGCATATAGATGTGGTTGTTCAGCGGCTTCGGGTCGGATACGACCCCGAGCTGAGTGGCCGAGGCGATCGCCTGGCGGTCGATACCCTTCGCGATCGCACGCCGCAGCGCGGGGTCCTCGAGAATGGACCCCGGCGCACCGTTGAAGGTGAAATGCGACCAGCGCGGCAGCGGCGTCCGCAGCACTTGAACGCCCGGGGTGTTCTTGGCGGTGGTTACTTCGGCGATCCCGGAGATATCCGAGGAGTCGAGTTCGTTGTTCTGGATGGCGGCGATCCGCGCCGGGATGTCCAGTGCGCTGAAGGTGACAGTGTCGAGTTTGGGCGTATCGCCCCACCACTTCGGGTTACGGCCGAGAGTGATCCGGTTCTGGGCGCGGTCGATGTTGGTGATCATGAAAGGGCCCGCGCTGAGCGGCATACCGCTGCGGTAGAAATCGCTGAATGCCTGCGGGGTCGCGGTAACTGCCTTCGGGAGCAGCAGACCGAACAGACCCTGCCATTCGGCATAGTGCTTGTCGAAGGTGACGACGGCTTGCCGGTCGTCGACACCGCGTTCCACCTTTTCCACACGATCGAAGCCCGAGGTCGCGGCGACCAGGAAGCTGGGGTCTTTGCCGCTCTGCGCGTGCGCTTGCGAGGCGAGATCTTCCCAGGTGATGGGTGTTCCGTCGGACCAGACCGCCTTCGGATTGATGGTATAGGTCACCACCTGCGGGTCGGTCTTCGTCAGTTCGACACTGGTGAAGAAGTCGGTATCGACCGACAGTTCGCCTTTGGCGTCGGACCGGAACGGGCTCGGCAGCGTCCAGGAGACGACATCGGAAGCATCGAGGTCCGAGTCCACGTGCAGCGGGTTGAAGGTTTCCGGCAGCGCCGAGATCGTCAGCCGCAGGTTGCCGCCGTCGCGTAGTTCGCTCGGGTCGCGCGGGTTGATCTGGTTGCTGCCGGTGATGGTCACATCACCGCCCTCGGTGTTGTTCGCGCTGCAGCCGGTCAGCAGTAAGCCGATCGCGGTGATCGGCACCGCCAGGCGGATACCGACGGATCGCATCTTCATGAGATTTCCTTCCTGCTGGTGGGGTTCGTGTCCGAACCCCTGCCACGGTCGACGACCGGTACCGGTATCGCCTCGATCAGCGACCTCGTATAGGCGTGCCGGGGTTCGTCGAAGACCTGCTCGGCCGGCCCGTATTCGACGATCTTGCCCTGGTACATCACGGCGATATCGTGTGCGAGATTGCGAACCACCGACAGGTCGTGGGAGACGAACAGATAGGACAGGCCGCGCTGGGTCTGTAGATCACGCAGCAGGTTCAGCACACCTGCTTGGATGGAAACGTCGAGGGACGACACCGGCTCGTCCAGTACCAGCAGTTCGGGATCCAGGGCGAGGGCGCGGGCGATGCTGATGCGCTGTTTCTGACCGCCGGAGAAATCCGCCGGGTACCGATCGGAGTGTTCGGGTCGTAAACCGACCTGGGTGAGCAATTCCGGTACTCGCCGGGCGATCTCCGCTTTCGGGCGCCGATCAATTTTCAAGGGTTCGGCGATGGCGTCGAATACCGGCAGGCGCGGGTCCAGGGAAGCCGTCGGATCCTGGAAGACGATCTGCATCCGGCGGCGAAGTTCGCGTTTCTGTGTTTTGGTCAGTTCGCCGGTTTCATGGCCGAGGATTTCGACCCGGCCCGATTGCGGCCGCACCAGGTTCAGGATCTGTTCGAGCGTGGTGGATTTTCCGGATCCGGACTCACCGACCAGTGCCAGAGTGCGGCCGGCGCGGACTTCGAAGCTGACGCCGTCGACCGCGCGCACTTCGCCTTTGCGCCGCCGGAACACCACACCCGAAGTGATCGGATACGTTTTCACCAGGTCCGAGACCCGGAGTACGACTTCGGGTTCAGGGCGGGAAATGGAATCGGTGGCGGGTTCGTCGATTTCCTGGCGATAAGCGTCGAACAGTTCCGCGGTGCCCACTTCGCCAGTGCGGAAACACGCTGCGCGGTGCCCGCTCGTTGTTTCGGTCAGTGGAGGTTCGCTGTCCCGGCACAGGGCGACGGCGATCGGGCAGCGCGGGGCGAATGAGCATCCCGGCGGAAGGTCGTGCATGGCCGGTGGTGCGCCGACGATCGGGATCAGCGGAGTACGGGCGGGCCGGTCCATACGCGGAATGGAGCCGAGCAGACCGACCGTGTACGGCATCCGGGGGGCAGCGAAAAGCTCCGCGGTCGTGGCGGTCTCCACAATTCGGCCCGCATACATCACCGCGACCCGATCGGCGAGAGTCGCGGCGATACCCATGTCGTGGGTGATCATGATTACGCCCGCACCGGTGATATCACGCGCCTTGCGCAACAGGTTCAGGATCTGCTTCTGCACGGTCACATCCAGTGCCGTGGTCGGCTCGTCGCAGATGATCAGTGAGGGATCGTTGGCGATCGCCATGGCGATCACCACCCGCTGCCGCATACCGCCGGAGAATTCGTGCGGAAATGCCTTGGCGCGTAGTTCGGGATCGGCGATACCCACCAGGTCGAGCAGTTCGACCGCGCGTTTCGCGGCCGCGGCCTTGCCCATATCGCCGTGTGCGAGCAGCGCTTCGGCGATCTGCTCCCCGACCCGATACACCGGAGTCAGCGCCGAGAGCGGGTCCTGGAACACCATGCTCACGGAACTGCCGCGCAACTTGGACAGTCGCCGGTCGTCGAGCCCGAGCAGTTCGCGGCCCCGCAACCGGATGGATCCGGTGACCCGGGCCTGTTCGGGGAGCAGTCCCATGACCGCCATCGAGGACACCGACTTACCGGAGCCGGATTCCCCGACGATCGCCAATACTTCGCCATCGGAGACGGTGTAGTCCACTCCCCGTACTGCTTCGATACGGCCCTCTTCGCTAGGGAAGGAAACCCGCAGGTCCGAGACCTCGAGTAGGGGAGTGGCCCCCGATGCGGCGGCTTCGGAGGAATCAGCGGCCGGTTTTGCCATGGTCGTCTCTCCGCTCATCGCCGCTCGCTCCCGGACGATCCGGCGGGCCGGACGGCTCCGGGCTGCCGGGCACGCTCGGCCTTGCGGGCTTTCCGTGAGGTCCCCGAACGCGCCCCTTTCGCACTCGGGTCGAATGCGTCGCGTAATCCGTCGCCGACCAGGTTCGCGCACAGCACGGTAACGATCAACAGGCCACCGGAGAACATGAAAAGCCACGGGTAGGTAAGTGCGGTGTCGGTACCGGCCGCGATCAGCGATCCGAGCGATACATCCGGTGGCTGCACACCGAATCCGAGGAAGCTCAGCCCGGTTTCGGCCATGATCGATGCGCCGACGGTGAGCGTGGTGTCGATGATCAGGATCGAGGCGATGTTCGGAACGATATGGGTGAGGATCACTGTCCGGGTCGGCGCGCCCATATACCGGGCCGCGCGCACGAATTCGCGGTCCCGGAGGCTGAGGGTGAGGCCGCGCACGATGCGAGCGCTGATCATCCAGCCGAACACCGCGAGCAGGATGATCAGCAGCACGATCGAGCCACTGCCCTTGGTGCGTGGTGCGAACAGCGCGATGATGATGAAACTCGGGACCACCAGCAGCAGGTCGACGACCCACATGAGGAAACGGTCGGTCCAGCCGCCGAGCAATCCGGCGAAGGCACCCACCAGAGCGGCGATGGTCGTCGAGATGATCGCCACGCAGAACCCGATGATCAGAGATTTCTGTAGGCCACGCAGGGTTTGCGCGAGAACGTCCTGACCGATCTGGGTGGTGCCGAACGGATGCTGCGGGCTCGGTGGTTGTAGCAGGGCCGTGTAATCCAGGTCCTGGTAGTCGTAGGGCAGCAGCGGTGGCAGCGCGAAAGCGGCCAGGACGAGCAGGAGCAGAACAACTGCTCCGGTCACCGCGGGCCGGTTGCGCAGGAATCGTCTCCAGACCAGCTTGCGTCGACCTGATGCCGTGACTTCAGGTGCGCCCTGGACGATGATCTCGGCTTCGGTCATAGCGCCCCCGTATCGGGATCCGTGCGCCCGGCGCGCGGCGGGCTACCTACTTCGATGCTCATCGTGCACCCGCCTTCCTCACGCCACACGCACCCGGGGGTCGAGGACCGCGTAGACGATGTCGGAGAGCAAACCCGATATCAGCACCACCAGCCCGGCGAACGCAGTTACTGTCACCACGACGTACACGTCTTGGGCGTTGATCGAATCGACCAGCCATTCGCCGACACCGTGCCAGCCGAAGATCTTCTCGGTGAAGGTGGCGCCGGTGATCAATCCGCCCAGGCTGTAGGCGAACAGGGTCGCCATCGGGATCAATGCCGTGCGCAAACCGTGTTTGTACAGGGCGCGGGTCCGGGTCAGCCCCTTGGCGCGGGCGGTGCGGATGAAATCGCTCTGTAGAACATCGAGCATGGCGTTGCGCTGGTAGCGGCTGTATCCGGCCATACCTCCGAGCGCGATCGCCAGGGTCGGTAATACGAGATGCTGTAGCCGGTCGACCAGTTGAGCGCCGAATCCTTCGATATGACCGGCCGAGGTTTCGCCGGTGTAGAGCAGTACCTGCTGCCCGGCCATCGAGTTGATCTCCAGGGCTCCATATTTCAGCAAGGTCGCGAGCAAGAACACCGGGGTCGACAGGATCAGCAGCGAGACCACGGTGGTGAAGTAGTCGCTGAACTTGTACTGCCTGATCGCGCCGGCCGCACCGATGAGCACACCCAGCACCGTGCCCACCACCGAACCGAGTATCAGCAGCCGCAGGCTCACTGCCACCCGCCGCGGCAATTCCTCGCTCACCGGCTGTCCCGCCAGAGTGGTTCCGAAATCACCCCGGACCGCCCCCGAAACCCAGATGAGATAGCGCTGCGGGACGGGGTCGTTCAGATGCAGCTCTTCGGCCTTGGCGTCGATCACGGATTGCGGTGGCCGCGGATTCCGCTGTTCGAGACTTTCCAGCGGATTGAAGGTCAGCGAGGCGACGGTGAAAGTCAGGAAGGACGCCAGCAGCAACAGTACGACGTAGTTGAGTGCGCGTCGCAACAGAAAGCCGGCCATCATTCCCCTCGATATCAGGTGTGGTCCCTGATCATAGGGAGGGTTTCCCCGGCCTGCGCGCCGGATGGCCCGCTGCGTGTTCACCTCGCCGTGCGGGCCGGTCGCGGAGATGTTATGGCGACTGTCACATGCGCGCCGGTGCGGCCTGCGCCGGAGGAGCTGCCAGGTGGTATGCGCAGGACACTGTGGTGCCCGGCCGGGGACACCGCGGCACCGGCGCATGCAGACACAGCAGAATGGACCGGGTGACCGCATCGCAACTGCCCAAACCCAAGCTGGTGGCCTCCGACGTGGACGGCACCCTGATCGACCCCTACGAGCGGGTCACCGCGCGGACCAGGGATGTCGTGCGGGCACTGGTGGCCGATGGAGTGCAGTTCGTGCTGGCGACCGGGCGCCCGCCGCGGTGGATCGCGCCGGTGGTCGCAGGGCTCGGCTTCGCGCCGCTGTGCGTCTGCGGTAACGGTGCGGTGCTCTACGACCCCGAAACCGACCGGGTGCTGAGCACCACCGTCCTGGATGTGCCGACGCTGGCCTGGCTCGCCGATCTCGCGGAGAAGGTGCTGCCCGGATGTGGTCTGGCCGCCGAACGGGTGGGTGCCAGCGCCCAGGACGCGGCGACGCCGCAGTTCGTGAGCTCGCCGGAGTACGTGCACGCGTGGCTGAATCCCGACGATACGGCCGTGGCGCGCGATGAGGTCATCGCCTCCCCGGCGATCAAGATGCTGATCCGGCTGCCGGGAGCCGAGAGCGGCGATATGGCGGCAAAGCTGGCCGGGTATATCGGCGACCGAGCGGATATCACCTATTCGACCGACCACGGGCTGCTCGAGATCTCCGCGCCCGGCGTGACCAAGGCGCACGGGTTGCGCATCATCGGCGAGCGGCTCGGTATCGACCCGGCCGATATGGTCGCGTTCGGCGATATGCCCAACGATGTGCCGATGCTGCGGATGGCCGGGCTGGGAGTGGCAATGGGGCATGCGCATCCGGAGGCCATCGCCGCCGCGGACGAAGTGACCGGGACGAATTCCGAAGACGGGGTCGCGCGGGTGCTGGAACGCTGGTGGCCGCAGGACGATTCGCGACGCTGAGCGGTTCCGTCGGGCGGGTCGCCTGCAGGCAAGCCTCCAGGCCGCGCTAACCCACCGGCTCGGGGTTCGGCCCGGACAAAGTCCAGTACGACGAGAACCCGCCCGTCGGCGGCTGCAAGAGCGGGCGCACATGTTCGGGAACCGGTGCCCCGGCAGCCACCGCCTCGACATACTCCGCGGCCCCGCGCAGAGTCAGGTCGGGCGCTTGCGCTCGGACAACCCGGAGGGCATCCAAACGGCGATCCCGCTCGAGCAATTCCGCGATTCGGGCGCGCAGTTGATCGACCCGCTCGGCCCCGCGAACCTGCTCGCGATACTCCACGATCCACTCGCCGCGTTCGGGATCAGCTGTGGCGCGCACCATGTGCAGGCTCCCGTCCATCCCATCCACCAGGAAGGGCCCGTGGCCGATCACCATGTCAGAGATACGGCGGCTGCGCAGGTAACGTTCGCCTTGGCTGGTGATCAGCCAGCCCAACTGGTGCGGTCTTACGTCGGTGACCACCAGTGTGGCTGCGCCGCACTTCGTCTGCTCGGCCACATACCGCTCCACTACCGTGACGGCCCACGCTTGCGACACCATAGCGACAGGGTAGGGCGCACGGCCTGACAAGGTTGGGTAATTACTGTCGGCGGTGGTGTGGCAGCATCTTCCCGATCCAGTGGACGCCTGCGCCGTATCGACATCGGGCACGTGCCGGCTTCCGGTTCTGTTCTCGAGCGGCCTGTGCGGGTAGCACTGCCTGCTCGCCGGCGTGGCGGGCGTCGTGGAAGTTCCCCCGGAACCGCGGGTGCCAAGTGCCTTCGTGCGGCGCGGGGATCGTGGCGCCGGCCGGACACCGAACCGCGCCGACTGTCGAGTTCGGTCGGCGCGGTGATCCCGGCTCGATTCAGGCAGCCGGGGCTGGAGGAGCCATCGGTTCGCTGGTGGTTGCCGGCGCGGATGGAGCTTCTTCCGGGCCGGCCGGTGCCGGTGGCTGGGCAGGTGGTTGCTGCGCCAGGGGGCCCGTGGCGGGTTCGGGCGGTGCCGCGGGCGCGCCGGTGGGTGTGGGGGATGCCGGGGGTGTTTCGTGGATCGGCGCACCGGCCGGCGGCGGGACGGGATTGCTAGGTGTGGGGCTGTCCCCTGGAGCTCGGGCCGGAACCGGAGCTTGTGCTCGGGCCGGAAACTGTGCGGGCGCTTGTGGTTGCGGCGCCGGGGCTGCCGACGGCGGCGCGGGAGCACCCGGTACCTGGCTGTGTACGGGCGGGGCGGCGAGTGCGGGCGCCGGTGCGGCTCCCTGGGGGAGGCCTGGTGCGGGCAGCGGAGCGGCCTGCGGGTGTGGTGGTTGACCGGGCGCGCCCTGGACCTGCTGCTGGTTGAGTTCGTTGTAGGTCTTCCAGAGCGTGGTGACGATATCGGTCGCCTGGTTCAGGATGAGCGAACCGTTCTGGAAATCGGCGCGCAAGCCCTCGGGTACCGGGTACGGGCTGGTCAACGGCAGTCCGAGGGCGCCGGCGTCGGCGCCGAGTTCCAGGAAGCGGTCCAGGATCTTGCCGACCACCTCATGGGCCTGCCCGTCGGGGGTGGTGTAGACGTAGCCGTTCACGAACTTGGCGTACTGCTGGCCGTCGGCGGCGGGCAGTGGCTCGGACGCGGCCTGGCCGAGCGGGCCGTCGGGGCCGCCCTTGGAGACCCAATATTTGGCGATCAGGTTGTCGTTGACCATGGTCAGCAGCTTCGTGGTGAGGTCGGCGAGCGCGGCCAGATCGGAGCGGGCGGCCTGGCTGCGCGGGGACTGCGATTGGGACTGGGTTGCCCCGGCCTCACCGGCGGCGATCGTACGGATGCGGTCCATCTGCGCGTACGCGGCGTCACCCGGGCAGCTGGTGTTGCCGACGTCGCGGTGCGCGAAGACAACCGGCAGTTTCACCTCTTCACCGCGGGCGTACGGGGTGAACTCCGTACCCTCCGAGTACATGGTGGTCTGACCCTTCGGGTCGAGTCCGGCGATCTTCGCGCGCCAGCCGACGAATTTGCCGGTGGCTTCGATCGCGGCGTCGGTGGGCTGTTCGGCCTGGTAGTCGCCCATGATCGCGACTCCGGAGGTGTTCTCGTTGAAACCGCCCGCGTGCGCGCCCTGCACCGGCTCGTTCAGGCCGCCGTAGCGACCCTCGAAGATCTGCCCGTACTTGTCGACCAGGGCGTTGTAACCCATATCGCACCAGCCGAGAGTCTTCGAATGGTAGGCGTAGATGGCGCGCACGATCCCGGCCGATTCACCCTTGCTGTAGTCGTTTCGGCCGGCGGTGTGGTGCACGGTGATACCGCCCAGACCGTCGTCGTAGGTGGGTTCCTGGCAACGGATGGATTCGTCGGCGCCCCATTGATTGCGAGTGATCACCCGCGGTCCGCCGCCGGGCAGCGCAGCCGCGATGTCCTGCAGATTGTCGTCGACGGCGCCGCGACCGGGGTCGATCAGCACGGCGGTGAGATCGGGGGGCGGCTCTTGTTCGCCGGCCGCGGCCGGCGTGGGGGTCAGCGGCCCGCCCGGAGCCTGCTGTGGTTTCCGGGTGACCAGAACTTGTACCGCGGTGGTGTTGCCGACGTAGATCGGGTCGGTGCCCGCGGGCGCGCCGTCGGCCACTCCGTCGGCGCCGTCGATCGGGCTGGCTTCGTACCACTGGCCCCATGCGCCGTCCGGCTGTTTCGCGCGGACCATGACGGTGGTGTTCGCCAGGTCCGGCGCGGTGAGTGCGACCATACTGAACGGTTCTTCCCGGGTCAGCTCTTTGACCTGGGCGCCGACGGCGTTCATGAATTCAGGGGGGATGACGCCGGGGGTGAGGGCCGGCGTGTCGGCGGCGGGTGTGCCGCCGCCGGAGTCCCCGGTGACGAATCCGGGGACCTGCTGCCGTCCGGGGATCCGGCCCGGGGCAAGTCCGGGTAGATCGAGTGCCTGTAAGTCCGATAAGTGCAGGTCGGGCAGGTCGAGGCCGGTCAACTCGGCCAGTGGCAGGACGATATCGGTGGCGCTGTTCAACGCCAGCTCGGTGAGCAGGGGTGGTACGGCGGTGAGTTCCACCTGGTCGGCGGATTTGTGTGGGCTGATAACCGTGGGAACCAGGAGCGGCCCCGCTACCGCAATCAGCGCGACAACCGGCAGGACGTAGGAACGCTTCGGTTTGCGGTAGGGCACGAGCATCTCCAATCAGGGTTGCAACCAGTGATCGGTGAGCAAGTCATGCTTGCGTACTCGAGTCTCACAGACCACACTAGCCACATTCGTCACAAATCTAAACCTGAGGTTGAGGCTTACCTGGTCGCTCGAATGTAGCTCCCGGAACGTGGCCGGTCGAAACGACATGCCGACGTCGTGTCGAGGCAAACGTCCGGGCGAATCGATGGGAGTGCTCGTATGCCATACCGAAACAGCATAACTCGCTCGAAAGTTTCGCTGCGACTTGCGAATCCGCTGCTAGTGCGCCGATTACCCCGGTCCGCGCGAGGTCGGAGGATCAGGCCCGGGCCGATGTTCGCCTGCGGTGCCACGGCTCTGTTGGTCGGTGGTGCGTTGCTGGTGCCCTCTGCCGGTGAGGTATACCGGATGATTGCCGAAGCCGGTCCGGGGCACGGGCGGGGACTCAGTCAGCACGGTGCACTGCAGAACGCACGCAGCGGCCAGAATGTCGAGCAGATCCTCGGGCACTACTACCCCGGGGCCGAGATCGGCACTGTGGGCCCGGCTTCGGTATCGGTCCGGTTGCAGGGCTACGACCGCGCCGAACCGGTCGTCTTCTCGGACGCGGGAGCGCGGGTGGCGGGGCGGATGCTCGGGCCCGGCGAGGCCGCCCGCCTGATACCCCTGCCGGACGGTGGCGCGCATGTCGTGGTCACCGACGGGTGCGAGGGTGCCGTGCTCTGGGAGACCCCCGTCGGGGATCCCTGGGTCTATCCCGTCGACCCGAACCCCAACCGCCCGGCGAACGAGCACCTCACCCTGTGCGGAGGCGGGGCCTACCGAGGCTCATTGGGCGTGGCCACCGAGAACGGCGAACCCCGCACGGTCAACCGGGTGGACGTCCAGGACTATCTGCTCGGCGTGGTACCCGCGGAGATGCCCGCCGGCTGGGACCCCGCGGCGCTCGAGGCGCAGGCCATCGCGGCCCGCTCCTACGCTCTGGCCGAGACCCGCTGGCCGTACGCGCAGACCTGCGATACCACCGACTGCCAGGTCTACAGCGGTACGGCCCAGGAGGATCCGCGCACCACCGCAGCGGTGGAGGCCACCGCGGGCCGGGTGCTGCTGCGCGACGGGCGGATTCTGCGCTCGGAGTACTCCGCCGCGCCCGACGGCGGGCAACCCGCCGATATCCAGACTTTCGAGGTGGGCCCGACGCCGGCGGAACTCGCCGTCGCCGGCCCCATGCCGGCCGCACCGGGTGACCCGCAGATCCAGGCCGCGCGACCCGACGGATCCGCGCCCGGTATGCCGGGAGATTCCGTACCGCCGGTGTCACCGGAGGGGAACAAAACCGGCCCGAACGCGGGCGCTCCGGTGCCGCGGACCCCCGAGGGCAGTCTGCCGACATCGCCGGACGGGACGAACCCGGTGCTGCCCGGCGTGAAGCCCGGCGAAACACCCTCGCCGATCGATACCGCCTACGCGGAAATGGGTGGCTCGCGCAGTGTGGTCGGCCTGCCCGTCACCCCGGAAATGCCGCTGCCCGACGATGCCGGTAGCTACCGGTTGTTCGAGAACGGCGTCATTGTCTACACCCCGTCCCTGGGAGCGCAGGTCGTCGACTTCACCACGCTGATGCAAATGGTGCCGAACCTCGAGGATCCCGCGGTGGGAAGCGCCGATTCGGAAGCAACCGAACCGGGAACCACCGAATCCGGCAGTTCGGGAACCGAGGAAAGCGATGCCGGTACCGCTCCGGGTCGAGTGCCGGCCGGTCGCGCCGGGGCCGGGCAAGCGCCGGAAACCCCGCCCGGTGGGCCCGCGGTGCAGGGCGACCGCCCGGCCGCCGTCCCGGGCGCCCAGAAAATCCCCATGGACATGGAGGTGACAGACCTGGCCGAAGGTTCGTGACCGCCGCCCCGCGACCGGCTTGACGGCGGCCGACGCCACCAGTTGCACGCTGCGCCATTACGGGCAGGTGGGTCTGCTGCCGCCCAGCCGGATCGGTGCCAACGGTTACCGCTACTACGACGAGCGGGAGAAGGACGCCACCCCCGCCCTGCGCGCGCAACTGGATCTGTTGCACGGCGAACAGGGTCGGATCCGCCGCCGGATCGAGTCGGTAGGCACCACATTGGGCAAATCGGAAAGAGGTGAACGGCTCGTGGCGGCAGAAGTTTTCGAAGAATTCGACCATACGCAATACAAGGACGAGGTAACCGAGCGCTGGCGCCGAGGCCTACGAACGCGGCGACCGGTGGTGGAGTGCGCTCACCGCGGCACAGAAACAGCAGTTCCAGCAGGATCAGCTCGATATCGCCGCGGACTACGGCCGGGCATGGCAGGCCGGGCCGACGCCGGACAGTGCCGAGGTCCGGGCGATCCCCGGCGGCACTACGAATGGGTGATAGTGGGCCGGCGGCCGAGCGCGAAGGAATTCGCCCGGCTCGGTGAAATGTATGTCGCCGACGAACATTCGGCATCAACAACGAGCGGCACGGAAAGGGCACGGTGGCGCTGGTTCGTGACGCGATGAAGTACTACGGGGAGACCTATCTCGAACAGAAAACGGGCCACGCGCAGGTGTCCGCGCACGAAAAGTAAGTGGACACTTGCGTTTCACAACGAGTGGGACGAGACGTCGGCGAACTCCGATGCGGCACGGTAGAGTTCCCGAAAACCTTTACGAGGGGGAGGTCCCATGAGTTATCCGTATGGCCAGCCGCCGCACCAGCCGGGATACCCGGCCCCGGGGCCCAGCTATCCCGCCCCGGCCTACGCGGCCGCGCCCGGCCCGTACGGGTACCCGCAGCCGGCGCCGAGCGGGGGTACCGGAATCACCGCGGGCATCCTCGCGTTGCTCGGTGCACTCTCCAGCGTCGGGATGGCCGTCTCCATGTTCATCCTGACCGCCGCCACCTCGGAGAGCTCGCTGACCAACGGTGCGGCGCTGGCCACCGGGGCGCGCCGGCGCAGCAGTTCCTCCAGCAGCAGTGGCAAGGGACCCGATATCGACATCGATTTCGAGGGCGTCGGCATCATCTGGGGAATCCTGTACCTCATCGTGGCGCTGGCCCTGCTGGTCGGCGGGATCATGCTGCTGAAACGGAGCAGCGCGGGCCGGATCACGGTGATCGTCGCCTGTGTCGCGTTCGTCATCATCTCGGTCTTCGGGTTCGGTCTCACCGCGATCATCGCCGGTCTCTTCGCCATCGGCACCCTGGTCCTGGCCTCTCTCGGTTCCACCAAACGGTGGATCGAGGCCGGTCGGGCGCCTGCCATGGCCGGTGGCTACGGGCCTGCCCCGTACGGCTACTGACCCAGCGATCCGCACACCCGCGGGGGGGGGGGGGGGGGGGGGGGGGGGGGGGGGGGGGGGCGGGGGGGGGGGGGGGGGGGGGGGGGGGGGCGGCGCCCCGCCGGGCAGGGCCCGGGGCGCGCGGCGCGGGGGGGGGCGGGGGGGGGGGGGGGCGCGCGGGGGGGGGGGGCGGGGGGGGCGC
>NZ_JARWOV010000140.1 GCF_029868855.1 Nocardia carnea | reverse complement strand
ACCCCCCCGCCCCAACCATCCCGCTGGGGTTGTACGAGTGACCCCCCCGCGCCCCGTTTCGTGTATTCGGGGATCAGCGTGCGGCGAGCGATTCGCCGATGTAGTGCATCTCCTCGCGGGTGGTCACCATGTTCACCGTGGTCGTCACCGCCGGAGTGCGCACGGTGATGCGGTTCGGGGTCGTCGGATCCTGAACCAGTGACACGTCGGCATCGATCGAGCCCGCGGGCTCGTTCGGCCGGCGGACGTGCACGATGGTCGCACCACCGGCATGCGAAACCGGTGGGAGACCGTCGAATACCAGCAGTGTGGTGCTGGGGTAGGGAGCCGTCGGCAGCGGCGGCGGACCCGGCGGGTGATAGCTGGCACCCGCGGCGCGCGGCGCGATGGTGAGCAGTTGCGGGGTGTCGAGGTTGCGTACCATCGTCTGCCATGCCTCCGGGCGCGCGGTATGCACGATGGCATGGGCGCCGAGCGCGGTGGCCCGCAGGATCACCTGCTGCGCCAGATCCAGTGTGCCGATCACCTCGAGTTGGCGGGTTCCCTCGCCGATCAGGGGGACGGCGATACCCTGGCCGAGATCGTCTGCGCCGATCAGCTGACCGCATCCGGCGGTGGGAACGGTGAATTCGCTCAGTGCGGTCAGAGTCCCACGGTAGGCGACCTCACGACCCCAGCGTCCGGTGAAACCGACCGGCAGCGTATCGAGCAGGATGCGCAGCTGGTTTCCGTACAGTTCACGCAATCCGTCCAGCGGCGGGCGTTCCGGTGGTTCGACCGTATCGAACCGGACCACGGCGTTGAGGACCACCGTATCGGCGAGTTCGGTATGCGGGTCGTTGCGGTTGATCCCGGGTCGCAGCCGTAGTGTCACGGTGGTCGACAGGCTCGGTACCGTCCAGATATCCGCCAGGCCGCGCGGGCCCACCATATCGGCGCCGATCTGATACTGCGCCAGGTATCGGCCTTGCGACTCCAGCCACTTCGGCGATTCGTTGATCATATCGACCGCGAACCCATGGGTGAGTTCGCGTACCGCCGTGTTCATTTCGGTCGCAGTGAGCACCGAGGCGGCGATATCGTGGGCGGCCAGCCGGTTCGCCACCCGCCGGGTCGCGATGATGGCCGCGCGTAATGCGCCGGCACCGCCGCCGCCGCGGTTGTCCACGGCTTCGGCGTTGGCCAATGGATCCAGCCGCAGCACGAGCCAGCAGGTGCGATGGGCGATCGCGGGCAGTGGGCCGATGATCCGGTCGTAGAGGTGCGCGGCGATCCCGGTGCCGGCGGTACGGGCGCCGGTGCTCACCACATCTATGCCGGCCAGGGTCAGGTCGAATTGGTCGAGGCAGCGCGCTATTTCGGGCAGCGGCAGCATTTGCTCGGTATTGAGCGCACCGGGCCGCAGCAGGGTCAAGGTATCCGGCGGGGGATCGATACGCAGCATGGTCAGCAGGAGATCGCCGTCCCAGCGCACCCCGTAGCCGCCGCCTTCGGGAAGCGGGACATCGAAGGCAGCGGCCTGCTCCAGCCGTTCGGCCGGAACCTGGCCGCGCCGGGCCAGTACGCCGCCGATCCGCGCGACGAGGGTCCGGCCGCCGATGGGTGCCAGCGCGATGAGACCGACCGCGACTCCGGCGCCGAGTGAATACCAGACCGAACCGGTGAACGCCAGCACGATCCACGCCACTGCCGCCGCGACCAGAACGCCGGGTACAACAATTCGAAGTGGAAAAATGCGGAACAACCAGAATTCGGGATCCCGCAAGGTGTCGTACGCAGACGGGCGAGAATTCACATAATCACGAGAGACCGTTCGGTCGGTATCTTCGGGTACCGAGGAATCGGAACCATTGTCACCTGCAGCTCGCTGAGCGTTCATTGTTTCGTTCACGATTGTTTGTTCCTGCCTCGGCCGCATTCGCCTACCGGTGCGCCATCGCCGATTTCGCCGATATCGACCGACGTAACCATCGGGAATTACGGTACCGTGTCGAAAGAGATTGCGGTCGACAGCGCGATGGAGTTCCCGAGTGCCAGCACAGCTGACTACCCGTGCCCAGGTGAACGGGTATCGTTTCCTGCTCCGCCGTCTCGACCACGCCCTGGTCCGGCGCGATGTGCGGATGTTGCACGATCCCATGCGGTCCCAGATCCGTTCACTGCTGGTCGGTCTGGTTCTCGGCATCCTCGTCACCGCCGGCGCGGCCATTCTGGCCTTCCTGCGGCCGCAGGGTGCGATCGGCGACGCCGTGATCGTCTCCGGTAAGTCCAGCGGTGCGCTGTATGTGGTGGTGAAGAAGGACGACGGCAGCCAGACCCTGCACCCGGTGCTGAACTTGGCGTCCGCCCGGCTGATCACCGGCAGCAATGCCGAACCGCATGCGGTCAAGGACGACAAATTGGGTGATCTCCCGCGTGGCCCGCTGCTCGGTATTCCCGGCGCTCCTGCCGCATTGCCGGGGTCGGCACAGGGCAGCGATTCGCACTGGTCGCTGTGCGAGAGTATCGAGTTGTCCGCAGGCGGTAGCGCCGCCTCGGCAGTCGGTGCGACCACGACGATCGTCGGTGGCACCCCGAATCTCACCGACCGGGTCCGCGCCGCTACTCCGGCCGAAGCCTTGCTGGTGACCCGTGAAGACAAGACCTACCTGATCTATGACGGAAAACGCGCCGAGGTCGATCCGAACGATTCGGTGGTCGCCCGCGCTCTCGACCTGCCGGCCCACCGGCCGCGACCGGTCGGTACCGGGTTCCTCGGCGCCACCACCCAGGTCGCCCCGTTGAAGGCGCCGGTCATCGACCGCGCCGGTGAGCCCGGGCCGGGGCGGCTGGCCGAAGTGCCGGTCGGCGGGATCATTTCCGTCGCGGGTGTCGGGGGTGACGCCCGGCCGGAAATGTATGTCGTGCTCGCCGACGGGGTGCAGCCGGTCTCGCCTTTCGCCGCCGAGGTCATCCGCTACGCGGATTCGCAGGGGATGAGCGAGGTGCCGGTGCTACCCCCCGACGTCCTGGACGAGGTCCCGGTCGTGCAGCGGTTGCCCGTGGCCGATTTCCCGGACGAGATTCCGCAGATCGTCGCGGCCGAGGACGGACCGGTGACCTGTATCGCCTGGTCGAAATCACCCGGGACGGCACCCGCGGAAGAGGGCGCCGGGGACGGTCCGGGAGAGCGCGCCTCGGTGGGCTTGCTGATCGGTACCGAGCTGCCGATTCCGGATTCGGCCGCGCCGGTCCGGCTGGCCACCGCGGACAGTAGTGGGGATCGTGTGGACGCCGTCTACGTCGAACCCACCCACGGCGAATACGTCCAGATCACCGGCATGGAACCGGGCAGCCCGCGGCGCGGAAGCCTGTTCTATGTCGCCGACAACGGAATTCGCTACGGCGTACCCGATCCCGCTACGGCGAATGTCCTGGGTCTGGGCAACACCCCGCACCTGGCGCCGTGGGCGATCATCGGTCAGCTCGTGCCGGGACCCACCCTGGACCCCCGCGAGGCGCTGGTCAGCCACGATTCGCTGACGGAAGGCTGATCGCCGGCGGCCCGACGGTGTCCACCGGGCCGCGCGCGATGGCCTCGAGGGCCGGCGCGGGCCTGCACCAGCGCCGCAGCGCATCAATCGGGGTCGGTCCAGCCGATATTCAGCGAATCCAGGATCGTGGCCAGCGCGAGGCGCATATCGGGTTCCTCGATTCGCCGCAGTACCGCCTCGTCGATATCGGTGAGGTCCAGAGTTTCGTCATTGGCCAGCCGGAACTCTCGTTCCTCCTCGGCGGCCTCGATCACATTGCGGATGAACCGGCCGTTACCGGCGAGGTCCACACCGCGGCGCGGCTGTCCGCTCTGATCGGTGCTCTCCATCGCGTACAGCCGGTCACAGGCCCGGATCAGCACCTTCAGCGCCTCCTCGGACAGGTCGGAATCGCGTTTCTTCGCGATCACCTCACCGATCTGTCCGAGTTCGGTAGCGCTGTAGGAGGGGAACTGCAGCCGTTTGGCGAACCGGGAGGCCAGACCGTCGTTGGCGGCGAGCAACCGGTCGATCTCGCCGTCGTAGCCGGCGATGATGACCACCAGGCGGTCCCGGTCGTTCTCCATCCGCGCGAGCAGCGTATCCACCGCTTCGCGGCCGAATGCGTCACCGCCGGACAGTCCGGTCTGGATGAGGGTGTAGGCCTCGTCGATGAACAGCACACCGTCCATTGCGCTGTCGATCAGCTTGTTGGTCTTGATCGCCGTGCTGCCCAGGTGTTCGCCGACGAAATCCGCACGTTTGGCCTCCACCATCTTCTCGGTCTGCAGCAGACCGAGACCGCAGTAGATCTTGGCCACCACCCGGGCGATTGTGGTCTTACCGGTACCGGGCGGCCCGGTGAATGCCAGATGCTGGCCGCGGGGCACACTGGCCATCCCCTTCTCGGCACGGATCTTGGCCAGCTGCGCGGTCGATTGCAGCTTGGCGACCTGGGTTTTCACCGACGCCAGCCCGATCTGCGAATCCAGTTCCGCACGTGCCTCGGCCAGTGTCTCCTTGGCCCGGTCCTGCACTTCGGCCCGGTTCATCTGCTCCATCGTGGGCGAGGAAGCCGGATCCCATTTATCGGTGCGGGCGGCAATGACATCGCGGCTGGTGACGGTGATCCGGAAGGTGCGATCGCGCATGGCCGTAGAGTTGGCCTCGAAATCCGGTGCCTGCGAGTACACCTTCTCGAACAGGGCCTGGGCCTGGTCCTCGTTACCGGTTTCGCGCAGGCACAGGCCGCGGCAGAACATGGCGGTGGACCGGGCAGCGGGTATCGGGCCCTGTTCGGCGGCCTGCATCCGGCGGATCGATTCGGCGAACAAACCCAGCTGGGCACAAGCCGTCCCGACCATCACATGCGCGCCCGCGGCCAGGTATGGGTCGTCCCATTCCGCCGATCCGGCCAGGACGGTCATCACATCCGGCCAGCGCTGCGTGGTGTAGTGCAGCACTCCGCGCACATACGCGGCGATCCGGTTCTCGGCTTCGCGTTCGGCATCGCCCAGCTGGCCCTTACGGTATTCGTCCAGCTGGTCCAGGACCCGCTCCGCCTCGCCGAAGTCCTTGTCCGCGACGAGTTGCGCGGCCCAGGCCAGGAAGATCTCGGTGCGACTGGACAGCGGGTAGTCGATGTAGAGACCGGGCTGGAAGCGGCCCGCGAGTTCACGCGGTCGCAGCCCCACCCGGCGCTGCTCCCGGTACAGCGTGCTGTCACAGGTCTTCTGCAGGTTGAACAGCACGTCCTTGGTGAGCTCACCGGCGGCTGCCCGGCCCAGCCAGGCGTCGCACATACCGGGATCCCACTCGGTGGCACGCTGGAACGCCAGTTTGGCGTACTCGAGATCGCGGGTGGACTCTTGGCCCTCGATGGACAGTCCGAGCGACAGAACCCCGGCGTCGAATGCGCGTTGAGCTTGGCGGTTGCCGGTCATTGCAGGCGCTCCCCGAATTCTTGTATTGGCGTAAAGAGAACGTTTATCTGGATACCAGACTACCGATCGCGCGCGCCTCGGCGCTCCGTTACATTAGGTTCGGTTGCCGGGAGGACGCAACGCCAAGCCATCCAAGCCGAGAGTGCTCGACAAGTGCCGAAGAGACTGATACAGGCCGTATTCCGTGCGCCGCAGTGGTCGGCAACGAATTATAGATGGCGGAGAAATGAATTGTCGACGGCCGAGGCGTAAATTGTTGATCGGGACGTGGGTGGGGAGATGAGTACAGTGGTCGAAACGCCGAGCGCTGCCCGCGCGCAAGAACCGGAGCTGAGCCGGGTTTCGGTTATCGGGGGGAACACACAGGTCGATGTCGGGTTGCCCGCGACGGTGCCGATTGCGAGCTTCATCGCGGATCTGGTGGCGCTGATCGAATCACGCAATCCGAGCCTGCACGACTCCGAGGACGATACGGGTCCACTCGACGCCCAGCACTGGACCCTCGCCCGGCTGGGGCGCGAGGCGATCGCACCGAGTCGTACCCTCACCGAGGCCGAAGTCTACGACGGTGAACTCCTGGTCCTGCGCAAGGTGAGCGCGAAGGAAGCGCCCGCGCTGTTCGACGATGTGATCGATGCGGTCTCGCGGCTCACGGCCGAGGAATTCACCGGATGGTCGGGTGCGGCGGCGCGCTGGATGGGTTTGGTGGTCTCGGCGCTCGCCGTGCTCACGACACTGGCCGTGCTGGTCCTGTCCCGCGGCACCGGTGATCCGCTGGCGCCGGGTCTGGTCCTGCTCGGCGCGGGGCTGGGCGCGCTGGTGGCGGCGGGTATCACCGCACGCAGATACCGCGACGAGATCACCGGTACCTGGTTGTCGGCCGACGGGCTGCTGCTGTTGTTCGGCGGCGCCGGGCTGGTGGTCCCGGGGAACCTCGGCAGTCCCCACCTGTTGCTGGCCTGCGCGGTCCTGCTGGTGGCGGCCGTACTGGGCTACCGCCTGACTGGGGTGGGTGCCACTCTTTTCTCCTGCGCGGCTGCCGCCGCGGTGATCGGTCTGGTCACCGCCGTGATCTATCTCATCTGGCATCCCGGCCTGCCGAAGGTGGGCGCCGGACTGCTGGTCGCCGGGATCATGATCCTGTCGATGGTGCCGCGGCTGGCCGCGTTGCTGGCCAGGCTGCCGGTGCCACCGGTGCCGACGGCGGGTGCCGCGATCGATCCGGCCGACCACGAACCGCGGCCGACCATCGAGGGCATCGGCGCGATCGGCGCCACCGCGCTGCCGTCCGCGGCGGGGCTCGGGGAGCGGGCCCGGCGGGCGAACCAGTTCCAGACCGGTCTCGTGGCCGCCTGCACCGCCACCGCGGTGATCGGGGCGTTCGGCGTCGCCGATCCGCTGGGACCCTATCGCTGGCAGGGCATCACGCTGGCAGTCGTCACCGCGATCATCCTGGCGTTGCGCGGCCGGTCGTTCGCCGATATCGCTCAGGCCGCCGTGCTGATCGGCGGTGCCTGTGTGACCTTCGTGGCGTTGATCGCCGGATTGTCGTTCGGGGACAGTGATCTCATCCTGCTCTGCGCCGCCATCCTGCTCGCGTTCACCCTCGGGGTGGTCGGTTTCGGGGTGATCGGGCCGCATATCGAGGTCACTCCGGTGGTCCGCCGGGGGATCGAACTCTTCGAGTACGCGCTGATCATGGCAGTGATCCCCTTGGTGCTGTGGATGATGGGTATCTACGGTATGGCCCGGAATCTGAGCCTATGAGCGCTCGACGACCGCGCCGGCTGCTGCGAATGTCGGCCGCCCTCACCGTATTCGGTGTGGTGGCCCTGCCCGGCTCGGTCGCGGCTGCCGTACCGCCACCCGCGATCGACCCGGGTGCGCTGGCCGCTGCGCAGGCGATCAGCGGCCGGCCCGCCCCGCTGGAACCCACCGAGCAGAGCACGGTCTGTGCCGAGCCGGTGCTCACCGGTGCGCCGCCGAGCGCGCCTCCGGTATCGCAGCAGGTACTGAATCTCCCGGCGGCCTGGCAGTTCAGCCGCGGCGCCGGCCAGAAGGTCGCGGTGATCGATACCGGAGTGAACCGGCACCCCCGGCTACCGCGCCTGCAACCGGGCGGCGACTATGTCTCCGATACCGACGGCACGGTCGATTGCGACGGGCACGGCACGCTGGTCGCCGGGATCATCGCCGCCCAGCCCAGTCCGCACGACGGGTTCGCCGGCGTCGCACCCGATGCGGAGATCCTGACCATCCGCCAGCTGAGCCTGGCGTACGAGAAGAAGGACAACAACAACCGCGACGCTCCCGGAAAGATCAGCACCGAGGGCTACGGCACCGTACTCACTCTCGCGGGCGCTGTGGTCCGGGCTGTGGACCTGGGCGCCACGGTGATCAATATTTCCGAGGTGGCCTGCACCCAGGCCGGCCTGAACACCGCCGACGGTGCGCTCGGTGCCGCGGTGAAATACGCCTACGACCGCAATGTGGTGGTCGTCGCGGCGGCCGGGAACCTGCAGAGCGACGGCGCCTGCCAGAACCAGAACTCCGGTGCCGGCTGGGAATCGGTGGCCACGGTGGCCAGCCCGGCCTGGTTCTCGCCCTATGTGCTCGCGGTCGGTTCGGTCGACCCGAACGGCCAGGTATCCGAGCTGTCACTGAACGGCCCGTGGGTACAGGTGGCCGCGATCGGCCGCAGTATCGTCTCGTTGGACAGCAAACCCGGTGGCACCGGCCTGGTCGACGGCGTGCAGACGAGCGAGGGTATCCGGTCGGTGGAGGGCACGAGTTTCGCCGCGCCCTATGTCGCCGGTCTGGCGGCCCTGGTGCGGTCGCGCTTCCCCGAACTCACCGCCGCGCAGGTGATGGACCGGATCACCCGTACCGCACACGCCCCGGGTACCGGCCGCGACGACAAGATCGGGCACGGCCTGATCGACCCGCTGGCCGCGCTCACCGCGGAACTGCCGTCCGAACCGGTCGGGGTGGGCGCGGCGGCCGCCCGGCCCATCGCCGCGCCGGCCCATCCCCCTGGACCCGATCCCAGGCAGCGCTGGATCGCGATCGCCGGTTCGGTGGTGTGCCTGTCGGGGCTGGCCATCGGTGCGGCGATCGCCTACCCGTACCGCCGCCCGCAACGCGAACTCGACCTGGAACCGGACCCGTAACCACGGGTCGGTATCGACCGCCGGCTGCCGAATCGAGAAGGAACCATGGCTACCGAAGGCTTTGTACGCCGACCCCGGATCGCCCCGCCGCGGGCGCCGGGTGGTGAGGTCGCGCTGACGGCGCCCCCGGAGGTCCCGCGCGCCATCCCGGCACCGCTGATGATGAAGATCATGCCGGTGGTCATGGTGATCGCGGTGATCGGGATGATCGCCATGATGGCGATGATGGGCCGCAATATGCTGGCCAATCCCTTCATGATGATGTTCCCGATGATGATGATCATGTCGATGGTGGGCATGATGGCCGGGTATCGGGGCGGCGGCGGTAAACGTGCGGTCGAGCTGAACGAGGAACGCAAGGACTACTTCCGCTATCTGGACCAGATCCGCAAGGAAGTGCGCCGCACCGGCGGTAAACAACTCGAATCACTCGGCTGGAGTCATCCCGAACCCGCCGATCTGCTGTCGCTGGTCGGCACTCGCCGGATGTGGGAGCGCCGTCCCAACGACCCCGATTTCGGACATGTCCGCGTCGGCCTGGGCAGTCACCGGCTGGCCACCAAATTGGCCCGCCCGGAAACCGGGCCGCTCGAGGATCTGGAGCCCGTCTCGACCGTGGCGTTGCGCCGGTTCGTGCGCACGCATTCGGTAGTGCACCGGCTGCCGACCGCGGTTTCGCTGCGTGCCTTTCCCGCGATCAACATCGGTGGCGATATCGGCGAGGCGCGTACCCTCGTGCGCTCGATGATCATGGAACTGGCCGCCTTCCACGGCCCGGACCATCTGGCCGTGGCCATCGTCTGCAGCGACCCCGACGCACGCGTCTGGTCGTGGGCGAAATGGCTGCCGCACCTTCAGCATCCCGTACAGCGTGACGGTATGGGTTCGGTGCGGATGATGTACCAATCGCTGGGCGAACTGGAAACCGCGCTGTCGGCGGAGCTGCTGGAGCGCGGCCGGTTCATGCGCAATCCGCAGCCCACCCAGGGCCGGCTGCATCTGGTTGTCGTCATCGATGACGGTTACGTCAGCGGTAACGAACGGCTGGTCGCCGAATCGGGCCTGGATTCGGTGACCGTTCTCGACCTCACCGCACCCGAAGGAGGACTGGCCGCGCGGCGTGGTCTGCAGTTGGTCTGTTCGGACGGTGAGGTGTCGGCCAAGAGTGCCGCGGGGGTGGAACGGTTCGCGACCGCGGATTCGGTGAGTACCGCCGAAGCGGAGGCGTTTTCCCGTGCGCTCGCGCGGTACCGCCTGGCCACGGCCGCGCAGATCGTGAGCCTGGGTGAGGGCACGACCGCCGATCCGGGCCTCATGGCGCTGTTGAAGATCTCCGATGCCGCACAGATCGATCCGGCTCGGGTCTGGCGGCCGCGCACCGCCCGCGAACGATTGCGGGTGCCGATCGGGATCACACCCGACGGGACGCCGGTGGAGATCGATATCAAAGAGTCGGCGGAGAACGGTATGGGCCCGCACGGCCTGTGCATCGGTGCCACCGGCTCGGGAAAATCGGAATTCCTGCGCACCCTTGTACTTTCGCTGGTGACCACTCATTCACCCGATGCGCTCAACCTCGTGCTGGTCGACTTCAAAGGCGGCGCGACCTTCCTCGGCCTGGACCCGCTACCGCATGTCGCGGCGGTGATCACCAACCTGGAAGACGAACTCTCGCTGGTGGACCGGATGAAGGACGCGCTGGCCGGCGAGATGAACCGGCGCCAGGAACTGCTGCGTTCGGCCGGTAACTACGCCAATGTCAACGATTACGAGAAGGCCCGCGCCGCGGGCGTTCCGCTGGACCCGCTGCCGGCGCTGTTCGTCGTGGTCGACGAGTTCTCCGAACTGCTCTCGCAGAAGCCGGATTTCGCCGAGTTGTTCGTGATGATCGGCCGTCTCGGGCGCTCACTGCATGTGCATCTGCTGCTGGCGTCGCAGCGGCTGGAGGAGAACAAGCTGCGCGGGCTGGAATCGCATCTGTCGTACCGGATCGGCCTGCGGACGTTCTCCGCCAACGAATCCCGTGCAGTTCTCGGCATCACCGATGCCTACCATCTGCCCAGCGTCCCCGGCTCCGGTTATCTGAAAAGCGACGCCTCCGACCCGCTGCGGTTCAACGCCAGCTACGTATCCGGTCCCTACGAGGCCCCGCAGGGTACCGCCACCGAGGACGGCAGCCCCGTGGCCCGGCAGCGCCCCGGTTTGTTCACCGCCGCGCCCGTCGAGCTCCTGGATACGGCCGGCGCCGAGGTCGCCGAGCCGGAAGAAAGCACGGCCCCGTTCAACCCGCTGCTCGAACTGCCGCCGCCGCCGTCGCAGGTGGCCGCGGTGGCTGCGGACGGTGAAGGGGTTCCGGATTCGCTCCTCGATGTAGTGGTCAAACGGCTCACCGGCCACGGCCGGCCCGCGCACGAGGTCTGGCTGCCGCCACTGGAGGAGTCGCCGACCGTGGATATGCTGCTGCCCGATCCCGATTGGCGCTCGCCGGTGAACCGGCACGGCCAGTTGTGGATGCCGATCGGCGTGATCGACAAACCGTACGAGCAGCGCCGCGATGTGCTCACCATCAATCTGGCCGGTGCCCAGGGCAATGTGGCGGTGGTCGGCGGCCCGCAATCGGGTAAGTCGACCACCTTGCGTGCGATCATCATGGCCACCGCCGCGACACACACCCCCGAACAGGTGCAGATCTACTGCCTGGACTTCGGCGGCGGCAGTATGGCCGGTCTGGTCGGGACTCCGCATGTCGGTTCGGTGGCCGGCCGTCTCGACGGTGACCGGGTGCGCCGGACCATCGCCGAACTCACCTCGCTCATGCGGCAGCGCGAGGAACGGTTCGCCGAGCAGGGTATCGAATCGATGGCCGAGTACCGCCGGCGCAAATTCGCCGCCCTGCAACAGGGGATAGCCGATCCGTTCCCCGAGGACGCCTTCGGGGACGTCTTCCTGGTGATCGACGGCTGGGCCGCCATCCGGGAAGAGTTCGAATCGCTGGAACCGCAGATCAACGCGATTGCCGGGCAGGGGCTTTCGTTCGGTATCCACCTGCTGGTCGGCGCCTCGCGCTGGGCCGAGATCCGGCCGGTGGTCAAGGACCAGATCGGCACCCGGATCGAACTGCGTCTCGGCGATCCCACCGATTCGGAGATGGGCCGCCGTGTGGCGCACCAGGTACCGGTGGGCCGGCCGGGTCGCGGTCTGACGGCCGACCACCTGCATATGCTCATCGCCCTGCCGCGGCTGGACTCGAACTCCGATCCGGCGAGTCTCGCCGAAGGGGTTTCGCGGGCGCGCACCGAACTGGCGCAGCTGTACCCGAACCGCCGCGCCCCGCAGGTCCGGATGCTGCCACTGAAATTCGAGCGCACCGAGTTGCTCGAGCAGGCGCGGCTGCGGGGAATCGAGAGCAGCGCCACGAAGGTCGTGGTGGGGCTCGGCGAATCCGAATTGCAGCCGCTGGTCATGGATTTCAAGGCCGAGCCGCATTTCATGGCGTTCGCGGATGTAGAAAGCGGTAAGACCACCCTGTTGCGCAATATTGTCATGGGGATCACCGAGAACTCCACGACCGAGCAGGCGCGGGTGATCATGATCGACTATCGCCGCACCATGCTCGGCGTGCTCGAAGGGGATCAGCTCGCGGGTTATTCGACGTCCTCGCAGACCTGCGGACCGATGATCAAGGAAGTCGCCGGCTACCTGGCGAAACGTATTCCGGGGTCGGATATCACGCCGCAGCAGTTGCGGGACCGGAGCTGGTGGTCCGGACCCGAAATCTACATCGTGGTGGACGATTACGATATGGTCGCCGCGGGTAGTGCGAACCCGTTCCAGCCGCTGGTCGAATTCCTGCCGCAGGCCCGCGATATCGGTATGCACCTCATCGTCGCGCGGCGTATCGGTGGGGTATCCCGTGCGCTGTTCGATCCGATCCTGGGCACCATGAAGAATATGTCGGTGGAAACGCTGATCATGAGTGGTTCCAAGGACGAGGGCAAACTGGTGGGTGATGTGCGGCCCACCAAACTTCCGCCCGGGCGTGGGGTGCTGGTATCGCGGAGCCGCGGAATCGAGATGGTGCATATCGCCCACCTGGATCCACTCTGAGCCGGCTGCTCCGGGATTGCGGGCGATCTTGTGTCCGGCCGGCGCCGTAATGCCGGCCGGATCGAGGTCAGCTGTAGGCAGGCAGGACGATCGGGTAACGCGCCAGCGGTCTCATCCGCAAGTTCCCTGATCGCGCCCCGGCCAGGGTGTTGCCGGTCGGCCAGCTGTCGATATGCCGTTCGAACAGCGCGCACGAGGGGCTCCGGCTGTCCGGCCCGGCGATCCGGACCAGCCGGAAGCCGGCCCGCCGGTAATAGGCATGCAGGTCGGAGTTGCTGGTCCAGGCATCGAGGCGGACCCATTGGCGGCCGCGGGTCCGGGTGAGGGCGGCGGCATGGGTGAGCAGCTGCCGGCCGACACCATGGCCCGCGTACCGCAGATCCACGATCAGATAGTGGACGATCAGCGAATCGGCGAGTTCGATCTCGGTCCACAACTGTTTGTCGGCGCGGTCGTTGACGGTGATCGTCCCGGCCGGTTCACCGTTCACTTCCGCGATCCAGGTTTCCCCGCCCGTCAACGCCCGGTCGACCACCTGTGCGAAATAGTCGATCGATAGTCCGGAGGCCTCGGTGGACCACTGGTCGGAGCCGCGGGCGGCGAGCCATGAGGCGCGTTGTAGCCGCAGGCGACAGATCAGGTTCAGATCATCGAGAGCGGCCGGCCGAATCTGCACGGTCATGGGCTAGAACCATATCCCGGACCGTTCGGTCTGTTCCAGCACGGCACGAATTACGGCGGTACCTGCGGCGTCACCGAGTTCGTAGGCCAAGCGGTTACTGGCGGCGATGGACCGATGCCGGGTGACCCGGGTGACCCGATCGTGGTTCGCGCCGATACGCACATGATCCAGCAGGACGGTCCCGATGGCGACCCCGAGGATATCCGCCTCCTCGGCATTCGCCGGGCGGGCGACGATCGTATCGCGGTGTGCCGTTTCGGCGTGCCCACGGTCGGCCAGGCGCCGGGTCGTACCCTCGGCGATATCGTGCGGGGAATCTATTCCGGTGGCCTCGGCCAGGTCTCGTGGATAGAAGCTCACCTCCCACGACCACGGCTCGTTGTCCAGGAACTGGACCACCGTGCGGGCCAGGACCCAGGAATCCACCGGAATATCGAGCAGCTGGGCGATCTGCTGATCCGCCGGTTCCATCCGGGCGTTGAATTCCTTGGTCGGGACACGCCCGGCGGCGCGGGCGATCTCTTCGAAGATATCGTGTGCCGCGCGCGGCCGATCCGGCCGGATATGGTCGGTCACCACAGATTCCAGAACTTCGCGGCTCCGCACGATAGTGCCGCGGGAAGTGGCGGTATAGACGAGGTTCTCGGTGACCAATACCTGGATGGCGTTACGTGCCGTGGTCAGCGAAACCTGCATTTGCTCGGCGAGTTCCGAGTGGCTGGGCAGGCGGTCCCCGGGTACCCACTTACCTGCTCGTATTT
Source organism: Nocardia carnea (assembly GCF_029868855.1). Classification (GTDB taxonomy): domain Bacteria; phylum Actinomycetota; class Actinomycetes; order Mycobacteriales; family Mycobacteriaceae; genus Nocardia; species Nocardia carnea_A. The sequence continues at coordinate 4,221 of NZ_JARWOV010000140.1, read as the reverse complement.
CCTCGCGGAGGTGGTCCGCGATCCGCCGATACGTCGGACCGTCCGCCATCGTGCTCCTCGGGTGGTCTCCAGGTAACGAAGTGTACGCTTTTCGTGTCGGGGGTGGCCGTTATCGCTTGACAGTCGACTTTCGCGGTTTATTGTAATCAACGTACTGACCCGGTGTTGTGCGGCGATGAACGGCGAGGCAACCGTGACAGGTTCGGATACAACAGTCGTAATGGCTCTTCCCAGCGCCCAGCGGGGCGCTGATCCCTTGGCGCAGAGGGGGACTACCGGTCCGCTGCCCAATTCCGACCTATTGGTGCGAGCCGCGCGCGGGCACCGGGTGGTCGGCGGGCAGCTGCTCTGGTACGCCCGCGATCTCGCCGTGCTCCACGAGCGCAGGCTGGTGGGTCGGGGCGGGTCGATCGTCACCGACCCCGACAGGCTGGTCGAGATCGATCGGCGCCGGATGGAATTGGTGCTGGCGATCGACGATTGGGTGGGACGCAACGTCCCGCAGCATCGACTCGGGGTCACCCTGCACACCGAGACCATCGGCGCGATCATCGACCGGCTCGCGGAATCGGCGGTCCGCGCGCACCACGCGTTGATGACCCTGGACGCCGACGACGAACTCCTGCACGGCGCCTGGCATCATCTGGCCGAACTGGCCGACGCCTACGACGCCCTGGTGGGAGACGTCCTGGCCGGCCGGCGGCGGCTGCCGGAGTGGTGACCATGCCCCTCGCGGCCCGGAATGCTACCCCGCGCCCGGGGAGACATGCCGGGTCGCGGGGAGCGGGCCGGCCGGTCGAGCGGTGAGACAGGAACTCACCGCGCGCCGTCCTGGTCGAACGCCTGTCGGCTACCCGGTTCAGCCGCTGTGCTGCGGGCCGTAGCTGCGGCCGAAGTCATCGGCCACAGTGGCCGCGAGTTCCACGTACGCGCGCTTGGTTTCCTTCTTCAACCGAGGCAGATCGATCTCGGCGCCCTCGGACATATGCGGGTCGAACGGGACCATATGCACGGCCCGGCAGCGGGACAGGAAGTACTGCCGCAGCTGCTGGACGTCGATATTCGGGGTACCGTCGCGCGGTGAATTGATCACCACCACGGCGTTCTGCACCAGATGGTGGTAGCCGTGCAGTGACAACCAGTCCAGTGTGGCCGAAGCACTCTGTGCGCCGTCGATGGCGGTCGGGGAGATCAGCACCAGCGAATGCGCCAGTTGCAGAACGCCTGCCATTGCCGAATGCATCAGGCCGGTACCGCAGTCGGTGAGGATGATGTTGTAGAACCGCTGCAGGATACGGGCGACCGCGCGGTACTCGTCCTCGTTGAACGCCTCCGATGCGGCCGGATCCCGTTCGCTGGCCAGTACTTCGAGCCGGCTGGTGGCCTGCGACGTATGCCGGCGCACATCCGAATACCGTTGGATCGCCGGGTCGAGAAGCAGATCGCGGACCGTGGACCGGGTCTGCAGTGGTACTCGCTGCGACAGTGTGCCGAAGTCCGGGTTGGCGTCCACCGCGATGACGCGGTCGCCGCGGATGGAGGCGAAGGTCGAACCGAGGCCGATGGTGGTGGTGGTCTTACCGACACCGCCTTTCAGGGAGAGCACCGCGATGCGGTAGTCGCCACGGACGGGCTGGCGGATCCGCGCCACCAGCTCCAGCATCCGCCGCTCCTCGGCGGACATCCCCGGATTGATCTTCCCGCCGGATGCGTGATGCACCACCTTGCGCCAGCCGCTGCCGGCCGGCTTCTTGGCGCGCCGCACCGAAACATTGTCCAGGGTGGGTCCATTGGGACCGAACTGCTGCGGCGGGTTCTGCGGGTTCTGCCACTGGCCGTTCTGCGGGCCCTGCTGCCAGGCTGCCGGGCCGGCGTGCTGCTGTGGCGCCGGATGCGCCGGTGGCGCCTGGTTCTGCCACTGCTGGGCGGGCGGCTGATTCGGCTGCTGGTGCGGGCCGGGGCCCGGATGGCCTACCGGCGGCCCGCCGTGCTGTGCCGGGATACCCGGCGGTGCAGTCACCGGACCGGGGTGCTGCGGGGTGGCGTGTTGCGCACCGGATTGCCAGGCCGTCGGTTGCTCCGGCGCCTGCCACTGTGGTGCGGGCGCATTCTGCGCCGGGCCGACCGGTGCGCTCTCCGGCGCCTGCCACTGAGGTGCACCGTCCGCACGGGGCGCGGGTGCTATCGGATGGTCGACCGCGCTGGTGGGCCGGTCGGGCGCGGGCGAGGGCTCCGGCGCCGAGCTGGACCGTTCGGCCGCAGCCGGGAGGCTTTCGGGTCCGGCGCCGGACCTCGGGTCGAAATTCGGCGTGGCACTGTCGCCGGTACCGCCCGAATCGGGCCGATCTGCGACCGGATATGCACCGCTGCCGTGCGGGCTCGGTCCGGCGTCGGGCGAATCGGGCCGGTCGGCGACCGGATATGGACCGCTGCCGTGCGTCGCCGGGCGGCCGGCCGAGGAGTCGTACTGCTGTGGCGGGCCGGGTCGGGCCGCCTCGGCGGAGACCGTCGGATCGGCCGGTGCCCGGGACTCGATGGGGATATCGCCTCGCGACGACACCGTGTCCGGCGCGGGCGGCAGATCGGGGAGCCTGCGCAGCGGTTGCTGCTCCATCGGTGTTTCGCCGGTCGGGGGCGGGTCGGGTAGCGGCGGCGGCGGAGGCCGGAAATCGCCTGCGCCGGTGGTAGGCGTATCCACCGGCCGGTCCGGTGTGGGCGTGCCCTCGGAAACGTCCGCCGGACCAGGGTGAGGCGGGATCGGGTGATGCGGCCGCAGTCGGTCGAACTCCGGAGCCGGTTCGCTCGGATTTCGCACCGGCAGACTGGGTCGGCCCGACTCCGGAGCCTGGAAGGCCGTCGGCGTGGGGGACTCGAAACCGGAGTCGGGGGCCGGTGTGCTCGGCAGATCCGGGCCCGGCGCCTGCTGACCCTCGGGACCCCGCTGCGGACCCGGTCCGGGCCCCCACGCCGGCCGGCCGTCCGGGGCATGCGTTACCGGCGGCTGATCCGGCGGACCGGGGACATTCTGCGGGGCAACCGGGGGCAGCTGGGCGGGCGATGCGCTGGGTCCGGCCTGCGGGAACGCGTCCGGGGACGGACCCGGCTGCGAAGGCCGGTCCGCGACGTGTGGATCGGCGGGTGGTTGCGGAACCTGCTGCGTGGACCACTGCGCGGTGCCTTCGGCCCAGTTGTTGCGCTGCGACGGCCGTGGACCGTTGTTGTTCGGCAGCAGTTCGCCTACGCGCTCCTCGAGCGAGGGCTCGGACTTGTTCTTGTTGCGGAACCAGCCCTTGCCCTTCTTCTTGTCACCGTCGGAGTCGGAACGGTCGTCGCCGCGTCCGCGCCGGTTGAAGAAGCCGTTGGCCGGTTCCGGGGTCTCCGGGATGACCTCGTCCTGCGGGAGGTTCTCGACCGGTGGTGGCTCGTAGTTCCGGAAGTTCGTCTGCCCGACCCCGGTGACCTCGGTATCGGCCAGCCATGGTGGCAGCATGGGGAGGCCGTCGTTACTGCGGCTCACCGGTTCCCCTCCTGGAATGGTCGTCCTCGGTCAGCGGCCAGTTTACGCGACAAGTCCCATTCCACTCAGTGCCGGGGAGACATCCGCCGACGCCGCGCGACGCGACCAGCACATACCCCTTTTTGCCCGATTGCACACCTACCGGTAAGCTGGCCAGGCGGTGTATCAAAGCGCCGCCTGTTCGTGTGCGATCGGTTGAGATCATCCGTGTTGTGCAGTGTGAGCCACCGTGGGTGGCCGCCGCGGGCTCCGGCCGGATGCATCGGGCAGTACCAGGCAATCAGACCAGGTTGAGTGTAACCGGGATCGCGGAGGATATGGCGAAGAAAGACGGGGCCATCGAGGTCGAGGGGCGGGTTGTCGAGCCGTTGCCCAATGCGATGTTCCGGATCGAGCTCGAGAACGGGCACAAGGTCCTCGCGCATATCAGCGGCAAGATGCGTCAGCACTACATCCGCATCCTGCCGGAGGACCGGGTCGTCGTCGAGCTGTCACCGTACGACCTGTCCCGCGGTCGGATCGTCTACCGATACAAGTGAATCGGCGGGACGTGCGCTCGTGGAGAGCGCTCGCCGCTGCCGATTCATTCGGTGTTTTGGGGGGGGGGGACCCCCCCCCCCCCCCCCGGGGGGGGGGGGGGGCCGCGGCGCCCCCCGCGGGGGGGCGCGGGGGGGGGGGCGGGGGCGCGGGACGACCCGCGGCGG
>NZ_JARWOV010000139.1 GCF_029868855.1 Nocardia carnea | reverse complement strand
GGGGGCACCGGGGGGGGGTGGGGGGTGGGGGGGGGGGCGGGCGGGGCCCGCGCCGCGGGGCACACTGCTCGACTATGCGGCGGGTGTGCCGTCGGCGGCGGCGATCAAAGCCGCCGGGCACGCGGGGGTCATCCGGTATGTGTCGGATCGTCGGCCGGGTGCGGAGTGGATGGAAGGGAAACCCTTGCTCGCCGGCGAAGTTTCGGCGTTGCGCGAGGCGGGGCTGGCGATTGTGTCCTGCTACCAGTTCGGCAAGGGACCCACTGCGGACTGGCGGGGTGGGCTGGAGGCCGGTAAGCGGCATGCCGAGCGGGGGCTGGAATTGCATCGCGCCGCGGGCGGCCCGGAGAATCGGCCGATCTACGCGTCCATCGACGACAATCCCACGCCGGTCGATTTCGCGACCATGATCCTGCCGTACCTGCACGGCTGGCAATCGGTGGTGGGGCGCGAGAACACCGGTGTCTACGCCAATGCACCCACCATCGAGCTGGCCCGGGTGGCCGGCGTGGGGGCGTGGTTCTGGCAACACGATTGGGGCACCCCGGCGGGTTTCGTGCATCCCGTGGCGAATCTGCACCAGTTCGAGATAGATGATCGCACGGTGGACGGGGTGGGGGTGGATGTGAACAATATCCTCACCGCGGAATACGGCGCCTGGTGATCACCGGTCACTTCTTCGCCGGCTTCGGCCGGTTCGCCGCCACATACATGTAGATCAACGGAACCACCGCCCCGCACAGGAACAACAGCAACGTCGGCAGATCACTGCGCAGCGGATAGTCACCACCCGGCCCGCGACTGGCGGCGATCAGGAACGCGACCAGCCAGGCGCCGACCGGGAGGAAGAGTACCGACAGCCGGGTGCTCACCGTCGCGACCGCCCACACCAGCGCCAGATTCACCGGCCCGGCCAGGATCGCGGTGAACGGTACCGGCACGGTGCCGATATAGAGGGGGAGATAGAGCACCTCGAGGATCAGTGCGATCACCGCGTCCAGGACGAGCACGGCGATGATCAGTGGGCCGGGTATACCGTTCACCGCGGCGGTGGCCCAGCCGCCGATCCGCGACCGCGGGCTCCGGGTCGCCGGATCGTTCACGGTGGCGGTCACCGGTGCGGCCGAGTCGCCGACGGTGCACTCGCTGTCACCCGCGCCGCGGCGCGGGCCGATCCACCCTCGAATTCCCAGTGCTGCATGCGGACGAGTGTATTCGGCGCCGCAGCGCCCGGCGGCTACGCCAGTCCGGCGAACAGATCGTCTTCGCGGCCGTCCGCGCCCCGGGGCCCGATCCGGCCGCGGGCCAGTATGTAGTGCTCTTCGGGGAGAACCGGCTGGGCCACCATGTTGGTCAGCGCGAACTCCCGCCCCGACGGCGCGACCGCGAGCTGGGTGGCATGGGCCCGCAGCGCGGCACGTTTATCGGTCAGCACCTCGGCCACGTCGATCGTCGTCGTCACCGAAGCGCTCGGTACACAGGCCAATTCGTTCTCCGCCGCGAGCCGCCACCCGGGTGGGAGGGCACCGGGCAGTCCGTCGACGGTGCGGCGGGCCAGCGCCCGCAGATGATCGCGCAGGATATCGGCGTCGGTCACGGTCCAGTAGAGCTTGGGAGTGTCCCAGCCCTGTGCGGCGGCGGCCGTCACCGCGGCGGCGGTGACCTCATGTGCCCGGATATGGTCGGGATGCCCGTAACCCCCGTTCGGGTCGTAGGTCACGACCACACGGGGCCGCAACCGCACGATCACCTCGACCAGCGCCGCGACGGCGGCGTCACCGGACCGGACGAACGCGCGCGGATGCTCGGCGGCCGGGGTACCGGCCATTCCGGAGTCGCGCCAGCGACCGGCGCCGCCGAGGAAACAGGGCGGCCCGGCAGCGAGTTCGGTCAGGGCTCGGGTCAGTTCGCCGATGCGGTAGCCGCCGAGCTGGTCGGCGTGATCGGCGGCCAATCCGGCCCATTCGTCGCCGATGATCTCGCCTTCTTCACCGAGCGTGCAGGTCACCACGGTGACCGGGACACCGAGCCGGCGATAGTGCGCGATGGTGCCGCCGGTGGTGATGCTTTCGTCGTCCGGGTGGGCGTGCACCAGCAACAGCCCGCCGCTTTCGGGTGTGCGCGCGGCGCGGGACCGGTCGGCGGGGGTCACGGTATCCGCCGCCACATCGCCGCGTCACCGAAGATGCCGGCCTGGATGGCTCCGCTGAGCGAGGCGCCGTCCACCGAGGGTCCGGCCGCGGCGACCACGTTGTCCTGCACGATCGGCAACACGATGGATTCGCCCCACAGCCGTGGTTCGGCGTCGGTCAGCGTCCGGGGCACCTCGGCCCCGCGCAGGGCGCCGTCGATCGCCGGCTGGAAAGCCGGATCGCAGACACCGGACAGATTGCTGGGCGCCTGCCGCGCCGCTTCCACAGCGGCGGGCACCTCGGTTTCGGTTTCGTTCGTATCGTCCTCGGGCGCCTCGGCGGGCGCCACGGGCGGACAACCGTAGCGGGAGGCCAGTGCCGTCGCCGGGTCGCCGCCGGTGGCTTCCCAGCCGACCACGGCGTCGACGGTGTTCTCGACCAGTTCCTTCCCGTACAGCTCGTCGGCCGGCAGATTGCGGACCGAGGCGTCGATACCGGCGCTGCGCAGCTGGTCGGCGGCGGTATTGGCGACAGCGAGGGCGGTATCGTCACCGGTCACCGCGCCGATCCGGAGCACCAGCGGTTCACCGTTGCGGGCCAGTGAACGCGGCCGCGGTGCGGGGGAGGTCGCCGAGACGGGGGGAGGTTCCGGTGCCCGGCCGAAACCGGCCTCGGCCAGCAGCCCGAACGCCTGATCGGCATTGAGCGGTGGCGGCTGGGTGGGGGCGTAGCCGGGGTCGGAAGGGGAGAGCACTTGGGCGCGAACCGGTTCCACCCAGTTGCCGGTCTGGGCGCCCACGGTGGCCAGCAGTGCCGGGTCGAGCAGCGCGAGGACCGCCGTGCGCACCCGGTGATCGGCGAGAACGCCGTCGCGTCCGTTGAGTGTCAGCCGCAGCTGCCGGGATTGCGGCATGATCGCGGTCCGCACCGAGGGGATCGCGGCGAGCTGGGCCTCGGTGGCGACACCGCCGTGCACGAGCGCCATCTGGGTATCGCCGTTGCGGAGCGAATCGGCGAGCTGGGCGGTGGTACCGCCGCGGCGCAGCAGGATCTGGTCCGGCCGGGCGGGTGTGCCCCAGAACCGGTCGTTGCGTTCCAGGAGGATCTCGTCGCGGCCGGGGTCGGCGGATTCGATGGTGAAATTACCGCCCGATACCGGTATCTGCTCGACCAGGGTGCGCTGGAAACCGCCCGGCGAATCCTTCATCAGATGGGAGGGCAGCAGATTCGCGAACAACTGCGGCCACGCCGGGTACGGCTCGTTCAGCACCACGGTGACGGTTTTGCCGCCACCCGACGAGCGGACCTCGGAGATGAGACGGTACCCGGCGGGATCGATCACACCGGGCTGGGTGATCATCTGCTGCCACAGGTACCAGAAATCCTCGGCCGCGATGGGCGCGCCGTCGGACCAGTTGGCCTGGTCCTTCAGCTGGTACGTGATCGTGAACGGTGCCTGTGAGGTGACCGTCGCCGATTCGAGCAGGGCGGTATCCGGTACCCACAGCGTCGCGCCGGGGGCGGCCGGGTCGGGCGTCGGCCGGAACGGACTCGGCAGGACCATGGCCGCGACCGCCGACGTCGCCGGGGACTGGTTCGACCGCAGGTGCGGATTGAACCCGATCCCGATATCGTCGACGGCCACCACCACCGTGTTCTTCGTCGGCTGCGCCGGTTCGGTTTTCGGGCTGTCGGTACTGGCGATGGGCGGCGGCGGATCGGCGGTGCATCCGGCCAGTACCGGAACGAGCACCGCCATCAGCACCAGCAGCCCGCGCCACACTGCGCGCCTCCCCGAAATCACCCTCGGCACTCTACCCAACGCCCGGCCGCCACGTCCGGCGGCGAAACCCGGTTACAGCGCGGCCCGGTCGCGGGCCTTGCGACGCGACAGTTCCCGGGCCCGTTCGTTGGCGGCCAGGGTCACCTTGCGCACCCGCACCACCTCCGGGGTCACCTCGACGCATTCGTCGGCCGCGCAGAATTCCATGGCCGCTTCCAGGTCCAGCTGCAGCGGTTTGGCGAGCGTCTCCATCACATCGGCGGTGGAGGAGCGCATATTGGTGAGCTTCTTCTCCTTGGTCACATTGATATCGAGGTCCTCGGCGCGCGGGTTGATCCCCACGACCATGCCCTCGTAGGTCTCCGCACCCGGTTCCACGAAGAATTGTCCGCGGTCGGCGAGCTGAATCATCGCGAACGGAGTCACCGTTCCGGACCGGTCGGAGACCAGCGATCCGGTGTGCCGGGCCCGGATCTCGCCGGCCCAGGGCGCATAGCCGTGGAAGACGGCATTGGCGATACCGGTGCCGCGGGTTTCGGTGAGGAAATCGGTACGGAACCCGATCAGCCCGCGCGAGGGCACGATGAACTCCATCCGCACCCAGCCCGCGGCATGGTTGTTCATCTGCACCATCTTGCCCTTACGGGCGGCCAGCAGCTGGGTGATGGCGCCCAGGTATTCGTCCGGGCAGTCGATGGTGAGCTCTTCGTAGGGTTCGTGCACCTTGCCGTCGACCTGCCGGGTCACCACCTGCGGTTTGCCGACGGTCAGTTCGAAACCCTCGCGCCGCATCTGCTCGACCAGGATGGCGAGGGCGAGTTCGCCACGGCCCTGCACCTCCCAGGCATCCGGGCGGCCGATATCGAGTACGCGCAGTGAGACATTGCCCACCAGTTCCTGGTCGAGGCGCGATTTCACCATGCGGGCGGTGAGTTTGTGTCCCTGGACCCGGCCGACCAGCGGCGAGGTGTTGGTGCCGATGACCACCGAGATCGCGGGTTCGTCCACCGTGATACGAGGCAGCGCGACGGGCTCTTCGGGGTCGGCGAGGGTATCGCCGATCATGATGTCGGCGATCCCGGCGACGGCGACGATATCGCCGGCCACCGCGACCTCACCCGGCTGCCGTTCGACACCCACGGTCTGCAGCAATTCGGTGATCTTGACGTTCTTCACGCCGTCGGCGTGCATCCAGGCGACGTTCGCGCCCTTGCGGAGTTCGCCGTTGTGGATGCGGACCAGCGCGAGCCGTCCCAGGAACGCGGAGGCGTCGAGGTTGGTGACATGGGCCTGCAGCGGCGCGGTCGGGTCGCCCTTGGGTGCGGGGATATTGTTCAGCAGCACATCGAACAGTGCGTCCAGGTTCTCCGCGTTCGGCACCTCGCCGTTCTGCGGCTGCTCCTTGGATGCCTTGCCCGCGCGGCCCGAGGCGTAGAGCACGGGCAGGTCGAGGGCGAGTTCGGCGGCCTCGGCGGCGTCGTCGTCCAGATCGGAGGCGAGGTCGAGCAGCAGATCGTGGCTCTCCTCGACGACCTCGGCGATCCGGGCGTCCGGGCGGTCGGTCTTGTTGACCACCAGGATCACCGGCAGACAGGCCGCGAGGGCCTTGCGCAGGACGAAACGGGTCTGCGGCAGCGGCCCCTCGGAGGCGTCCACGAGCAGCACCACACCGTCGACCATGGACAGCCCGCGTTCGACCTCACCACCGAAATCGGCGTGGCCGGGGGTGTCGATGACATTGATGACGGTGACGCTGCCGTCCGGATGATGCCGATGTACGGCGGTGTTCTTGGCGAGAATGGTGATGCCCTTCTCGCGCTCCAGATCGCCGGAATCCATCACTCGATCGACGAGTTCGGCACGTTCGGCGAAAGCGCCGGACTGCCGCAGCATGGCGTCGACGAGCGTCGTCTTGCCGTGGTCGACGTGTGCCACGATGGCGACGTTGCGAAAATCGCGTGCAGACGACACGCCGGTTCCTCCTGCTGGTTGGCAATTGCTTATCGGCCGGACCCTGGGATCGGGTAGATACGGACTCACCGGGCATCTGGGCCGTTTACACCCTACCGGGGTCGAGGTGGCCTGCTCGCGGCGCCCGAAGGTAAGGGTATGCTAACCCGCATGGGCAAGGTCAAGGCGAAAGAGGTATCGAGCCTCGAGCCGAAGAAGAAGTGCTGTCGTAAGAAGACGCGCTGCGTGAAATGCCCTGTGGTGATCATGCGGATGAAGCGCCTGGAGGCCACGGGCGCCACCGGCAAGGAATTGAAGAAAGGCCTGAAGAAGGCGCGCGCCGCGTGAAGTTTTTCACCCCGCGGGAGCCCGGACATCCCCGCGGTGACCGATTCTTGTGAGAACGTGCACCGGCGGGGTACCACGGCGTTATGACCACACCACTGCTCACCGAAACCGAGATCACCGACGCCCTCGATTCGCTGCCGGATTGGTCGCGGACGGGCGATGCGATCACCCGCACCGTACAAGCGTCGTCGTTCCTGGCCGGTATCGAACTCGTGCGCCGAGTCGCCGAGGCCGCCGAGGACGCGAATCATCATCCCGATATCGATATCCGCTGGCGGAAGGTGACCTTCACCTTGTCCACGCATTCCGCGGGCGGGCTCACGGCACAGGACGTGGCGTCGGCCCGGGAGATAGATCGGCTGGCGGGACGGTGATCCGGGAAACCGTCCGGCCCGCCCAGATCGTCCAGGCGTAGAGCGCCAGCGCGCCGATCACATCGACGGCGCCCAACCACGACCACACCCCCCACCGCGAGATCGTCCAGATCGAATCCTGCAGGAACGACAGCACCCACGGTGCGCCCACCAGGGTGGTGAGCAGCCAGTACCCGGCCAGGATCTTCGCCCCCGGAACCGCCCGGAACGGTCCGTACAGCAGCCAGAGAACCGTCGGCAGCAGCCAGCCCCAGTGATGCGACCAGGAAATCGGTGAGATCAGCAACCCGAACAGCTGCACGATCAGGGCAGTGCCCAGCAGATCGTCGCGGCGTAGCGCCCGCCAGGCGAACCAGCCCAGTACCGCCGTCACCAGCACACCGGCGATCCACCACGGCCCGGTGCCGACATCGCTGCCCAGCAACCGGCTCAGCGCCCCGCGCAGCGACTGGTTCCACACCGAACCCACCGGGCCGATCCGGTCGGCGTCGCCGAGCAGGGTGCCGAAGTAGCGCCGGGTCTCCTCGGGATTGAGCAGGAAACTGCCGCCGACGGTCAGGCCGAAGACCACCGCCGACCACACCGCCGCGAGCCAGCGGCGCCGTGCCAGGAAATAGAGGCCGCTGATCGCCGGCGTGAGCTTGATCCCGGCGACCATTCCGACCAGGGTCCCCGAGATCCACCACCGCGTACTACGGACGGCGAGCATCACCCCGAGCATCAGGAAGACGTTCACCTGGCCGTAGTCGATCGTGGTGCGCACCGGTTCGAACCACAGGCCCACGGCCGTCCACGCCACCGTCGCGGTGCGCCACCGCGGCTCCGTCAGCGCCTCCGGGCCCAGCAGTAATTCGAACGCGATCCGCACCACCCAGTAGAGGGCGGCGACGATCGCGAACAACCACAGCACCGCGACCACGGTGAACGGCAGGAAATGCAGGGGGAAGAAGACGACCGCGGCGAACGGCGGATAGGTGAAGGGCAGCGGAAAGTCGGGGGTCTTCTCGGCGTAGGTGAAATCGTAGAGATGGTCGGTGAGCAGCGAAGCCGAACCGTCCACGTAGACGTGCAGATCCACCAGATTCATACCGTTGGGTGTCAGCAGCATCCACAGCAGCCGCACCGCCACGCTGATCCCCAGTGCCGCCGAGGCCAGGCGAAACGGTGTGAACCCCCGAAGGTCGGTCCGGGCGCTGGGCTGATTCAAGACATGGGCTTTCGAGTCGGTCCGGGTCGGCGGCCGGACCCGGCGCGGCGGCAGGTGTTTCCGGCGCGGAATACATTAACCCGACGGTGTCGGAGCGCGGTGCGACCGGTTGGCTCGATCGTTCGCGGATGTCGGCGAGCGGAAACCGTCGGTGTCCGGAACCATCGGGCAACCCGCACGACACACATATACTCTCGACTCAAATTTCACACATGTCACAATGGCTACCCGCTACTGTCTGGTATCACAGCAAAACAGGGGTCGCAATCGCTACCCCGGTGCTGTACAACGCGTGCCAGTGTCCTTAGAGTGACCCCGAAACGACGGCTTTTCAGCGTCGCCCAGATGTACCCGAGGTAAGGACGGCTAGACCAGTGCTTCGCACCCGAGGATCGCGGATCGCAATGTCCGCGCTCGCCATTGCGGCGGGCGCCTCCCTCGTGGCGCCCGCGACAGCCGTCGCGGCCCCGGCCACCGAGTCATCGGTGAACAGCGTCCCGATGGTCCCCGAAGGGGTCCCGGTCGACGTTCTCGCCGCCCTGGCCCCGGTTATCGTCAATCCGCCGGCGGCGCCCGTTGCCCAGAACGTCGCCGCGCCGGGCAGTCCCCAGGCCGCGATCCTGGCCCGGGCCCGCGCCCTGCTGGACACGGTGAATCTGCCCCCGCAGATCAAATCGACTCTGGAACGGGTCATCACCTTCCTGGACGGAAGCGGTGGCGGCGGCCCCGATATCCCGGAATCCGGTCCGGTGATCGCCCAGTTCCTCTACCCGACGATCGGTAAGGGCTGCATCGCCCCGTCCGGCGATTCCGTCGGTACGGCCCTCGCGGTTCCCGGCCCGGCGCAGCTGCCGCCGCCCGGCCCGGCCGCCGGCCAGACGGGTTTCGTGTTCACCGCGCTCGGCACCGAACGGCCCACGGCCGAACAGCCCCGGCCGATGACGGTGCAGTGGCGCAATATCGATACCGGCGCCGCCGGCACCGAGGTACTCACCGACGAAGCGAAGATCAACCCCGACGGCCCCGCGACGCTCTCGGCGATCGCGAACACGGGCACCGGGCGCGTTGTCGCGGTGATCGGCGGCGGGCTCACCACCCAGGCCACCGAAACCGAAGCGCGCACCTGCTCCTTCGCACCGACGCTGGGCTTCTTCACCGTCGGTTAGTCGTAAACAGGCTGTTTCCGGCGCATTCGTGCGCCGAAAAACAGTCCCGGCTGTGGTAGACCGGGGATATGGCGACTGTCGAGCACTCGTACAGGTCAATCCGGAGTCGGCGCTCGTCGCGGTCGATTCTGTCCATCAGATCCGAAGGGTCGATCCTGTCGATCGGGTCGGCGTACTCCATCCTGTCCATCGGCAGTGCCGGATCGGTACTGTCGATCGGCTCGATCGGGTCCTTCGGATCGCTCATCTCCAGCGGATCGTTCCTGAGCCTCGGTTCGGCGCTGTCCGGGCTGTCGCGCTGGTCGCTGCTGTCGTGGATGGGCAACCATTCGAGTCCCGACGAACGGCCGGGGCTGCGGGGGGGGGGGGGCCAAACCGGTAAGACCAAAGCGCCCCCCCCCCCCAGTAAAAACAGACCGGTGTTTTTTTGACGGGCCCGGCGCCCGACCGGGCGATCGACTCAGCCGCGCAACCCGCCATATCGGACAGCTCCGCGGTGGTGACGCGGAGATCGTCCGAGACC
>NZ_JARWOV010000138.1 GCF_029868855.1 Nocardia carnea | reverse complement strand
CCCCCCCCCCCCCCCTCCCGGGGGCGGTGCCCCCGCCCCCCCCCCCGGCCCCTTCCCCCCCCAACCACCCTACCCCCCCTCTCGGCGCCCCCCAGCTCCCTACCCCCCAATAACCCCCCCCCCCCCCCCCCCCCCCCGCTTGGCTAGACTCTGGGCATGCACGACTCCGCAGTGGATGCGCTGCTTGCACGGGGCGAAACCCGCCCGCGCGCGGACGCGCGGCGCAACGTCGAGCGGCTGGTCACCGCGACACGCCAAGCGATCAACGAACAGGGGCTTGCCATCACAACCCGCGACATCGCGCAACGCGCGGGGGTGGGCCTGGGCACGCTGTATCGGCGGATTCCGTCGCTGGACGCACTTCTCGCCGCCATTCTCACAGACACCATCGATGAGATGACCGATCAAGCACGACATGCGCTCGACGACCCCAACGCGTGGCAGGGCTTCGTCAAGTTCGCCGAGACATATGTACAGCTACGAGCGTCTAGTTGTGGTCTGCACGAGGCGCTGTCCGGTCATGGAGGCCGTCTCGATCTGGAGCTGCGCATCACCCGTCTCCAGCAGGCGGTGCATCAGCTCGTCCAGCGGGCGCAACGTACCCATGTCATCCGCGATGACCTCGACTGGCGTGATATCCCCTTCGTGCTCGCCACCGCGATACCCGCCGACCACACCATCGGTCTCGAACCGAGATCTGACCAATGGCGTCGAAACCTGCGCATCATCCTCGATGGCCTCCGCCCGGCAACGGAGAGTTCCCGTCCACCCGTCGTCGCTGGCGGGTTGCATCAGAAGAGCGTGTCGGCCGAGCGCAGCGGCCGGTAGCCGGTGGGGCCGAGCTGCGCGAGCTCGCCCTCAATATCCACGTCGATGGAGCCGAAGAAGTTGATGTTCTCGCTGTGCGCCGGGTTCGGGGCGGATCACCCTCTACCGGCCGGGCACGCGCGGCGCCGCCGAGGCCCGGTTCCCGCACGCGGGCCCGCTGATGACCCGCAAGGCCAACCTCGACCTGATCGCCGAGCACTGGGACGACCTGCTGCGGCTGGCCGGGTCGCTGAAGTTCGGGCACGCCACCGCCTCCCTGCTGGTCGGCAAGCTCTCGGCGTCGGGACGCCAGAACACGCTGGCCGCTGCCTTGAAGGAGTACGGGGCGCTGCGGCGCACGATCTACGCCGCGAAGTACCTGGCCGATCCGGGCTACCGGCGCAAGATCTCCCGCCAGCTCAACAAGGGCGAAATCCCTGCACGCGCTGCGCCGCGATCTGCTCTACGCCCACGAAGGCACGATCCGGGCCCGCCAGCTCGCCGACCAGACCGAGCAGGCGTGGTGTCTGACCTTGGCCACCAACGCCGTGATCGCCTGGACCACCGAGTACTACGGCCTCGCGGTCGCCCAGATGCGCCGGGCCGGCCACCGCATCGACGACGAGGTCCTGGCCCACATCTCACCCGCGCACAGCGCCAACATCAACTTCCTCGGCGCGATCGAAGTCGACATCGACGCCGAACTCGCCGCGCTCGGCCCGACGGGCTACCGGCCGCTGCGGGTGCGCGACACCCTGTTCTGACCGGTCCCGGCGTTACACCAGGGCCCGGTTCGTGTGCTCGCTGTCGAGCCATTCGGTGGTCGTCATGTCCGGGATCAGGTCCGCGCAGGATCGTCCGTCCTGGGTCCAGTCGTGGTCCCAGGCTCGCGGGTAGTGCGGTCTGGCGACGTAGCCGAGGGCGTAGGGAGCGCCCTCGACGCCGATCCGCAGCTTGTCGGCGGGTGCTGCCCGCCCACTGGCGTCCGGAGTGCCAGCTGATCACCCGCCACACCCGGCCAGTGGCGAGCCCGATATATGCTGAAGTTAGGACTTACTGCGTGCGAAAAGAATCGCTTGCTGAGCTTTCGCATCCGGGTCGAGCAGCATCTGGGCCTCGACCACGAATCCGGCATCGTGCAGCCAGGATGCCACCTGGTCCGGCTGACGGCGGTGGACATGGACCTTCATCGGGTGACCGCCGTAGCCCTCCGTCTTCAACAGCGACTCGTCGCCGACGTGAAACAGGAGTTGCAACGGTCCGCCGGGACGCAATGCTCGGTGGAAGCGCCCGAATACAGTCGGCACCTCGTCGTCTGGGATGTGGATCAACGACTGCCAGGCGAGCAGGCCGGCCACCGAAGCGACGGGCAGGTCCAGTTCCGTCATCGAGCCCACCTCGAACCGCAGGCCGGGGTGATCGCGCCGGGCCACGTCGATCATCACCGGGGAGAGGTCGATACCGAAGGCGTCGACACCGAGCTCATGCAGGTGGGCGGTGACTTCACCGGGGCCGCAGCCGACGTCCGCGACCGGTCCGCCGCCAGCGGCCCGCACGCTGTCGGCGAACAACGCCAGAGCCGCGCGAAGGTACTGGTGTCCGGCGAGGGCGCCGCGCACTTGGTCGGCATAGCTGACCGCGACCGTGTCATAAGAGGTTCGGGTGTCGGCCAACCAGTCATCCGTGGTCATGACCCGGCACGATATTCCATGATCGCGGCGGACTCTGCGCTACCCGGGAACGACGAAGGTGGCACCCCCCCGCCGCGGGGGGGGACCCGGAGGCACGGCGGCAATTGTGATTTGAGGGGGCCCCCCAGGCCCAGGGCGCCAAAGTAAAACAGGGGGGGGGGGATGGCCGCGGACGGTGTCAGGGTCGCACTGCTGGGTCGGCGCA
>NZ_JARWOV010000137.1 GCF_029868855.1 Nocardia carnea | reverse complement strand
CCCCCCGGGTAAAACTACCCCCCCCGCCCACCCCCCACCCCCCCCACCGGCGCCCGGGAAAACACATCCCGCTGCGGTGTTTTTTTTGGCGGCCCCTGCGCCCCCGCGGGTTTCGGCCCCCTGAGGTCCCTGCTTTCCGTGCTCGACACTCGCGGCTGCGCCGCCTCGCATCGAGCACGGAAAGCAGGGACGGGCCAAAACCTCTCAGGGCCTCGCTGAACTCGGCACCACTGTTGGTGACGTTCGGTCGGCCGACGGACGTGATATGGGTGGCTACCCAGCTCGGCGGCGCTGCCGATCACGCTCGATCCGGCGCCGGACATACTCTTGCCGCGCTCGGCACGGTGGTGCTACCGGATACGTCCGCATGGGGCGGGCGCTCTCCATGGCGGCCTGAACTCGGCGCGTCGGTGGAGAGGTCCGGTCCCGGCTACGAATTGGGCCACCATCCCGCGGTGGCAGGTCCGCGAGTCCTGTGGCGGCAGGTCCGCGCAGGTCAGACGGCGAGTTCGGGGCCGGCTTGGAGAACCAGGTTGGTGAAGGTTCGGACGCCGATCTCGAGGGCGCGTTCGTCGATATCGAAGGTGGACTGGTGCAGGTCCAGCTGGGGGCCCGTACCGGACCAGACGCCGAGCCGGGCCATCGCCCCCGGTACTTCTTCCAGGTACCAGGAGAAATCCTCGCCGCCGCCGGACTGCGGGGTGTCGGCGAGCGCGTCCGGGCCGATCCCGCGGACCGCGTTGCTGAGCATCCGCACCGACTGTTCGTCGTTCACCACGGGCGGTACACCGCGCCGGTAGTCGAGCTGGTATCGCACCCCGGTCGGGGCGAGGAGGCCGTCGACTATCTCGCGCACCAGTGGCTCCAGCAGTGACCAGGTGGCATGGTCGCCGGTGCGGACGGTGCCGGTGAGCATGCCGGTCTGCGGTATCGCGTTGGGGGCTTTGCCGGCACTCACAGCACCCCAGACCATCACCGTGCTGGTGCGGGGGTCGATCCGCCGGCTGAGCAGGCCGGGCAGGCCGGTGATGACGGTGCCGATGGCGTAGACCAGGTCACTGGTCAGGTGGGGCCGGGAGGTATGCCCGCCGGGCGAGTCCAGCACCAGCTCCACGGTGTCGGCCGCGGAGGTGATCGCCCCGACCCGGATACCCACGCGACCCACCTCGAGCCGGGGGTCGCAGTGCAGGGCGAAGATGCGGTCCACATCGCCCACGGCGCCTTCGGCGACCATATCCAGGGCGCCGCCGGGCATCACTTCCTCGGCATGCTGGAAGATCAACCTGACCCCCACCGGCAGATCCGCGTCGGCCAGGGCCAGTGCGGTACCGAGCAGGATGGCGGTGTGCGCATCGTGGCCGCAGGCATGGGAGACGCCGGGAACCGTGGAGGCGAAATCCCGGCCGGTGAACTCCTGAAGCGGCAGCGCGTCCATATCGGCGCGCAAAGCGATCCGGGGGGCGTTCTCCGGGCCGATATCGCAGATCAGGCCCGTACCGCTGGGCAGCACCCGGAACGACAGGCCGGCCTTGGTCAGCCAGGTGCCGACGAATTCGGTGGTGGCGAACTCGGTGCGGGAAAGCTCCGGGTTCGCGTGCAGATGCCGTCGCCACTGCACGAGATCGACCGTGTGCTCGGCCAGCCACGCCGTCACCGCGTCCTGTCCGTCGCGCACCGAACGGCCGGATGTGCTCACCGAATATCCTCCTGTCGTAGAACGAGCAGCTGCGAACCATCTCCGCGTGCCGGGATCGGCCCGTAACACATATCGCCCGCGACCTGCGTCGCGGTACGGGCGGCGGTTCCACTCGTCCCCCGAGGAACGGCCGTCACCTCCAGTTTCCCACCACGGCCGGATCCGCGCCCGGCGACGTCCCGGGTGTGACCACCGGAACAGTGACAACGAAACGGATACCCGGATGCTAACTCTTGGCGAATTCCAGGTTGTCCGGGGTGGTCGGGACCGCCAGGGCGGTCAGCGTGGCCGCGTGCAGGGATCGTTTGATCGCCGGCAGGCTGGCGGTCCGGTTGGCCGCCAGCGCGGCGGCCCGGTCGACCGCGGCGGCGCGCAGGCCGGCACCGTCGGCGGTCTCGTCGACGATACCGGCCGCGAGTGCCTCCGGACCGCCGTATCGGTGTCCGGTGGTCATCGCGGTGAGCGCGACCTGGTTGGTCAGCCGACCCGTGACCAGCGCGTTCATCCCGATCGTGAACGGCATCCCGAGATGCACCTCGGGCAGGCACCAGAAACCGCGATCGGCACGCATGACTCGGAAATCGTGCGAACTCGCCAGCATGGCACCGGCGCCGAACGCATGCCCGTTCACTGCGGCCAGGGTGGGCAGCGGGAAGGCCAGGATCCGGCTGAACAGGCCGTGGACGCGATCGAGGTACCCGTGCATCCGGTCGAGGTTGGCGAACAGCCAGTCGGTGTCGAGTCCGTTGCTGAAGAATTTTCCGGTGGCCGTGGTGACCAGGGCGGTGGGCCCCGCACTCGCTTCCACGGTGTCCAGCAGAGCGTGCGTCTCGTCGAGCCACTCGTGGCTGAAACGGTTCTCGCTGTCGGTCTGGCCCTCGTTGCCCAGCGACAATACGAAAACGTTCCCCTCGCGTTCCAGGTACGGCATACATGCAGCGTATCGGCAGGACTTCCCGGCTCCCACAGCGGTCGGCAGCGGCCGCGGCATCCGGTATGACACCGGCCCGCGGCGCCCGGAGGCCATACACTGACCGCCATGCTTGCCGAAGAGGCTGCCCAGGAAATCGCTGTCCGGACCTCCGTGGCCCGGCACCGGGTCGCGGTGGTGCTGGGTTCGGGGTGGCAGGACGCCGCCGCCGAACTCGGGACGCCCGGCGCCGAAATACCCATGCCGGAGTTACCGGGGTTCGCCGCGCCGACCGCACAGGGTCATATCGGCCGGGTGCTGTCGGTATCGGTCGGTGACACCGACGCCTTGGTGCTCATGGGTCGCCAGCATCTCTACGAGGGGTATACACCGGCCGAAGTGGTGCATCCGGTGCGGGCCGCGGTCGCGGCGGGGGCGGAAACGGTGATCCTGACCAACGCCGCCGGTGGTATCCGTCCGGGCCTGCGGGTCGGGGAGGCGGTGCTGGTGCGCGACCACATCAACCTCACCGGCACGACCGCACTCACCGGCCCCACGTTCGTCGACATGGTCGATGCCTGGGATCCCGGACTGCGCCAACTCGCCCGCCGGATCGATCCCGATCTCACCGACGGCGTGTACGCCGGGCTCACCGGACCGCAGTACGAGACCCCGGCGGAAATCCGCATGCTGGCCACTATCGGCGCCGACCTGGTGGGAATGTCCACGGTGCTCGAGGCCATCGCGGCACGCGCACTCGGCGCCCGGCTGCTCGGGATCTCACTGGTCACCAACCTGGCGGCCGGCGTCACCGGGGCGCCGCTGGCCCATGCCGAGGTGCTGGCCGAAGGACAGGCCGCCGCGCCCCGGCTGGGCAAACTGCTGCGTGGGCTGCTGGAGCAGTTGTAGTGCTCACCTTCGGCACCGCGGGATTGCGGGGTCCACTGGGACCGGGCCCGGACCGGATGAACGAGACCACCGTCGCCCGGGCGACCGCGGGTCTCGCGGCGTGGCTTCGGAACCGCTGCCTGGGCGGCGGGCGAGTGGTGGTGGGCCGTGACGCCCGGCACGGGTCGGCGGAGTTCGCCGAGGTGACCGCCGAGGTGCTGGCCGCGGCCGGATTCCCGGTGGTCCGGCTGCCCGAACCGTGGCCGACCCCGGTGACCGCGTTCGCCGTCCGCGCGCTCGGCGCGGTGGCCGGCGTACAGATCACCGCCTCGCACAACCCGCCCGCCGACAACGGCTACAAGGTGTACGTCGACGGCGGCACGCAGCTGCTCGCCCCCGCCGATACCGAGATCGAGCAGCGGATCGCGGCGGTGACCGAACCGATCCCGCGTACCCCGGTGGAGGTCTCGGACGCCGCCCTGTATTCCCGTTATCTCGCGCGGATCGCCCAACTGCCGCAACTCATCGGCGGCCCGGGCGAACGCGCGGGGATCCGGATCGCGCTCACCCCGCTGCACGGGGTGGGCGGCGCCACGGCGGTGCAGGCGCTCACCGCCGCCGGGTTCACCGATGTCCACGCGGTGGCCGAACAGTTCACCCCCGATCCCGATTTCCCCACGGTCGCGTTCCCGAATCCCGAGGAACCCGGTGCCGCCGATCTGCTGTTGCAGCTCGCCGAGCGCGTGGATGCGGACCTGGCCATCGCCCTCGACCCCGACGCGGACCGCTGCGCGCTCGGTGTGCCCACACCCGAAGGCTGGCGCATGCTGCGCGGCGACGAAACCGGTGTGCTGCTGGCCGACGATGTGCTGCGCACCGCCCCGCCGGATGCGCTGGTGGCGACCACGATCGTCTCGTCGCGGTTGCTCTCCCGGCTGGCCGCCGAGCGCGGCGCCCGTTACGCCGAAACCCTCACCGGCTTCAAATGGCTGGCCCGGGCAGGCGAGGGCCTGGTGTACGCGTACGAGGAGGCGCTGGGTCACTGTGTGGACCCGGCGGCGGTGCGGGACAAGGACGGTATCTCCGCCGCGGTGCTGGCCGCTGATCTGGGGGCGCGGCTGCGTGCCCGGGGTCGCACACTGGTCGACGAACTCGACGATTACGCAATCCGCTTCGGTGTGCACGCCGGCGACCAGGTCTCGCTGCGCCTGCCGGATCAGCGGGCCGCGGCGGCGGTGGTGAACACGCTGCGTACGACGCCACCGCGTGAACTCGCCGGTACCGCGGTCGATTACACCGATATGGCTCAGCTGCGCGGCCGGATGCGCACGGACGCACTGCTGTTCACCGGTGACGGCCTGCGACTGGTAGTGCGGCCCTCGGGGACCGAACCGAAACTCAAATGCTATCTGGAGGTGGTGCAGCCGGTTTCCGGCCCGGACGATCTGCCCACCGCGAGAGAATCTGCGCGGCAACGCCTTTCGGTAGCCGCCGCGTTTTGCCGGACGCTGGCCGGCTGAGCGCGCTCACCGCGGGCCGAACTGCCGGTCGCCGGCATCTCCCAGCCCGGGCACGATGAACGCATCGTCGTCGAGCCGGTCATCGATAACCGCGGTCACCAACCGGACGGGCAGGCCCGAACCGGCCAGCGCGGCGATACCCTCCGGTGCCGAGACCACACACACCGCGGTGATATCCGTGGCCCCACGCCCGACCAGCAGCTTCAGCGTATGCACCATGGAGCCACCGGTCGCCAGCATCGGATCCAGCACCATGACCGGTGTCGTGGACAGATCCGCGGGCAGCGATTCCAGATACGGCACGGGCCGGTGCGTCCGTTCGTCCCGGGCGACCCCGACGAATCCCACTTTCGATTCCGGGATCAGATTCGTGGCCGCATCCACCATGCCCAGCCCGGCCCGCAGCACGGGCACCAGCAGCGGCGGCCGCGCCAGGCGCGCGCCTCGGGTGGCGGCGACCGGAGTGTTGATGTCGTAGTTCTCGATCGGCGCATCGCGCAGCGCCTCGTAGACCAGCAGCCGGGACAGGTCGCGCAGTGCGGTCCGGAAGACGGAATCGGGCGTGCGTTCGTCGCGGAGCGTGGTCAGCAGGATGGCCACGAGCGGATGGTCGAGGGTGTGCGTACGCATGAAGGAACGATAAGGTCGAATCCGCGCGCGCCGCCGTCGCGCCGGGGATTTTCCGGTTTCGATTTTCGGTGGAACCGAGCGGGAAGCCGGTGCGTCGAATCCGGTAGATGACATACTCTGCCCGTTAACGAAGTCGATGGGGGAACCTCTGATGGTGAACATCTCAGCCGATGCCGAGGGCATCGCGGCCTACGGCACCACCGCCGGGGTGATGGCCTCCGAGCTCGCGGCGGCAGGGGCCGGTGCATCGGGTGCCGCGCCCGCGATTCTGGGGCCGATCTTCGGTCTGGTCGGTGGCGATTTCCTCGCAGCCTATGCCGCCGCACACGCGGGCCACCTCGCGACGATCGGCCAATTGTCCGCCGTACTGGGCACGATGAGCGGGGCGGCGGGTGTGGCCGCCGTGAGTTACGCCGAGGCCGACACCAGCAATGCGGCCGCCCTGCGCGGTGTCGCCGGGGAGTGACCGGTGATCGATATCAGCGCACTGGCCAAACCGATCCTCGATCTCCTCGCCAGTTTCGGCACCGGTGTGCTCGGCACCGGTGGCCCGGGTGATTCGCTGCGGGCCGCGTCCACGGCGATCGATCAGGTGCATTCACTCGGCCGCACGGGCATCAATCTGATGAACACCGCATGGGACGGTACCGGTGCCGACGCCGCGACCTCCAAGGCACTGCGGGTGCAGACCTCGGCCGCGAGTATCTCCGACCGCGGCAACGAGATGGCCACGGTGATGGGTCAGGCGGCGGCCCATATCGAAACCGGCAACAAGGATCTCACCGCCATCGCGCAATCGTTCGTGAACAACGCCACCGCCATGGCCCCGACGCTGGGTACCCCGGCCGGATTGACATTGCTGGTCGGGTCCGCGATCGACCATCTGGGGCAGGCGCTGGGTGTCGTGGGCCGGGTGCAGAACGATCTGCAGACCCATACCGCCTCCATGAACGAACTCGCCCCACCGCCGCCCACTCCGTCGGCCGCGAGCACCTCACCCGTGACCGGCCAGGCGATCTCCACGGTGACCTCGGGCCTCAGCAGTGTCGCCGGGGCGGCCGGCACGATGATGAGCACCGCGATGTCGAGCTCCACCGGCAGCACCACGACGACCAGCGCCGGCACCCCGAGCAAGACGACAAGCTCCACGGGCACGGCATCCGGTGAGGGTGTCAAGGTCACGCTGCCCGACGGCAGTGTCGTGGAGGCTCCGAACGAGAAGGCGGCCACCGCGGTGAAGTCCGCTCTCGGCTGCGTCGGTACCCCGTATGTATGGGGCGGCAATACGCCGGGCGCCGGTCTGGACTGCAGCGGTCTGACGAAATACGCCTACGGCGAAGCCGGGGTGGAGATTCCGCGCCTCGCCCACGAGCAGGCCAACGGCGCCACCCCCGTCTCCCCCGGCGATCTGATGCCCGGGGATCTGGCGATCTGGGACGGCCATGTGGCCATGGTGATCGGCAACGGCCAGCTCGTCGAGGCCGGCGATCCGGTACAGGTCGGTTCCATCCGCACCGAGAACAGCGGAATGGAGTTCTACGGGTTCTACCGGCCGACGGAATGAGTCGGCCGCACGCCGGCCTGCCCCGTGGTAGGCGGATATCCGATACTGACGACTGGACAGAAGTATGAGTGAGCAGCAGGTTCCCGAGATACCGAACGTCACCGTGGCCGGGAGCAGGAATCGTTCCGGCACCTTGTCGGTGCGAGCCACCGATCAGGGTATGCCGGTGGAAATCAAATTCGAGCGCAGCGAATACCGTTACGGCGCACAGGCGCTCGCCGACGAGATCCTGCGACTGACCAGACGCTCGACGATCGCGGCGAAGGCGAAACGCCGGGAACTGCTGGCCGAGAACGGAATGCCGGCGGAGATCCTGGACCAGCTGGGGCTGCCGACCCGGCAGCAGGCGGTCGACGAACTGGACCGGATGGACGACGCCGACACCGGGCCCACGAGCTGGATGCGGCCGGTATGAACTGCCGCGAACTGCCGGTTGCGCGACACCTCGGCGCGCCGGCGCGGGCATTCAGGAGGGATGGAGCATGAGCGCGGAAATGGACGCCCTGGTCGCCGGGGCCACCCAAAAGCTGGAGGCGCTCGAAGCGGCGCTGTACGAACTGAAACAGATCCGGGGCCGGTTCACCACCGAGGACGGGCTCGTGAGCGCGGAGATCGACAGTGACGGCGCACTGGTGGATTTGCGGCTCGCCGAGGGCGTCACCTCGCTCCCACCCGCCGAAACCGCGCAGTTGATTCTCGCGGCCTGCCGCCAGGCCGCCGAGGATGCCGGTGGCCGGCGTTCGGAGGTCGTTGCCGCGCTGAACGAATCGTTCGCTCCGGCTGCACAGGCGGATGCTCCTCCTGCCGGAGGACATCCCGGTAACGCCTGATCACGGCCGGTCGCGGCCTGGTTTCCCAGGTTTCGTGACAAGGGCACGGTGCCCTGGGGCGGTCCGCGGCGTATGCTCCGGTCGTGCACCGCACGGGGTACGTTCACCTTCCGCTCCGGCTGTGGTCGGCCCAGGGGTGGGCTCGGCCCTGCTCTACCTATTAGGCTTCCGCGTATGGCTTCTGGAGACATCGTCCCGATCGAGCTCGGTCTGACCGACGGCGATCTCGTCACCCTCTGGGCACCGCGCTGGCGTGACGGGGATGACGAGTGGGAAGCGTTCCTAGGACATGAGGACGTCCTGTACGGCTTCGAATCCGTGGCCGAACTGGCGGCCTTCATCCGGACCGATTCCGATAACGATCTGGTCGACCACCCGGCCTGGAAGGTTGTCGCCGGCCTATCGGCCGCGGAGCTGGAGCCCGAGGACAACTACTCGTTCGATCTGGTCGGAGTGCCGGAACTGGCCGCCGGTGATCCGGATGTGGATACCGTGGCCGAGCTCGAGGACACGTTGGCCATGGTCCGCAATATCGGCGAGGTCTGCGAACTGGAGACGGTGACGAAGTTCTTCGGCACGCATCCGGCGCTCGGCGCGCTGGCCGGTGGCACCAGCATGTTCACGGGCCGCGAAGGCCTGGAACTGTGGGATCAGATCGGCGCCGCAGTGGCCAAGAGCTGGGACGATGTGCTGGATTCGATCGATTCGGTGGTGCATGTCCCGTCCGTGGACGCCGAAGCGGTGGCCTTGGCCGAGGCGGAATTGCTGGCCGCCGAGGAGAACGAGGTCGACGCCGACGATGTCGCCGATACCGACGACGACAGCGATATCGAACCGGTCGATCTGAACGCCGACGACGACGAGGACGAAGACGAAGACCTCACGTTCTGGGAGGAGGTCGGGATCGACCCGGTCAAGATCGTGACCTCCGATTCGGAATACTTCACGCTGCGCTGCTATCTCGATGACGAGCCGATTTTCCTCGGGGCCAAGAACTCCATTTCCGTATTCGGAAGCGAACGCGCCCTGGCCCGCTACCTCGCCGATGATCACGAACACGATCTGGCCCGGGTGAGTACCTTCGCCGAGGTGCAGACCGCCGCGGTGGACGGATCGCTGGAGGTCGAGGTCACCGACGAGAACGTTTACGTCCTGCCGGGCCTGGCCGATGATCTGGCCGAAGGACCCGAGGCGGTGGATACCGAACAGCTGGATCTGGTGCTGGAGTTGTTCACCGACGCCGCCGATTACGCCGAGGACGACGCGGTGGAACAGGCGCTCGCGAAGTCGACTCCGCTCGGTTGGTACGTCTCCTATCTGCTGAACCCGGACCCGACCCGGATGGCGCCCAATCCGCCTTTCGACGCCGAGGCCCGGGCCTGGCGTGAGCTGGAACGCAATTTCGAATCCAGGCTGACGCCGCGCTGAACCGGCTCGGTCGGCGCCCGTTTTGCGGACCGGTAGGTCTCGATGTGGACACACGCCGGATCATTCGGTCGATAAACCGCCCCGGACTGGGCAAACTGTCTGGCCAGCGGTGTTTGTCGTCGCGCAGCCCCGGCCGGTGCCTTCCGGACGGGGACGGCCGCACCGCGGCAGCAGGGCAGATGTACGAAGGAGGACGCATGCCGACAGTGCGGATCGATCTGGATCAGGATCTGCTGGCGGCCGCCGGCGCAATCATGGGCACGGGGACCGACAAGGCCACGATTCACGAGGCGCTGCGCCGGATAGTGGTCCACGAACGCCAGCTCCGGCATTTCGAGCGGCTGGCCGCGTCGGCGCTGAACCGATCGCCGCAGCCCGCGATCGTCGACGGCTGACGGCCCGGGCGGCGCATCCGGCCACCGCGAAACTGTCGGTACTCGCTGGCATGATCCGGGCATACGGAGTCCGGAGGGGGAATCATGTCGGTACCGATCACCGATCTGCCCGTCGCCCAGCGTCCACGTGAGCGGCTGTACGCACTGGGCCCGCAGGCACTGAGCGACGGTGAACTGCTGGCACTGCTGCTCGGCCAGGGCACCCGCGGGGCCAGCGCGGTGGAGCTGGCCCTCACCCTCCTCGCCGAATTCGGCGGTGTGGCCGGATTGTCCTCGGCGCGGCCCGAGGAACTGGCCCGCCAGGGCGGCGTGGGCACCGCCAAGGCCGCGGCCATCATCGCCGCCTTCCAACTCGCCGCCCGCGCCCGCCCCGGCGCGGCACCCGCGGCACCGCTGTTGCGCGCAGAAGATGTGGTACTCACCGCCCGGCCGTTGTTCGCCGGAGCCCGGGTGGAGCGCCTGCTGGTCCTGGTCTGCGATGCGCGCAACCGGCTGCGTCGGTCGGTTTTCGTGGCCGAGGGCGCTATCGACGAGGTCGCGGTACCGGTGCGCGAAATCCTCAACACTGTGCTGCGCCACGACGGTCGCGCCTTCGCTCTCGCGCACAATCACCCCTCCGGCGACCCCTCCCCCAGTCTGGACGACAGACGCGCCAGCAGCGTGCTCGCCGTAGCCGCACGAACCGTCGGACTGCGTTTCCTGGACCATGTGGTGCTCGCCGGCGAAGAGTGGCGCCGCGCCGCGCCCCTCGAAGAGCCGGACCTGTGATCGGCGAATGACGTGCGCGCCGCCGCTTACGGTCGTAGTCGCCATATGACCGCCACGGCTCGCTCTGACGGTCGAGTTCCCGATTCAGCCGAAGGCCAGGCGCGGTACGGGTCGGTGCGTGGGGCCGTCACTGCTCGCCGAACCCCGCGCCCAGCGATGGAGCGCCCGCGTTCAACCAGGTAGACCGGATGCGTCCTCGGCGATCGTCGGCGTACTGCGGTCGCGGGCGCGCCGCCGCGCGGCGACCAGACGGGACCCGACGAGTCCCTGCCTGGGGGCGAACAGATAGACCGCGGTGAACACCGCACCCTGCGCGAGAACCATGGTCGCCCCGGGCGCGGTATCGGCGTAGTAGCTGACGTAGAGGCCGGTGACGGCACAGATCACCGAGATGGCCGGGGCCAGCATGAGCATCCGGCCGAACCGATCGGTGAGCAGATAGGCGGTGGCGCCGGGGATGATCAGCATCGCCACCACCAGAACCACCCCGACGGCCTGCAGCGCCACGACCGCGGTCACCGCGAGCAGACCGAGCAGCGTGGCGCCCAGAACGCGGGGGTTCAGGCCGATCGCGTACGCGTGGACGGGGTCGAAGGCGTACAGCGTGAAATCGCGTCGCTTGAGGACGAGGACCACGAAGACGAATGCGGCCAGGACGGCGATCTGCAGCAACTCGTCCGGCCCGACACCGAGGATATTGCCGAAGATGATGTGGTTGAGGTCGGTATCGCTGGGGGTCACCGAGATCAGTACCAGGCCGAAGGCGAACAGAGTGGTGAACACGATGCCGATGGCGGCGTCTTCTTTCACCCGGGTGGTATCGCGGACCAGGCCGATCAGTGCCACGGCCAGGAATCCGAAGACAATCGCCCCGACGGCGAACGGAACTCCGGCGATATAGGCCAGCACCACCCCGGGCAGCACGGCGTGCGAGACGGCGTCGCCCATGAGGGACCAGCCGACGAGCACCAGCCAGCACGAGAGCAGACCGCAGACGACCGCGGCGACCAGGCTCGTGATCAGGGCTCGCACCATGAAGGCGTAGCGCAGCGGTTCGAGCAGGAATTCGACCAGATCCATGACACTCACCTGATTGCTCCGGGAAGGCCGCCGGCCGCGGCGGCAGTCAACGTTGTTCCAGCACATCGAGTCCGAAGGCCAGCGCGAGGTTTTCCGGGCGCAGGGCCTCCTCGGTGCTGCCGTGCACCAGCACCCGGCGCATGAGCAGCGCCGCCTCGTCGGCGAGTCCGGGCAGGGCGTGCAGATCGTGGGTGGAGATCAGGACTGTCGCCCCGTCGGCGGCCAGTTCGCGCAGCAACCCGGTGATCGTCGCCTCGGAGCGTTTGTCCACACCGGCGAACGGTTCGTCGAGCAGCAGGATCCGGGCGGACTGCGCGATCCCCCGCGCCACGAAGGCGCGTTTGCGCTGGCCCCCGGAGAGCCGGCCGATCTGCCGATCCGCGAGCTCGGTCAGCTCGACGCGTTCCAGCGCCTCGTCCACCGCGGCCCGGTCGGCGCGGCTCGCGCGCCGGGTGAAACCCATTCGGCCGTAGCGGCCGGTGGTCACCACATCGCGGACCGACAGCGGGAACGACCAGTCCACCGCTTCGCTCTGCGGTACATAGCCGAGCAATCCGGAGCGGCGTGCCGCCGCCGGTTTCTCTCCGGCGATACGTACAGTCCCGCGGTCCGGGACGATCATGCCCATCAGCGTTTTGAACAGCGTCGATTTACCGGAACCATTCATCCCGATCAGGGCGCATACCCGGCCCTGGTCCACCGCCAGCCGGACATCGTCGAGCGCCTGCACCTCGCCGTAGTAGACGGTGACGCCGTCGACGTCGATCGCGGGGTTTGTCATGACCGGCTCCCGGTGAGTGCGGCGGCGATGGTTTCGGCATCGTGGCGGATCAGGTCCAGATAGGTCGGCACCGGACCGTCGGCCGCCGACAGCGAATCCACATAGAGGACACCGCCGAACCGCGCACCGGTGGCCTCGACGACCCGCCGCATCGGCGCGTCGGAGACGGTGGATTCACAGAACACCGCGGGCACCCGATTGTCGCGGACGTATTCGATAACCCGGGTGATCTGCTGCGGTGTGGCCTGTTGTTCGGCGTTGACCGGCCAGATATAGGCCTCCGACAGGCCCGCGTCGCGTGCCAGATAGGAGAACGCGCCCTCGCAGGTGACCAGGGCACGCTGCCGCCGCGGCAGATCACGTAGTTCGGCGACGAGTTCGTCGTACACCTGTTGCAACCGGAGTTTGTAGTTGTCCCCGTTGGCGCGGAATACGGCACCGTGTTCGGGTGCGAGGCGGGTGAAGGCGGCCACCATATTGTCGACATAGGTCTGGACGTTGAGCGGGGACATCCAGGCGTGCGGGTTGGGTTTGCCCGCGTAGGCGTCGGAGGTGATCGGCACCGAGGCCACTCCCGCGCTCACGGTGACGTGTTCGGCGTCGAGGTCGGCGACGAACTGCCCGAACCAGGCCTCCAGGTTCATCCCGTTGTCCAGGATGAGATCGGCTTTGGCGGCGCGTTTGATATCGCCGGGGGTCGGTTCGTAGCCGTGGATCTCCGAACCCGGTTTGGTGAGCGACTGCACCTCGAGGTGCTCACCGGCGATATTGGTCGCGATATCGGCCAGCACGGTGAAGGTGGTGACCACCACCGGTTTCCCGGTGCGTGGCAGATGGAAGGTCTCGCAGGCGGTGAGGACGACCGCTGTCGCGCAGATTGCCAGCACAGCGGTGAGCCGGAGGAATACCTGCATGCCGAACCACCGCCTTCCAGTCAGAATGGTAAGTTCGGGTACCCGAATTATCAAGTTCGTGTATCGAAACCCAATCGGCCGGGAAAACAAAACCGCCCCCGTGCCGGGCACGGGGGCGGTTCGGAAGGCAACGGTGGCCTCAGCGTGCGAACAGCAGCGCGCGCTTGACTTCCTGGATCGCCTTGGTGACCTCGATACCGCGCGGGCAGGCATCGGTGCAGTTGAACGTGGTACGGCAGCGCCACACCCCGTCCACCTCGTTGAGGATGTCGAGGCGCTCCCGGGCGCCCTCGTCACGGCTGTCGAAGATGAAGCGGTGCGCGTTCACGATCGCGGCCGGGCCGAAGTAGCTGCCGTCGTGCCAATACACCGGGCACGAGGTGGTGCAGCAGGCACACAGGATGCATTTGGTGGTGTCGTCGAACCGGGCGCGGTCGGCCTGGCTCTGGATCCGCTCGAAGGTCGGCTCATTACCGGAGGTGATCAGGTAGGGCTTCACCGCCCGGAACGCGTCGAAGAACGGTTCCATATCCACGACCAGGTCCTTCTCAACCGGCAGGCCACGGATCGGCTCGACGGAGATGGTGACCGGTTTACCGTTCTTCGGCAGCATGTCCTTCATCAGGACCTTGCAGGCCAGCCGGTTCACACCGTTGATCCGCATCGCGTCCGAACCGCACACACCGTGCGCGCAGGAGCGCCGGAAGGTGAGCGTGCCGTCCAGGTAGGACTTGATGTAGATGAGGATGTTCAGGAACCGGTCGGTCGGCAGCGCCGGCACCTGGAACGACTCCCAGTGCTGGCCCTGTCCGTCCTCCGGGTTGAACCGCGCCACCTTGACGGTGATCATGGTCGAGCCCTCGGGCACCGGCGCCGGGTTCGCGGCTGCGGGCTTCTCGGCTACAGCGGTCATCAGTACTTACGCTCCATCGGCTCGTAACGGGTCTGCACCACCGGCTTGAAGTCCAGCCGGATATCCGAGAGGAGATCCGCGCCTTCCTTGTAGGCCATTGTGTGCCGCATGAAGTTCACGTCGTCGCGGTCCGGGTAGTCCTCGCGGGCGTGACCACCACGCGACTCCTTGCGGTTGAGCGCGCCGACCACCGTGACTTCGGCCAGCTCCAGCAGGAAGCCCAGTTCCAGGGCCTCGAGCAGATCACTGTTGTAGCGTTTGCCCTTGTCCTGCACCGTGATCCGGGCGTAGCGCTCCTTGAGCGCGTGGATATCGGTGAGGGCCTGCTTGAGCGTGTCCTCGGTGCGGAACACCGAGGCGTTGTTGTCCATCGACCGCTGCAGTTCGGTGCGGATATCGGCGACCCGCTCGTTGCCGTGGTCGGACAGGATCAGCGAGAGCCAGTCCTGCACCATCTGCGCCGGGTTCTCCGGCATCTCGACGAATTCGGCGCGCTGGGCGTATTCGGCGGCGGCGATACCGGCGCGACGGCCGAACACGTTGATATCGAGCAGCGAGTTGGTGCCGAGCCGGTTGGCGCCGTGTACGGAGACACAGGCGCATTCACCGGCGGCGTACAGGCCGGGAACGATATCGGTGTTGTTGCGCAGCACCTCGCCCTGGATGCGGGTGGGGATACCGCCCATCACGTAGTGACAGGTCGGGAAGACCGGCACCAGTTCCTTCACCGGGTCCACACCCAGGTAGGTGCGGGCGAACTCGGTGATATCGGGCAGCTTCTCCTCGAGCACGTCCTCGCCGAGGTGGGTCACGTCGATGTAGACGTAATCCTTGTTCGGTCCGGCGCCGCGGCCCTCGAGCACCTCGAGCACCATCGAGCGGGCGACGATATCGCGGGGCGCGAGGTCCTTGATGGTGGGCGCGTAGCGTTCCATGAACCGCTCGCCGTCCACGTTGCGCAGGATGCCGCCCTCACCGCGCACGGCTTCGGAGATGAGGATGCCGAGGCCGGCCAGGCCCGTCGGATGGAACTGATGGAATTCCATATCCTCGAGCGGCAGGCCCTTGCGGAACACGATCGCCATACCGTCGCCGGTGAGCGTATGCGCGTTGGAGGTGGTCTTGTACATCCGGCCGGAACCGCCGGTGGCGAAGACGATCGACTTGGCGTGGAACACGTGCAGTTCGCCGGTGGCCAGCTCGTAGGCGACTACACCGGTGGCGACCGGGCCCCGTTCGGTATCGGTCATCACCAGGTCGAGCACGTAGAACTCGTTGTAGAACTCCACGTCGTGCTTGACGCAGTTCTGGTACAGCGTCTGCAGGATCATGTGCCCGGTACGGTCGGCCGCGTAACAGGCCCGCCGCACCGGCGCCTTGCCGTGGTCACGGGTGTGCCCGCCGAACCGGCGCTGGTCGATCTTGCCCTCGGGCGTGCGGTTGAACGGCAGGCCCATCTTCTCCAGGTCCAGCACGGCGTCGATGGCCTCTTTTGCCATGATCTCCGCCGCGTCCTGGTCGACCAGGTAGTCGCCACCCTTGACCGTATCGAAGGTGTGCCACTCCCAGTTGTCCTCTTCGACGTTGGCCAGGGCCGCGCACATACCGCCCTGGGCCGCGCCGGTATGGCTGCGGGTGGGGTACAGCTTGGTCAGCACCGCGGTCCGCGCCCGGGGGCCGGCCTCGATGGCCGCCCGCATACCGGCGCCACCCGCACCGACGATGACGACGTCGTAGCGGTGCTCCTGAACAGGCCGAGACTCGACTGCGGTGCCGCTTCGTTCGCTGCTCTCAGCTGCCGCGTCGGTTCGTTCGCTGCGCTCACTCATGCGAGGGGGCCGTTCCTAACTGATGTTGGGGTCGAAGGTGAAGATGACGTAGGTGCCCACGCCCATGATCAGGATCATCGACAGCACCAGCAGCGTGTTCAGCCAGAAGCGGGTCGAATCCTTGCGCGAGTAGTCCGCGATCACGGTGCGCAGACCGTTACCGCCGTGCAACTGCGCCAGCCACAGCATGGCCAGATCCCAGATCTGCCAGAACGGGCTCGCCCAGCGACCGGCCACGAACGCGAAGTTCAACCGTTTCACGCCGCCGTCGAGCAGCAACATGATCGCCATATGACCGAGGACCAGCACGATCAGCGCGACACCGGAGAAACGCATGAACAGCCACGCGTACTTCTCGAAGTTGCCGTTTGTGCGGCCCCGGGCCGAGCGCGGCAGATCCAGGCTCGCCGGACGATCGTAGGATTTACCGAGAACAGGTGCGGTCATGGCTCAGTGCTCCGTCAACAGTAGGTAGAACATGCGACCGATCGAGGGCACCAGAAGCACCACCAGCAGGCCGATGATGCCCCAGAGCATCTGCTTCTGGTAGCGCGGCCCCTGGGACCAGAAGTCCACCAGAATGACCCGCACACCGTTGAGCGCGTGGAACAGCACGCAGAAGACCAGGCCCATTTCCATGAGCGCGACGATCGGCGTCTTGTAGATCGCGATCGCCTCGTCGTACATTTCGGGGCTGACCCGGACCAGCGCGGTGTCCAGGACGTGCACGAACAGGAAGAAGAAGACCGTGACACCGGTGATCCGGTGCAGGGCCCAGGACCACATACCGGGGTCGCCTCGGTACAGCGTTTTGCGCTTCGGCTGAGCCGGAGCTTCTATCGTGGCCATAGAGTCTCGGTGCCTCCAACATCGTTGATGGACCCGGTCACAGATCCCGGCACCGAGTGCGGTGGAGCCGGGATTCGGTGACGCACCAGCCGGGGAGTGACAGGGCCCTATCCCGGGGCCGCGGTCGCTGGGCTCGCCGCCGCCGAACGTGTAACCGATCTGTTCTGGACTCTAATCCCCTCACATTGGGGGAACTAATTCGGCGTGCCGCGCGTTGCGGCGATATCAGGCAGGTTAGGGTTGCCTTTGTCAGGTCGCTGAAGGGTTACGCGACGGGTGGCCCACGCCCGGACAACCCTGCTCCCCGAACACCCCGGGAACCGGTAATTTTCCCGTAACCCAATGCCCGGCAAGGGTTTTCACAAACCTGGACGATTCCACGCAAACGGAGCCCGATTTCCGCCGGCGACGAATGCTCTCAATGCCGAGGTCGCCATCGTGCGCCGGGGCAATGTGCAAAATGTCTCAGTGGAGCGAGCCAAGTTACTCGAGAGTAGCCGATGTTTCGGATGTCCGGCGAAAGATCCGCGGAAATCCTGACACCGGCCCACGCGCCGGGCGGAGCGACATACCGCCCACCCGGCGCCGCAGCAGAACCACTCGTAACCGGCGACGGCTCAGTCGCCCTCGCCGATCGCCTCCACCCGCAACCGCACAGCTTCGTAGTTGAACTCCGTATCGACGATATCGCCGGTCACATGCCCGAGTAGCGCCTGACTGGCCGGCGCGCTCTCCGGGTACCTACCCACCGCGGGATCGGCGTCGTAGTCGGGCACGATCTGGTACTCCAGCTGCACCTCGACCTCGTCGAACGCATTGAGCCTGGACAACAACAATTTCGAATACACCATGACGATGAGGAACTTCGGAAGCGTCATTCGGCACCTTCCTGGCGACCACGAGACCGGGCCGGACGGCCCGGCACCCTGCATATCTCCGAACCGAGCGCCGTGTTTCAGTGTTCACGACAGTTCGACCACACACCCGCGGGAGCACGTATGGAAATCGACTGGGCAGGGCTGCGGTCCGCGGCCTTTTCGGCGATGGGCAGGGCCTACGCTCCCTACTCCCGATTCCCGGTGGGGGCGGCCGGGTGGGACGGGGAAACGATCTCGATCGGCTGCAACGTGGAGAACGTGTCCTATGGGCTGGGACTGTGCGCGGAATGCGTACTGGTCGGCAATCAGCGCATCCGGTCGGAGTCTCGCCTGCTCGCGGTATCGGTCTGCGATTCGCGGGGTGAGATCTTGCTGCCCTGCGGTCGCTGCCGGCAGGTGCTGTACGAATTCGGCGGCAGACAACTCCTGATCGATCATTCCGCCGGCCCGGTCCCGCTCGGGGACCTGCTGCGCGATGCCTTCGGGCCGGACGACCTCGCGGCCGGTCGTACCTGATCGGCCCGGTTCCCGGAGTCGGGACCCCACACCGTCGGATGCGCCACGGATTCGACGGAACCGGAATCTCCGCGCAACGCCGCGGGTTGGTCCGGGTATGACTGTTCCCCTCTCCGTGCTCGATCTGGCCGCCGTCGCCGCCGACGGATCACATCGGCAAGCGCTGGCCGATACCCTCACCGTCGCCCGCGAAGCCGAACGGCTGGGATTCCGGCGGTTCTGGGTGGCCGAGCACCACGGGATGCCGGGAATCGCGAGCTCGGCGCCGCCGGTGCTGATCGCGGCCGTAGCCGCGGCGACCGAGCGGATCCGGGTCGGCTCCGGTGGGGTGATGCTGCCCAACCATGCGGCCCTGGTCGTGGCCGAACAGTTCGGCACCCTGGTCGCGCTGTACGGGGACCGGATCGATCTCGGCCTGGGCCGGGCCGCGGGAACGGACCCGCTGATCTCGGCGACCATCCGGCGCGGCGCCGCCGCCGAGGCCGTGGAGGACTTCCCCAAGCAGGTGGTGGAGCTGCTGGCCTATTTCGGCACCATCCCGCCGCTCCGGGGCGGACAGGGCGACCGGATCCGGGCGATTCCGGGCGAGGGCGACCCGCCCGAGATGTGGCTGCTGGGTTCCAGTGATTTCAGTGCCCGGCTCGCCGCCATGATGGGTCTGCCGTTCGCCTTCGCCCACCACTTCGCGGGCGGGCGCACGACTCCTCTCGTCTTCGAGCTGTACCGGCGCGAGTTCCGCCCCTCGGAGGTGCTGAGCGAACCGCGGTCGATGCTGGCGGTGGCGACGGTGGTCGCCGATACCGAAGCCGAAGCCCGCCGCCGGACCCTGCCGCAGAGCCTGGTGCAGTTGCGGATGCGCACCGGTCAGCTGCCGCAGCGCATCCCGACGTTGGAAGAGGCCGAATCCCACCCGTGGTCGGATGCCGAGAACGCCTTCGTCGACGACCGCAACGCCGACCAGGCCGTCGGCACCCGCGAGCAGGTACGGGATCGCCTCGACACATTGGTCAAGGAGACCGGGGCCGACGAGATCATCGTGGCGCCCACCGGCCCGACCGTGCAGCACCGCCTCGAAACTCTGCGCGCACTACAGGAGTGAGCGCCGCAGGCCCGCAACGGCGCGACGTACCGCGCCGGATCGGCCGACGGCGTAGGCGCCCAGATGTCTACGATCTCCCGGCGCGGTTCGCCGGCCGTGTCCACGGCGGCGGATAGGACGGGCGGATTCGAGGAGCCGGTTACACGACAACGGTCCCGCGGGCGGTGCTCTACCGGCGATATCGCCCGCACGCTCGCCGCGCGTGTAGTGGCCCCGGACGGGACGTCCGCCTGCCCCGCGGAACGGCACAGTCCCGGCCGCGCTGGATCGTCCCGTAGCAGAAAGTGAGTCGCCACGTGGTCGCGAGTGGTCGCCTGCTTTTCGACCGGGACACTGCGAAACTGAGGACGTGACGGCACACGACGCGATATCGATCATCCGGACGAAACGGGACGGCGGCGAGCTCTCCGACGAACAGATCGACTGGGCCGTCAACGCCTTCACCCGTGGGGTGATGGCCGACGAGCAGATGTCGGCGCTGGCGATGGCCATCGTGCTACGCGGAATGAACCGCCGCGAAACAGCGCGCTGGACCCGCGCGATGATCGACTCGGGCCGCCGCCTGGATTTCACCGATCTGCCGCGGCCCACCGTCGACAAACACTCCACCGGCGGTGTCGGCGACAAGGTCACGCTGCCGTTGGCGCCGCTGGTGGCGGCCTGTGGCGCAGCGGTTCCACAACTGTCGGGCCGCGGCCTTGGCTACACCGGCGGGACCTTGGACAAGCTGGAGTCCATCCCGGGCTGGCGCGCCGATATCGGCCCGGACCGGATGCGCGAGATCCTCTCCGACCCGGCCGCCGGCGCGGTGGTCTGTGCCGCCGGCGCCGATCTCGCACCGGCCGACAAACGCCTGTACGCGTTGCGGGACACCACGGGCACGGTCGAATCGATACCGCTGATCGCGAGTTCGATCATGAGCAAGAAAATCGCCGAGGGCACCGCCGCCCTGGTATTGGATGTGAAGGTCGGCGCGGGCGCCTTCATGCCGACCCGGGCCGAAGCGCACACCCTGGCCACCACCATGGTCGAACTGGGCGCCGACGCCGGGGTGCGCACCGTCGCGCTGCTGACGGCCATGGATACACCGCTCGGCCGGACCGCGGGTAACGCGCTCGAAGTCGCCGAGGCGGTGGAGGTGCTGGCCGGTGGCGGACCGGCGGATGTGGTCGAACTGACGCTGGCACTGGCCCACGAGATGGTCACGCTGGCCGGGCTGGACACCGATCCGGCGCAGGCGCTCGCCGACGGCCGCGCAATGGACCACTGGCGCTCCATGATCCGCGCCCAGGGCGGCGACCCGGAGGCGCCGTTGCCGGTCGCGAAGCACATCGAAACCCTGTCCGCGCCCGAAACCGGCACGCTGACCGGCCTGGACGCGCGCGCTGTCGGGATCGCCGCGTGGCGGCTGGGCGCCGGACGAGCCCGGCAGGGCGATCCGGTCCAAGCGGCCGCGGGCGTCCGCCTGCACGCGACCGTGGGAGACCGGGTGACGGCAGGCTCGCCGCTGCTCACGCTGCACACCGACACTCCGGACGTATTACCCGCTGCTGTCGAAGCGCTGACCGGGGCGATCACGATTGCCTCGCGCTCCCCGGAACTCGAGGGCCGTGGCCCCCTGATCCTGGACCGGGTCGGCCCGAGCTGAGGGCCCCGGCAGAGGGCACGTCCCCTTTCGCCGACCACGGCTGGAGTTGTCGACACCGGCCCGGCTCGATCCGGCGGCGTCTGCCAGGCCCACGGCACTGCGGTTGCGTGGTATGACCGGCTGTCGCGGAGCCCCGTGACGACCGCCTGACCACCCTGGGAATTCGAGGTGAGCGGCAGCCGAAGAGGTAGGACCTTTCGGAGCGTACGGCTGCCCGGCCCGGAAATCGGCGATACCGTCGATACATGACCGGACCCATGCCGCTGGACCTCGCCACGTTGCGCCAGGCGCCGAAGGCGCTACTACACGATCACCTCGACGGAGGTCTGCGGCCCGCGACGGTTCTCGAACTCGCCCGTGACTGCGGCTACGAGGAGTTGCCCGCCGACGACGCCGAGGGGTTGGCGCGGTGGTTCCGGGAGGCCGCCGACAGCGGCTCGCTGGAACGGTACCTGGAGACGTTCACCCACACGGTCGCGGTGATGCAGACCCCCGAGGGCCTGCATCGGGTGGCCCGCGAATGCGCCGAGGATCTGGCGGACGACGGTGTGGTCTACGCGGAGGTCCGGTTCGCCCCGGAACAGCATCTGGAGCAGGATCTCACCCTCGACGAGGTGGTCGAACACGTCCTGGCCGGGTTCGCCGCCGGGGAGGCGGCGGCCGCGGCGGCCGGACATCCGATCGTGGTGCGCTGCCTGCTGACCGCGATGCGGCATGCCGCCCGCTCGCGCGAGATCGCCGAGCTGGCGGTGCGGTTCCGGGACCGCGGGGTGTGCGGTTTCGATATCGCGGGCGCGGAGGCCGGATATCCGCCCACCCGGCATCTGGACGCGTTCGAGTACATGCGGGTGAACAACGCCCACTTCACCATTCACGCGGGTGAGGCGTTCGGCTTGCCGTCTATCCACGAGGCACTGGCGTTCTGCGGTTGCGACCGGCTGGGGCACGGTGTGCGGATCGTCGACGATATCGAGGTAGCCGGCGAGATCGCCGACGCCCGGCTGGGGCGGCTCGCCCAGTACGTGCGCGATACCCGGGTACCCCTCGAACTGTGTCCCTCGTCGAATGTGCAGACCGGGGCGGTGCCCTCGCTGGACAAGCATCCGTTCGATCTGCTGGCCAGGCTGCGTTTCCGGGTCACCGTGAACACCGACAACCGGCTGATGAGCGATACCAGCATGAGCCGGGAGATGCTGAAACTGCACCAGACCTTCGGCTACGGCTGGAGCGATCTCGAACGCTTCACCATCAACGCGATGAAGTCGGCTTTCATCCCGTTCCCGGAGCGACTGCGGATCATCGACGACATCATCAAACCCGGCTACGCGGTGCTACTGGGTTGAGCTGTGTTTATTTGGCGGCGCCTGCGGCGCCGCGGGTTCAGGGCCTCGCCGAACTCGGCGCCACCGCTGGTTACGTCCGGTCCGCAGGAGGCCGGAACCTGACGTGCTTCGCCGACCCGGAGGTCGGCACCGGGCACGTTCGGGTTCGGTGTGGGCGAGTCTTCTGCCGATGTCTCGCTGCTCGAAAAACCCTTCTAGGCTCTTCCCCGATGTACACTACCGAGCTCCACCAGCGCACCGCCCGCCGTTTCGGCTCGGTGCTCGTCGCCGCGGTACTCGCGGCCGGACCACTGATCCTGGTCGGTTCCGCGACAGCGCAGCCGCCACCGCCCGCCACCCCGTTCGCGACCCCGGTAACCGACAGCTGCCCGCAGAAGACGCAGCCGCCGCCGGCCATCGACTCCTCCGAGGTTCCCGAGCCCGGGGAGTCCGCGCCCACGGCGCTGCCGGTGCCCGACCCGCCGATCGGCGGTAAACGCCTCGGCGAATGCGGGGTCGTGCTGCCTGCGGGTGCGCCGGTGGCGCCGGCGGATATCTCCGCGACCGCGTGGATGGTCTCCGATCTGGATACCGGCGCGGTGCTGGCCGCCAAGGATCCACACGGCCGGTACCGCCCGGCCAGCACCATCAAGGTACTGCTGGCGACCGTCGCCTTGCGCACGCTCGATCTGGACGAGGTCGTCGTCGGCACCCAGGCCGATGCCGATGTGGAGGGCACGCGGGTCGGGATCGGCCCGGGCGGCCGGTATACCAACCGCCAGCTGCTGCACGGCCTCGTGATGGCGTCGGGCAACGATGCCGCGCACGCGATCGCCGCCCAGCTCGGCGGCGACGAGGCAGCGGTCGCGAAGATGAACGATCTCGCGAAATCCCTGCACGCCTATGACACTCGCGCGGCAACTCCGTCCGGACTGGACGGGCCCGGGATGAGCACATCGGCCTACGATCTGTCGCTGCTGTTCCGCGAAGCCATGTCGATCCCGCTGTTCGCGCAGATGATCGGCACCGAACAGCTGGATTTTCCCGGCTATCCACCGAACCCGGCGATTCCCGGCGATCAGGACCATCCAGGGTTCCCGATCGCGAACGACAACGGCCTGCTCTACAACTATCCCGGGGCACTCGGCGGGAAAACAGGTTTCACCGACGACGCCCGGCAGACCTTCGTGGCGGCGGCCGAACGCGGCGGACGCCGACTCGTTGTCACGCTGCTGCAGGCCGATGTGCTGCCGATCCGCCCCTGGGAGCAGGCTGCCCGGCTGCTCGACTACGGTTTCGCGCTGGACCCCGCCGCACGGATCGGCGATATCCCCGGCGACGAGGCCGAAACCGTAGCCGGCGAGCCAGGTTTGGCTGTACCACCCGATAACGGTGATGTCGCGTATTCCGCGCAACCCGCGGCGGGTGACGAATACGACGAGCTGTGGATGCTGCTCATGGTCGCCGGGCTGATCCTGGTCCCGATCCTGCTGGTCGGCACCTGGCACGTCCGGACCCGGCGGCGCTGACAGGCCGGTTCACCGGGCACTGTTCGCGGAATCACGCCGACGCGGCCGGTCTCACGTTCCCACCGCCAACGAATCCGATATGGACCGCGCAGCCGGGTACACCCTGCCCTGCTCCGCGGCCATCCGGACCCGCAGCGCATCGGCCAGCTCGCCCGGGTTGGCTTCCGCTCCCAGGTAATCTCGATCCGCGATCGATACCGAAAGCCACAGTGCGCCGGGCAGGCTCATTATGTAGTCGGCGCGGCACGACGGGTTCACGAACTCCGGCAGCTCGGTTGTATACGCGCGACTACCGCGTGCTGCGACGTCCCCGGCGTAGCCGGGCCAAGCCCACGGTGGCGAGCGCACCCGCGCCGAACAATGCCGCCGCACCGCCGAACCCGGGCCGCGCCCCCGTCTGCACCCGGGGCCGGATCACCGCGGGTTCGGGAACCGGCACCGACGCCAATTGCTCGTTCTCCCGCGCGGTCGCCGCCCACGCGGTGGCGAACAGGATGATCCGGTACACCACATAGCTGAACACCATGATGCCGATCACCGAACCGAATGCCGCGCCCGCCGGACTACTGAGCACCGACCGCATGTAGATACCGGCGATATTCTTGAACACCTCGAACCCGAGCGCGGCCAGTACCGCGGCCTTCGCGGCGCTGCGCACGGTGACCGGTTCCCGCGGCAGCCGGGCGATGATCCAGGCGAACAACGCCCACGAGGCGACCAATGCGAGCAGCGTCGACAGCAGCCACAACAGCCACCGCGACCCCGGCATCTCCTCGAGCCCGATCAGTTCGAGCACCTGCACGCCGAGCCGGCTCGACGCCAGGATCGACAACCCGAGCGAAAGCGCCAACGCCAGGAACAGTCCGAGCAGGGCAAGCAGATCGGAGAGTTTGGTGTGGAACCAGTTCTGCTCGTTCGATTTCTGTTCCCACTGCTCGGTCAGCGCCTTGCGTAGATTAGCCATCCAGCCCAGACCCGAGTAGAGCCCGGTGAGCAGGCCGAGCACACCCACCGCACTGCGCGAACCCACCGCCTGGTCGATCAGATCGTTGAGCTGCCCGCCCATTTCGCCGGGGATGTTCTCGACGACCTTGTCCTGCAGTTCCCGCAGCAACTCGTCGTTGCCGGCGAGCACGAACCCGGCGATGGCGAACGCGATCATCAGCAGCGGGAACAGTGACAGCACAGTGAAATACGTGATCCCGGCCGCGTAATAGTCACCACGCTGGTCCTGGTATCTACCGAAGGCCCGGACCATGTGGTCCAGCCAGGGCCGCCTGCCGACCATCCGGCTGATCGCGGATTTGACGTTGTCGATCACCTGCACTGTCTGCGCCCCTCACCGCCGACGCACGGGCCGCGCGACCGATCAGCGGGCGAGGAACCCGACCCGGTCGTAGACCTGCGCGAGAGTGTTACCGGCGATCTCGCGCGCACGCTCGGCGCCGATGGCGAGAATGCGATCGAGTTCGCCCTGATCCGCCATGTACTCTTCCACTTTCGCTCGCAAAGGGGTGGCAAATCCGACCAGTGCGTCGGCGACATCGGCTTTCAGGTCACCGTAACCACGGCCCGCGTAATCTTTTTCCAGGGTCACGATGGGCGTCTCGGTGAGCGCCGACAGGATCACCAGCAGGTTGCTGATGCCCGGTTTGTTCTCCACGTCGTAGCGGATTTCGCGTTCGGTGTCGGTGACCGCGGAGCGCACCTTCTTCGCCGAGACCTTGGGGTCGTCCAGGAGGTTGATCAGACCGGCATCCGAACTCGCCGATTTGCTCATCTTGGCGGTGGGATCCTGCAGGTCGTAGATCTTGGCGGTGCCCTTGACGATATGGGCCTCCGGAACCACGAACGTCTTCTTGAACCGGGTGTTGAACCGCTGCGCGAGGTTACGGGTGAGCTCCAGATGCTGGCGCTGATCCTCGCCCACCGGCACCTGATGCGGGCGGTACAGCAGGATATCGGCGGCCATCAGCACCGGGTAGGTGAACAGCCCGACGGTGGTGTTGTCCGCCCCCTGTTTCACCGATTTGTCCTTGAACTGTGTCATCCGGCTCGCCTCACCGAAGCCGGTGATACAGCTCAGCACCCAGGCCAGTTCCGCGTGTTCGGGCACCTGCGACTGGACGAACAGCGTGGACCGGGCGGGGTCGATACCCAGGGCGAGCAGCTGCGCGGCCGCGACCCGGGTGCGTTTGCGCAGTTCCTTCGGCTCCTGCGCCACGGTGATGGCGTGCATATCCGGGATGAAGTACAGCGCGTCGTAGTCGTCCTGCAAGGTCACCCAGTACTGCAGGGCACCGAGGTAGTTCCCGAGATGGAACGAGGCGCTGGTCGGCTGGATACCGGAAAGCACCCGCTGTTTACGCTCCCCCGCGGTGGGGGTCTGGGCAGGACTGGACATGCCCCGATCTTCGCATGCGGCTCAAGCCGAATTTCGCTCTGCCCACTTGCGCGGGTCGATTCCCGGCATACTGCGCTTCCCGGCGCGCGCCAGCTCCTGCTCCTGCTTGGTGATCAGCCGATACACCGGTGCGCTCGGCCCGTTCAGCGCGCTTTTCACCGGCCGCGGTACCAGCACCGACGGAACACTGTGCGCGTTCCGTACCGATTGGGCCAACCCCCGGTAGGCGAGTTCGTCGGTGCGTTTCCACTCGATGCCGTACATCCGGCGGATCCGTTCCGGCAGACTCCCCTGCACCAGCAGGTAGTACGCCGAACTCACCTGCCGCGCCGGCAACGGCTGCGGGTAGGGCACCACGTGCCCGCACAGGTAATTCCCCACCATGCGCGCCTCGTCGGTGAGGAACAGCTCGTCGGAGGCGAGATAGCCGTCGAAGTACTCGCGGAACGCCCGATAGTCGGCCGGGGCTGCCGCGCGCGGCATTCCGAACAGCTCCCCCCACCGCACATAGTCCTGGTACAGCCCCTCGCGTTCGCCCGCGGTGAGCCGTTTGACCAGCAGGTCGTACATGACCTCGGCTGATTCGAAGGTGAACGCCATGGTCATGAAGCTCAGGTGCGGGTCGTAGGCGGAATACGCCGTACCTGCCGGATGGTGTTCCCCGGCGTCCTCCGGTATCCGCCCGGCCACCTTCTGGTGCTTCTTCCCGGTGAACTCGAGCGCTCGATCCGCTTCGTCCTTGGTTCCGAAGAACACCGCCTCGAACAGCTTCCCGGTGAGCGCCAACCGGGTGTAGGGCGTATCGCGGTGCTCGGTGGATTCGGCTGTCCCC
This sequence comes from Nocardia carnea, assembly GCF_029868855.1. Taxonomy (GTDB): domain Bacteria; phylum Actinomycetota; class Actinomycetes; order Mycobacteriales; family Mycobacteriaceae; genus Nocardia; species Nocardia carnea_A. The sequence continues at coordinate 12,525 of NZ_JARWOV010000137.1, read as the reverse complement.
ACATAGAGCAGTGGATGGACCGCCCCGATCACCAGCGCCCGCAGCCCGTAGGTCAGGCCCACGGCCCGCTTGCGCATAACCCGCCGGATCATCGAATCGTCGGCAAAGTATCCCGTGTCCATGGCCATCTCAGCCTCCCGGTCCAGCTCTTCACTGAGCACTGCGCAGCCGCGCATCTGGCAATAGCATCCACCAGTTCCGAACTTCTGGCAAGACCTGCCACCAAATCAACCCGAGCTCGACGAGCTACAGGACATAGCGCAGGCCCACGCCCTCACGGCCGAGGCACGGCACGAAACCGCTCGGGTCCGGCGGCACCTTCGCCCCGCCCACACCCGGCGGCCGTCCACCCGCCATCATTTAGGGATGGCAGCTCAGCGCACCTATGGCGGTTTGTCCGCGGAGGAACGGCGGGCCCAGCGCCGCTCCGCGCTTCTGGACGCAGCGCTGGAGATCATCGGCACCCAGGGCCTGGACAAGCTGACCGTGTCGGGAATGTGCACGCAGGCGGGTCTGAACGAGCGGTACTACTACGAGAGTTTCGGCAGCCGCGACGACGTGCTCACCGCCCTGGTGGACGGCATCGCCGAAGAGCTGGTGCTGGCCATCGTCGCCGCCGCGCACTCCGCGACCGGCGATTCCCGCGCCAGAGCCCACGCCGCGATCACCGCCGGTATCCACCTGCTCACCGACGACCCCCGCAAAACCGAGGTCACCATGGTCGCCGCCATGGCCACCCCGCAACTGCGCGCCCGCACCACCGAAACCATCCGCGTCTTCGCCCGCCTGGTGGCCAGCGAAGGTATCGAGTTCTACGGCATCACCGATCCGGCCCCGGACCCGATAATCGATTTCCGCGCCACCTACCTGGTGGGCGGGCTCGTGCAAACTCTCACCAGCTGGGTCCGCGGCGATCTCGCGATCAGCCGTGACACCCTGATCGACTACACCACCGACGTCTTCGTTCTCCTCGGCGAGGACGTCGCCCGTCGCAACGATCCGGCCTGATCGAGAACGGCTCTCCACGGCGGCCGGCGGCGAGCCCGCGCGGTGCGATCAGAAGCGGACCGGGACAGCCACCACTCCCTGCGGCTCTCCCTGCATGACCACCCGGAAGACCACATCGCGCGACGGCCAGAAATCCGCGCATTCCTCGACGACCGACGCGAACCATTCCCGCTCTTGCGGTGCGTCCGCAAGGAGTTGTTCGGCGTCGCGGATCGCGAGCACGTAGCCATCGGCCTCACCGAGGGTGTCGTCGATGTCCAATAGGCATTCGTCGAACGAATCCTTGTTCGGCCGGAAGTAGTACGGGAACTGCAGGGCGGCCGCGAACTCGTCGTAGAGCGCCGGCATCGTACGCATCCGGCTGCCGCGTAGTTCGCGTACTCGGAAGCCCTCCGGGGCGCGGTAGCGGAGACCGCTGAACTCCGCCGCGTCCACCTGCACCGCGCCCAGGGCGGTCATGCTGTCATCGGCGGGGCGGAGTTCGCAGTCGTAGGAGAAGTCCAGGAAATCCGCGAGCGCGAGGGGTTCGGGCATCAGCGCATCCTCGTGAAGGTGTCGTAGTGGTCGCCGGTGTACCAGGCCGTGCCGTCGCTCCCGGTGACGATGCGCTCGGCGTCCCGGGACTGCCCGGGTTTCTTCGGGTTCACGTCCCATTCCTGGTACGTGACGCGTTTACCGGAATCGTCGGTCGCCGGGAGCCGGCCCTCCCGATTCCGAAAGGTGATCCCGCCTTTCGTACCGGGTGCATTCGCCGAATCCGGCCAGCGGCCCGCATCGATCTCTTCCAGGGTTTCGTAGGCGCGTTCGGGCACTCCGGCCACCCGCGAAACCACCGGGGAGTCGGCGGGGGTGGCCTTGCCCGAGGGAGGCTGGCCGCTCACCGTGGCGGTGGCGCCGGCCGACAGTGTGGCAGCGGTATTCGAAGCACCGTCGTCACCGGCCTGCGTGCTGAGCAGGGCAACGACGATCGCCACCACCGCGGCACCCACCGCCGACAGGATCTTCACAGCTTTCGCACGCACAGCACTCCCCTTCATCGATACTGGACCGTCACCGGAGCATGATCCGACCAACGCTCGGCGTAGGTCGCGGCGCGTTCGACCACGGCCTGCTTCGCCCGCTCGGCCGCCTCCGGCGTCGCCAGCTGGTAATCGATCCGCCATCCGGTGTCGTTGTCGAACGCGCGCCCACGATACGACCACCAGCTGAACGGACCATCGCCCTCCGGGTGAAGTTTTCGCACCACATCCACGTACCCGGCGGCCAATTGCCGGTCGAGCCAGGCCCGTTCGGCGGGCAGGAAGCCGGATTTCTTCAGATTGCCCTTCCAGTTCTTCAGGTCCCGCTCGGTATGCGCGATATTCCAGTCACCGGCGATGACGAACGCTCCGGTGCGCGTGGACATCCGGGCGGCCAGTTCGTCGAGGAACCGGTATTTCTCTTCCTGCCGGGGCGTTTCCGCCTCGCCGGTGTGCACATACACGCTGGCCACGGTCACATCGTCGAGCTCGACCTCGATATACCTTCCGGTGGAGACGAATTCACTGTCCGGTTCGATCCCGACGCGTACCGACCGCATCGGCCGCCGCGACAGCACACCCACCCCCGCCCGGCCCTTGGCACCGGGCTCGGCATGCGCGAGCTGCCAGCCTTCCGCCAGCGCCGGGGCGAGCACGGCGGCGATCTGGGTGTCGTCGGCGCGTGTCTCCTGCAGGCAGACGATATCGGCCTCGGTCCGGCTCAACCAGGCCAGCAAACCCTTGCCTGCCGCGGCCCGGACGCCGTTGACATTGACGGTGGAGAGGATGTATGGCACGGGTCGACAGTACAAGGGCACAGCCCGACTACCCGTTGACGCCCGACGAACCTCCCCGGCGGAAGTTCCCAGGCCAGGGAAGATCCGATAATCGTTGTGTGCTGACCTTATCTCTCCGGGCGAATGCGAACTGCCGATGAGCCCTCCCAGCACCAAGAAAATGGGCGATCTGAACGACCTGCCCGCCTGCGCCCCGGAGGGGTTGAAGGCACTTTTCGTGACGGCCGAGGGAGTTATCCAGAAGCAGATCAAGCTGCTGGGGTCGGGCACCCCCTCCCAGGCCCCCGATATGTGGCAGCTGCTGCACAACGAGGGAATCTCCGATCCGGACGGCCAGGCGACAATGCTCGACCGCTACGGCGAGCACAAGGACGACGTGAACCGGGTCAAGTCCGATTTCGAACGGCAGGACACGGGTATTACCGTGCGGACCGGCGGGATCGGCAAGGCGGTCACGGATGCCTACGATGCTGTCGACACATCGGTCGGCGAACTCAACGACAAGATCGACGCCGCCCATCGCTCGGTGTACACCGTGACCGACGAGAACGGCAACCCGGTGCGGGATGCGCAGGGCAACCCGCAGCAGGCACTGCCCAGTTCCGTCGTCAACGGTCTCTTCACAGCGCTCTGGGATACGGTCAACACAACGTATGAGCAGGTGAGCGGCGTTTCGGACCGTGCGGCAGCCGAGGCGCTCGGTATCGAACTCGACGACCCGACTCATCCCCGCAGTATCAGCCCCGCGGCAACGGGTCCGCTGTTGCCTTCCGTCGCTCCGAACTCGCCCGCCTCATCGGCGGCCAACGACGGTGTGGAATACACGGCCGCCGCGACCGACGCCGACTACGCCGCGTATACCGGAAGCAAGGATGTGAAGGCCGCCATCGACGGCGCTCTGGACGCACTGGGTATTCACGACCCGGAGGCCCGGGAGAACTGGACGCGTGGATATCTCGTACTGATCGAGCGAGAGTCCGGTGGCGACCCCAATGCCATCAACAACTGGGATTCGAATGCCGCTTCGGGGCAGCATTCACGCGGCCTCTGTCAGACGATTCCGGCCACCTTCGAGTCGTATCACGTGGCCGGAACGTCCAACAATATCTACGATCCTGTCGCCAATGTCGCGGCCAGTATGAATTACGTCATGGAACGATACGATGTCGCCAAGGACGGAAGCAACTTGCAGTCCGCGGTCCAGCAGACCAACCCGGCCGCCTCGCCGAAGGGCTACTGACCGGGTTCAGCGAAAGCATGCCTTCGGCGGCCCCCTGTTCGGCGACAGTGCGGATTTCTCCCCCGCCCGACCGTAGAATGACAGGTCACCGCTACTTGCCAGGAAGGGGTGACGACATCGATGTCAGGCACCTCCGCAACCACAGCACCCGAGCCGGTCACCGCTCTACATCTGGGCTCCGGCGAACCGCTGCTCCTCCTGCACGGTGTCCTGCTCTCACCGCATTGCTGGGAACAGACCGCCGCCCTGCTGGCCGCCCGGTGTGAGGTTTTCGCACCGGCACTCGGCGGGCACTGGGGTGGGCCGGAATTCCCGGACGGCCACTACTCCGCCGCCACCCTGGCCGACCGGGTCGAGGAACAATTGGACGATATGGGCTGGCGAACCTGCCATATCGTCGGTAATTCGCTGGGCGGCTGGGTCGGGTTCGAATTGGCCCGCCGTGGCCGGGCCCGCACACTCACCGCGATCGCTCCGGCCGGTGGCTGGAAAACCCCGTCGGTGACGCAGGTCCGCGCCGCCGCCAAGATCGCGCCGATGATCCCGATCACCGAAATACTGCGGCAACTGGGCAGTTCTCCGGTCGACAACCGGCTCGTGCGCTGGGTGATGACCTATCTGCTCACCAAGAACACCGGCGCGGTCTCCCGCGCGGATATCTCGGCCGTGATCCTGGCCGCACTGCACTGCCCCGCACTGCCCGCGCTGACCGCCGGCACCTTGCGGGGGCCGTCACTGGCGAATATGTCCGATCTGACCGCCCCGGTCCGGGTGATCCTGGCCGACTCCGATCGCGTCCTACCGGCCACGGCGCACGGCCGGCGGTTCCTGCGTGAGCTGCCCGAGTCGGCGGACCGCATCATGCTGAACCGGGCCGGGCATGTGCCCATGCTGGAGGATCCCGAACGGATCGCCAACCTCGTCGCCGAACATATCTACGCCAGTCGCGACCATTTGCGAGCTGTATAGTCCGGCGCGCCTTCGGCGCGTGGTTTCAGAGTGCGAGAATGCCCTTGGCTACGTGGGTGACCTGGATTTCGTTGCTGCCCGCGTAGATCATCAGTGATTTCGCGTCGCGTGCCAGCTGTTCGACCCGGTACTCCGACATGTACCCGTTTCCGCCGAAGAGCTGTACGGCTTCCATCGCGACCTCGGTCGCCGCCTCCGAGGAATACAGTTTCACCGCGGAGGCCTCCGAAAGGCTCAGCGGTTTACCGGCTTTCCCGCGTTCGATGATGTTGAAGACCATGTTCTGCACATTGATCCGCGCCACCTCCATCTTCGCCAGCTTGAGCTGGATGAGCTGGAACCGGCCGATCTCCTGACCCCACAGTTTGCGGTTGCGGGCGTATTCGGTGCACAGCCGCAGGCATTCGTTGATCACGCCCAGCGCCATGAAACCGATACCGACGCGTTCGGCCACGAAACTGGATTTGGCGCTCTCCCGTCCGTCACCGCCGCGGTGTTCCTCGGTTTCGCCGAGCAGCCGGTCGCGGCCGAGGCGGACATTGTCGAAGAACAGTTCGCCGGTCGGTGAGGCGTGCAGGCCCATCTTCTTGAACGGTTTGCCCTGGGTGAGGCCTTCCATTCCCTTGTCGAGCACGAAGGTGAGCACCTTGCGGTCGCGGGCCGGCGTACCGTCGCCTTCGTCGAGTTTCGCGTATACGACGAGGGTGTCGGCGAACGGGCCGTTGGTGATGAAGGTCTTCTGCCCGTTGAGGATATAGTCCTCGCCGTCGCGTCGGACGTAGGTTTTCATACCGCCGAAGGCATCGGATCCGGAATCGGGTTCGGTGATCGCCCAGCATGCGATCTTGCGGAGGCTCACGATATCGGGCACCCACCGCTCCTGCTGGGCCAGTGTGCCGCGGGACAGGATGGTGGCGCCGCCGAGCCCGGTGCTCACCCCGAGTGAGCTGCACAGACCCATACAGACACCGGAGAGTTCACTGGTCAGCACGGCCATCATGGTCTGCTGATCGAATCCACCGCCGGAGGAGTCCTTCTCCCCGGAGGCCGGTTTCTCCGCACCTTCGGCCGCCGCACGGCGGGCGGCCAGCTGTTTGGTCAGCGCCTCCTCGGCCATCGCACCGATACCGAAATCCGCGTACAGCTTGCGTAGCACCGGATAGGGCAGCATTTCCCCGCTGTCCAGTGCGTCGAGGTGGGGGCGTACTTCCTTATCGATGAAAGTCCGGACCGCGTCGCGGACCATCAGATCGGTATCGGACCATTCGAACATCGTCGTCCTCCGGTATCACCAGCAGCATTACGGTGTAGATCACCAGGCGGATCCTGAGTTGCCTACACCTTGTTGACAGCCTGCCAGTTCCTGGCCCGTCGCGTGGCGATCCGGTGAAATCCATCCGGAGCCAACGTGTTCCGCAACGGGAAAGGGTCACGGACGGGTGGCGTGCTCGCGCAACCGCGCGACTCGCGAAAGAACATCGTCGTGCCATGCCAGGGGCTGCGCCTCGGTGGCCCAATCCAGCCGAGCGTGTTCTTCGAACAATGGCCGCAAGGCAGTGATCTCGGCTTCGTACCGATCCAGTTCCGTCCGGCTGAGATCGTTCGGCGTCCACTCGTTCCATCGGCCCGAGCCAGGGACACCCGGCACGCCGTAGTGACTCGAGAACGGGTTCGAACCAGGGTCGAAGTCCCTGTCTTCACGAAACGACTCCGCATGGTCGTACCCGTATATGTCGTCACCGTGCCGCAGCCAATTGTTGGGGCGGTCCCAGTTGCGGACAAGAACGTCCAAAAGGCCGAGTTTTCGTGCGCCGGGCGTGTTCTTGATCGCCTCCATCGCTTCGCAGGCACCCGGATCCGACGGGGTCCCGGGCACAGTACGCCCCGGCAGCCGCTGCATCAACAGGCTGCCTTCTGCTCCCGCGATCACCGGCGCGACCGGGGCGCCGATCGCACGACCGACCGCTGCCGCGAGAATTTCGGCGGACTGCTTCATCGGGGGGAGGCCGACCTTCTGAATCACTTCGAACCCGTTCGGGTAGACGAAGAGATCGGTCTGATTGTTTCCGGCAACCATATACGCCGGGGTTCGCATCTCCGGTACCCCGGAACGCTCTCCGTCGCGAAGACCAGCCAGGAATTGATCCACCGACATCAAGGGCGGGGTCACGCCGACCGGTGGGGTCCGCTCGCCACCGCCGCGCACCGCCCAGGCCTGCCTGTCGACGTCGGCACCGCCGGCGGCATCCTCCGTCTCCTTCACCGATATGTCGGTATCGACGCCGAGCCGGGCTCCTCGGTAGCGGCGCACGACTTGCTGACCGGTTTCGGCGACCACCGTGCCCAATCGCTTGACCGACTCCTCCACCACCCGGCGCAAACCGTCGATCATCGCCGGCTCGGCGAGCAGATGCGGCGGTGTGGAGCCGTCTCGTGTGTTCGCGCGTACGGTGCTGTCGGCTCACCGGAGGATTTCGGCATGGCCAATCTTGTCTCGCCGATCCCGGCGGGCCAATTCGGGCGCTTCTCAACAGATACCTACGGCGGAAACGCCGAGAACACAGCCCTGTTCTCGGCGCCCCCGGGCAGGCTGCGGCTCCACGATCCGGGTGCTGTTCGCACACCGGGTACCGTGGGGCCGCTGTATTGTCAGCGCAGCGCGCGCGCCAGGTTGGCGTCGAGCGCGGCGAGGAATTCCTCGGTGGTGAGGTAGCCCTGGTCGCCACCGACGAGCAGCGCGAGGTCCTTCGTCATCTGCCCGCCCTCGACGGTCTTGATGACCACATCCTCGAGGGTCTGCGCGAATCCGATCACCTCGGGGGTGTTGTCCAGCTTGCCGCGATGCTCGAGGCCGCGGGTCCAGGCGAAGATCGAGGCGATCGGGTTGGTCGAGGTCGGCTTGCCCTGCTGGTGCTGGCGGTAGTGCCGGGTGACGGTGCCGTGCGCGGCCTCCGCCTCACAGGTCCGGCCGTCCGGGGTGAGCAGCACCGAGGTCATCAGGCCCAGCGAACCGAAGCCCTGCGCGACGGTATCGGACTGCACATCACCGTCGTAGTTCTTGCAGGCCCAGACGTAGCCGCCCTCCCATTTCATGGAGGAGGCGACCATATCGTCGATCAGCCGGTGCTCGTAGGTGAGACCGGCCGCGTCGAACTGGGTTTTGAACTCGGCGTCGAACACCTCCTGGAAGGTGTCCTTGAACATGCCGTCGTAGGCCTTCAGGATGGTGTTCTTGGTCGACATGTAGACCGGGTAGTTCTGCTGCAACCCGTAGTTGAACGAGGCGCGCGCGAAGTCCTCGATGGACTTCTTGAAGTTGTACATACCCATGATGACGCCGCCGTCCTCCGGCATCTTCACGACCTCGTGGACGATCGGCTCACTGCCGTCCTCCGGGGTGAAGGTCAGGGTGACGGTGCCGGCCTGGAAGGCCTTGAAGTCGGTGGCGCGGTACTGGTCACCGAAGGCGTGGCGGCCGATGATGATCGGCTTGGTCCAGCCGGGGACCAGACGCGGAATATTGGAGATGATGATCGGCGCGCGGAAGATGGTACCGCCGAGGATGTTGCGGATGGTGCCGTTGGGCGACCGCCACATCTTCTTGAGACCGAATTCCTCGACCCGGGCCTCGTCGGGGGTGATCGTCGCGCATTTGACGCCCACACCGTGCTCTTTGATGGCATTCGCGGCGTCGACGGTGACCTGGTCGTCGGTCTTGTCGCGGTACTCGATGCCGAGGTCGTAGTACTCGAGGTTCAGGTCGAGGTACGGGTGGATCAGCTTGTCCTTGATGAACTGCCAGATGATCCGGGTCATCTCGTCGCCGTCGAGTTCTACGACGGTGCCTTCAACCTTGATCTTGGACATGGATCTTCGTGTCCTCCTAAGATGGTGCCCTCATTGCACAACCAGGCGAACACGCTTGTGAGCGGACCCCAGCTGTTCAACAGACAACGTATACATCCCGCGTTGTCCACGAGACGTCTGATGTAACCAAGACGAGCGTACTGCTTGTGGTTATCGCACGGTGCAGCCAGCCCCGGCCGTGAGATTTCACAGAGTGAGTCGCGCCACAAGATTACCTGGTGGCGCGCCATGCCGATTTCGATCCGCCGGACCCCACCGTTACCATGTTGAACAGGTCATGAGCGCCAGCGCCAAGCCCCGGCTCGCTGGCCGGCAACCCTCCAGCTGCGGTGGGGTGCTCCGGGTGATGACCGGGCTTCCGAGAGCCGGGAGCAAGCGCATGTCAGGAGGTCGCCGTTATGCGCCGGTGCTGGTCACCTCGACCCCGGCACTTCGTATCGCGGCGAGCAACCCCCTATTTTCTGGAGCACGAGATGACCGATGGCAGTATCCCCGCCCACCTCACGGCCGCGACTCATATGGTCCGGCTATCGCCGCCGGTCGCGGCTCAGCGGGCGGAAGCCATCGCGTGAAGGTGAGCACCGACCAGACCACGGCCGTACCCGTGGCGCAGCTACCACCGCCCGACGGCACTCTCGGCGTGATCGAGATCGGCGACCTCACCCTGGAGAACGGATCCCGGCTACCGGCGGTCCGGCTGGCCGTCCAGCGCTGGGGTGAACTGTCCCCGGCCATGGACAACGTGGTGCTGATCGAGCACGCGCTGACCGGCGATTCCCATGTGGTGGGCGAACCCGATGCGGACCACCCACAACCCGGATGGTGGAACGGGATGATCGGGCCGGGCGCGCCGGTCGACACCGACGAATGGTGTGTTGTCGCCACCAATGTGCTCGGTGGCTGTCAGGGCAGCACCGGCCCCGGTTCGCCGGCGCCCGACGGCACGCCGTGGGGGGCGCGCTTCCCGGAAATCTCCATCCGTGACCAGGTGAGCGCCGAGCTGCGGCTGTTCGACCTGCTCGGTATCGACCGCCTGGCCGCGGCGATCGGCGGGTCGATGGGCGGTATGCGGGTTCTCGAGTGGATGCTCTGCGCCCCGCAGCGTCTGGCCGCGGCATTGATCCTCGCCGTCGGGGCCCGCGCGACAGCGGACCAGATCGGCACGCAGACCACCCAGATCGCCGCCATTACCGGCGACCCCGACTGGCAGGGCGGTAACTACCACGGCACCGGCCGGGCACCGATGGCCGGGATGGGTATCGCCCGGCGGATCGCGCATCTCACCTACCGCACCGAGGTCGAGCTGGACACCCGGTTCGCCAACAGCCCGCAGGCCGGTGAAGACCCCTGGGACGGCGGCCGGTACGCAGTGCAGAGCTACCTGGAATACCAGGCCGAGAAACTGTGCAAACGGTTCGACCCGGCCACCTATGTGCTGTTGAGCGAGGCGATGAACCGGCACGATATCGGCCGCGGCCGCGGCGGGATCGAGGCGGCGATGGCGCGCGCCGAGGTGCCGTGCATCGTGGGCGGTATCGACTCCGACCGGCTGTACCCGCTGCACACCCAGCGGGAGCTGGCCGAGGGGCTGGCCGGCTGCCGGCATTTCGAGGTCATCTCCTCTCGCGACGGACACGATGCCTTCCTCACCGAGGCCGAGGCCGTCGGCAAGCTGCTGGTCCAGACGATGGGCCTGGCGCGCGCCCATCGCTGACTCGGGATCGCCTTCGTCGCGCCGGTGGCAGCGCGGGTACCCCCTGGGCGCGCGGAACCCGCGCCCGGTTTCAGCTCACGCCGAGCGTGTTGATGGTGGCTGCGAGGAATACGATCACGCTGCCGAGCAAGGTCAGGGCGCCCACATCGAACGGTTTACTGCGCACCGCCAGCAACCCCACTCGCACCGTGGGCAGGCAGAGCCGGAACGCGGCGGCGATCAATGTCGCGCCGCCGAAGAAGAAGGCCCCGCGCCGCCACCGGTCCTGCGCGACGAAAACCACGGCGACCGCGATCACCGCGACGACCACCACCATCGGCAGATGGCAGCGCAGGAACACGGCCAGGCGGCTACCGGTGCCGGGATCGTCCTCGGTCACAGTCTCGGCGTCGGTCACGGATGCGATTGTTCCAGACGCGGCCGCTCAGGTCTGCGCCACCGGTTCGTACTCCGGGGCGGTGAGGCCGAAGGTCCAGGCGACACCTTCCCGCGCCGAGCGGGTGGTGGGCGGCACACGCAGCCAGTAGGTGCGGTAGGTACCGTCCGGTTCGGGGGTGGAGTTGACCACCTCCACCATGACGACATCCTCGTCGTCGGGCAGCGCGATACGCCAGAGGATGCCGGTCTCGTCGCGCTGCAGCGGCTGGGCACCCGATTCACCGAGGTAGCGGTCGTAGCCGTAGTGCTCGAGCATGACGCGGCGTAGTTCGGCGTTCTCCTCCGCCCGGATCCGCTCGGGAGTGAGCGAGCCGAGCTCGTCCAGGAATTCACCGGGTACGGGCATCCCGCGCCAGGCATACAGGCCGAACCCGTCGGAATAGCCGACGGCCGGGCCGTCACCGCAATCCAGGCGACCGGCCTCGTCGCGATGCAGTGCGGTGGGGCGTTCACTGAGCACCGTGAGATTCTCGTAAGGCCACCACCAGCCGGACTCGCGGGCCACCGCGGCCAGACCGGCCAGCGGCGACCCGGCGGCCGTATCGAACGCCGACAACCAGGCCGCATCGTGCTGGCCTGTCACCGCGTCCAGCAGCAGCATCCGGACCCGTAACTCCTCCCGGCGGGCGGCGCGCAACGCTTCCGCGTCGTACCCGGCGGCCGCGGGCTCGGGGACCGGGGCAGCCGCGGCGACGACGCCGGCGCGGATACGGTCGACGATCGGCTCGGTCAGCTCCCAGAGGGCCGCGCCGGTGGCCTGCCAGTGCCGGGCGAATTCCCGCGCTCCCAGTTCGGCGTGCAACCGGTCGCGCACGGCGGCCCACGGCGCAGTCCGCACCTGTTCACGTACCGAAGCGCCGGCCTGCGCCAGTTTTTCCGGGTGCAGCAGCCGCACTGCCTCCAACGGTGAACGCGCCCAGATGATCTGCTCGGGCGCGGGCAGCCCTGCGCTCTCGTAGGCCAGCCGCACACCGGCCTCGGCCGCCGCCCGGTCGCCGGGCCCGGTGCTCGCGGAAAACGCCCGCCACTGCTCGAAATCCGTCAACGTACTTCTCGTTCCTGTCCTGTTCGCAGTTCCCGGATCAGTCCGCGACGATCCGGACCGCACCCGGTGTGTACTCACGTTGCCGCACCACCCGATACCAGCCTTTCGGCAGCCCGATCGCGGCATGCTCTTCGTGCACCACCCGCCCGCCTTCCGGCAGGTGCAGCACCATGGAGTTCGGGGCGTGCGGATCGTGGAAGAGCTTGCCGGGCGAGGAGATCGCGTGGGCGTGCCCGGTCACCTCACCGAGCGCCAGCACCATTCGGCCCCGACGGTCACGCGGTGCGGGGCGCCCCCCACCCGCCCCGGCGGTGGCGGCCGCCACCCCCCTGGGGACAAAAAGGACAAAACCCAGGCGATAAAAGCGCATACACCCCATCCGGCCCCCACGCCCCCCCGGCGAGTGGAAAGTATAGGCGGCCCCCCCC
>NZ_JARWOV010000136.1 GCF_029868855.1 Nocardia carnea | reverse complement strand
CCGGTCGACGCCGGTATCGAGACCCCCCGCCACGAACCCGAGCTCTCCAAGAGCACCACCGGGGCGGCCGGCGGGCACTGAGTCCTCTGCGCCGCCTGCGGCGGCGCGGGTTTCGGCCCTCCACTGCTGTCGGTCGGTGTGCGTAAGGTGCGGGCTGTGGCAGTGACCAAGACCAAAGCCGTCTATCGGTGCTCGGAATGCGCGCACGAGGTTGCCAAATGGGTCGGTAAATGCCCGGCCTGCGGGTCGTGGGGCACCGTCGACGAGGCGCTGCCCGCGGCGGCCGGCGCCGGTGTTCCGGCGGGGCGTAAGGCAATGCTGCCGAGTACCGCTGCCGCGCCTATCTCACGGATCGACTCGCAGACCACGACGGCGCGGGCGACCGGGGTTTCCGAACTCGACCGCGTACTCGGCGGCGGTATCGTCGCGGGGTCGGTGGTGCTGCTGTCCGGCGAGCCGGGGGTCGGGAAATCGACACTGCTGCTCGAGGTCGCGCATCGCTGGGCACGACAGCGCGACGAACGGGCCCTGTACGTCACCGCCGAAGAATCCGCGGGACAGGTGCGGCTGCGGGCGGACCGCACGGGGGCGGTGCACGAGCGGGTGTATCTGGCGGCCGAATCGGATCTGTCGGTTCTGCTCGGGCATGTCGATCAGGTGAAACCCACACTGCTGGTGGTCGATTCGGTGCAGACCATGCTGGCCACCGACAGCGACGGCGTGATCGGCGGGGTCACCCAGGTCCGGGCGGTCACCGCGGCACTGACCTCACTGGCCAAGACGAGCGGTATCGCGGTGCTGCTCGTCGGTCACGTCACCAAGGACGGGGCGGTGGCAGGTCCGCGCACACTGGAACATCTGGTCGATGTGGTGCTGCAGTTCGAGGGTGACAAGAATTCGACATTGCGGATGGTGCGCGGTATCAAGAACCGCTTCGGCAGCGCCGAAGAAGTGGGTTGCTTCGAACTACACGACGACGGAATCGCCTGTGTGACAGACCCTTCCGGCCTGTTCCTGCACCACCGCACCGATTCGGTGCCCGGTACGGCGGTCACCGTGGCGATGGACGGGAAGCGCCCGCTGGTCGGGGAGGTCCAGGGGCTCACGGTGGATACCCAGGTGCCGGCGCCGCGCCGGGCGGTCAGCGGACTGGACTACAACCGGGTCGCCATGGTGCTGGCCGTCCTGCAGAGCCGCTGCGGCCTCTATGTCGGTAAACAAGATGTCTACGCGGCGACGGTGGGCGGGATGCGGCTCACCGAACCCGCCGCGGATCTGGCCATCGCACTGGCCATCGCCGGGGCCGCTCGCGATACCGCGCTCCCACCCGGCTGGGTGATCCTCGGTGAGGTGGGGCTGGCCGGCGAGGTCCGGCGGATCACCGCCACCGGCCGCCGGTTGGCCGAAGCCGAACGACTCGGGTTCACGAACGCGGTGGTGCCGCCGGGCGTTGCCGCGAAGGACACGGGTATGACCCTGCACGAGGCTTCCAGCCTGCGAGCCGCGCTACGGCTCGCGGGCCTCTCCAAGAAGTAACCCGCGCAGCGGAACAGCTCTGCCCGGACGCCGCTATTCCGCGATGTTGAAGGGTTCCGGGGCGCTGCGGACCGCTCCGAGTTGTGCCACCACGTGGTAGGCGCCGCTGGGGACCGGCACCCGCTCCCCCGCACATTCCGGCTGCGAGGTGGTACCGGTCCAGGTCACCGTGAACGCTGCCTGCTCGCCGCGGTCGAGGGTGCGCAGATCGGGTTCACCGTCGGGGTAGCAATCCGTACTGGCCCACAACTGGCGTCCTCCGTCCAGCGTCTGCACCGAGACCCGCTGCAATCCCGACCCCATATCGCGGGTACAGGGCTCACCGGAAATATTCGTGATCACGATCCCGAAAACCGGTTCCTCCCCGACCCGGTAGGTCGGCTGGGCCACCGAAACCTTGATGGCCAGCGATTGGTCTGCGCATTCCCCGGAGGCGGAGGGCGCCGGCTGCGACGATTCGGCGGCCGAGGTAGTGGCGGACTTCGTGGCGGTGGTCGAAGTGGCCGAGGGCGCCGGACTCGCCGCGGCTTCGGAGGTCGCCGTGGACGAGGTCGCGGGGCCGCTCGCGCCGGGCGAACCTCCGCCCCGGGTTACGGTCACGACCAGCCAGATCACCACCGCGAGCGCGACCACCAGCGCTCCGATGGCAAAAACGCGACGCCGCCAGTAGATCTCCGGCGGTAACGGTCCTGTCGGTTCCAACACGTGTCAACGGTAAGCGCATTCGGCGGTGGTGGCGGTCAACGGCACACCGCAAGCTGGTCGGGCGCCCGCCGCCGCGGTCGTGCGGCGGGGGTTCCGGCCGGCAGATCCGCCCGCAACGTCAGACGGTCTCCCCGATCTCACCGACCACGGTTTGCAGTTGAGCACGGCCTTCGGCGAGTTTGTAGGTGACACATGCGATGGCGCATTCGCCGGCCTCGACCCGCTCGGACACGATCTTCGACCGCTCCATGAGCAGCCGGCTGGTTTCCACCACGTGGCGGGCTTCGAGCTCGTCCACCGTTTCCAAGCCCTCGCGACGGCCGATCAGCAAGGACGGGGTGACCTTCTCGACGATGCTGCGGATGAATCCGCCCGGTACCGCGCCACCGTCCAGCGCTTCCAGGGTCGCCTTCACCGCACCGCAGCTGTCGTGGCCGAGGACCACGATCAGCGGGGTGTTCAGCACACCTACTCCGTACTCGATGGACCCCAGGACCGAGGCGTCGATGACATGGCCGGCCGTACGCACGACGAACATATCGCCGAGGCCCTGGTCGAAGATCAACTCCGCGGCCACCCGGGAGTCGCCGCAGCCGAACAGGACGGCCGTCGGGCTCTGGCCACCGACGAGCTTGGCTCGATCGGCGGCACCCTGGTTAGGATGCTGCAATGTGCCGTTCATGAAGCGCTCATTACCTTCGCGCAGCGACTTCCAGGCACTCACCGGGTTGGACTGAGGCATGGTGTCCATTCTGCACGATTCGAGATTGCCCCCGGCTTCGGTCCTGTTACGGCACGGCGTCGGTCGCCGCGCCGCCGGTGGCACTGCACAGTGAGAACGGAGCGATTCAAGTGAGCAGCGGAGCAGTCGGCGGACCGGTGGCGAGAGCGGACGGCGGCGTTGCGGGCGAGGCGGCCCCGCTCGATTCCGAGTCGCTGATCGACTGGTACACCCGCACCGCCCGCGACCTGCCCTGGCGCCGGCCCGGCGTGACCGCCTGGCAGATTTTGATGAGCGAGATCATGCTGCAGCAGACCCCGGTAGCGCGGGTGGAACCGATCTGGCGGGAATGGGTGGCGCGCTGGCCGGTGCCTTCCGCCATGGCGGCAGCGAGCGCCGGTGAGGTGCTGCGCGCCTGGGGCAAACTCGGTTATCCCCGGCGCGCCCTGCGACTGCACGAATGCGCACAGGTCCTGGCGGCCGAGCACGGGGACGAGGTGCCCGATGATGTCGAGGTACTGCTCGGCTTGCCCGGTATCGGCGACTACACCGCGCGGGCAGTCGCCTGTTTCGCCTACGGACAACGAGTTCCGGTGGTGGATACCAATGTTCGCCGAGTGGTCGCCCGGGCCGTACACGGCCGCGGCGAGGCCGGCAATCCGGCCTCGCGGGATCTGCGCGAAACCGAGGCACTGCTACCCACCCGGGTGGACCGGGCGGCGATCTTCTCCGCGGCCCTGATGGAACTCGGGGCGACGGTATGCACCGCCCGCACGCCCGACTGCACCCGCTGCCCGCTGCCCCGCTGCGCCTGGGTGACGGCGGGCCGACCGCGCCAGGAATCGACGCGCCGGACCCAGAAGTACGAGGGCACCGACCGGCAGGCCCGCGGCCGGCTACTGGATGTGCTGCGCGCGGCCGCCGAACCGGTCGACCGCATCCGCCTGGACCTGGCCTGGACCCGCGATCCCGGGCAGCGCGACCGCGCGCTGGATTCACTCCTGGTGGACGGTCTGATCGAACAAACCCGGGACGGCCGGTTCGCGCTGGCGGGCGAGGGCTGAGACCGGCACGGCATCGGAATCACCGCGCACGGGCAGCTTCGCCCGTCGGCGTGCGCAGACGGAACGATCAGGGGTCCGATGAGGTCTCCGCGGCGAGCACCCGGGTGAGGAATCGCTGGACCGCGGCGCGGTAACGGCCGGGCTGGTCGTCGTGCACCAGATGGCCCGCCTCGGGAATCACGATATGTTCGGCGTCCGGATGGAGGTCGGCCATCCGGCGCATCTGACCCGGTGGAGTGATGGTGTACTCGCCCTCGATGAGCAGGGTGGGCACGCGCACCTGTCGCCACTGCGGCCAGAACGCACGGATACCCCATTCCTCGGAGATATCGCGGAAGGTGGCGATATCTCCGTGCAGCCGGTAGCCGTCCGGGGTTCGCCGGAAGGAACGTTCGAAATAGCGCCCCGCGACCGGGCCGAAGAACTCCAGTAAGGTCGCCTCGTCGGCGAACGGCTGCGGCCAGGCCTCGACCATGGCCGCCCAGTGCGCGGCGGTGCGGCCGGTGAAATCGGCGGCCATATCCTCGACCACCAGCGCCCGCACCCGCTCCGGATACTCGGCCGCGAAAACCCACCCGTGCAGGGCGCCCATGGAATGACCGATGACCACCATCGGCTTACCGATCCCGGTGGTCGCCGCCGCCAGATCCGAGACGAACGCGTCGGTCGTCAATTCGGCCGGAGCGGCCCGGCCGTGCCCCGCCGCGTCGAAGGTGTACACATGACCGTGGCCGCGCAGCCAGTCGAGCTGATCCGCCCAGGTCCGGGCGCTGCCCATCAGCCCGTGCAGCAGCAGTATCGGAACCCCGGACCCACCTTCGTCGTGCAACATCGGCCCGAGTGTAATTCGGTCCGGCAGCCTCCCGGTCCGGCCCCGAACCCGGTGCCGCCGCAGGGGGCGCAATTCGACACAGCACTAAGCTCGGGGTATGGCTGTTGTGAAGATCAATGCGATCGAGATCCCCGAGGGCGCGGGTCCCGAACTGGAGAAGCGGTTCGCCCACCGCGCGCACGCCGTCGAGAACTCCCCCGGATTCCTCGGCTTCCAGCTGCTGCGGCCGACCGCCGGTGAAAACCGGTATTTCGTCGTCACCCAGTGGGATTCCGAGGAGTCCTTCGCGGCCTGGCGGGACGGTCCGGCCAAGGAAGCGCATGCCGGCCAGCAGAACAAACCGGTGGCCACCGGCGCCTCCCTGCTGGAGTTCGAGGTCGTGCTGGACGTCTCGGGCAAGAACGCCTGACCGATCCGCCTGAGCCGGCCACGCCACCGACGTACGGTCGCGTGGCCCGTGCCGCCTGGGCCTATCGACGGCCGCGGCGCCTGGTGTCACAATTCGGCAGCACAGCAGGTGATCCGCGCGGTATGCCCGGTGGTTCACTGTCCTCCCCGGTACTCGGCTGATCCCGGGAATCGGACACGCGATGGCCGTGGTGGTGGAGGGAGCACGCGCCGCACTACCTCGGTACCGGAAACGACTGCTACGCCGGGTTGATCCCGGTTCCGGTCCGGCGGCGGGAATGTCGGGGTATGAACGAGATTGCCTTTCGCGCTCCCGACAGCACCCCTGCCATCGCACCGCGACCCCGGTCGGTCACCCTCGCGTTTCGCGCACTGGTGGCCGCGGTGGGTTTCGGTGTCGCGGAAACAGCGGTCCACAGCGCGGGCCAGTTCGGGCAATCGACCGGTTTCGGCTCCCTCGCCGCCGGATGGCTTACGCGAGCAGGAATCTATGTCGTGGTGCTGGTGGTCGCGTGGCGGATGCTGCACGGCGACCGCTGGGCCCGTATCGCGCTGACCATCGGAATCGGTGTCCTCGGCACGGCCTCACTGCTGATAGAACCGCTGACCGCGCTCGTCGCGGCCGAGGGCGCCACTGAGTTGCTACCCGATGCGACAGTCGAGAACGTGCTCGTCGCGATCACTCGCATCGGGCATATCGTTGCGGTGCTGATCGCGATCCCGGCGATGTGGACGCCGACGGCGCACGCATGGTTCATCCGAGTGCGCCGCTAGCCGGCGACCGAGACGCCCGGGGTCTCCGGCGCGCGGAGAGCCCGGGCGACGGTTCAGGACTCCAGTGCGGCGTCCAGGGTGATCTCGTCGACTCCGGCCAGCGCCTTGCTCACCGGGCAGCCCGACTTGGCCGCGGCGGCCGCGGTGGTGAAGCCCGCATTGTCCAGGCCCGACACCCGGCCGCGCACGGTGAGCGCGATACGGCTGATCCGGAAACCACCGGCCGGGTCCGGGCCGAGCGTTACCGCCGCCGAGACGTCGAGGCTTTCCGGAGTGCCACCGGCCTGGGCGATCTCGTTGGACAGCGCCATCGCGTAGCAGGACGCGTGTGCTCCCGCGATCAGCTCCTCCGGGCTGGTGGTACCGCCGGCTTCCTCGGCGGAACGTTTGGGGAATGACACCTCGTACTTACCGACTCCGGAGCTGACCAGCTCGACCTGCCCGGAGCCGTCCTGCAGACCACCGGTCCATGCGGTGCGTGCGGTACGTGTGGGCATCACAATCCTTTCGAAGACGAAATGTTCGGGTCGGTTCCGAAACTACCCGTACCCGTCAACCGACCGCAGCGGTTCGTTCGTCGAGCCGGGCCAGTGCCTTGGGCCAAGTCGCGCGGTACCGGTCGCGGGCGGCCTCAGTCGCAAACCCGCTGTGCCGCAGGCGTAACCGGATACCGCGGGGTTGTTTCACGAATTCCACCCGGACCACCGTTTCCGCACCCTCGGTACCCGCCGCTCCGGTTACCCAGGTCATTTCGACGAGCCGCCGGGGTTCGAGCCGCAGGAAGCGCCCGTAATGCGGGTGCATGCTCCCCTCATGACCGGTTTCGAAATAGAACGGCTCGTTCACCTCGGGTCGCATCCGCACCGTCGCGGGCTCGGCGAACCAGATATCGAATCCCTGGGTCCACGCCAGATACAACAGTTCGGGCGAGGCTTTCATCACCCGCTCCACTGTCAGCTCGTACGGTCGCGCTGACAGGTCCGGTACACGCACTTGCTGGTCGACCATCTCTGGACCATACCCGCGCCGGGGCAGGTGCCGCCGCAGATGCGCCGATCATCGCGCCGCTGTCCGGCGTTACGTATCCGCTGGGCGGATTCGGCCCGGCAAACCCCTTGTTACATCAGGATTCCGGGTGTGCACCACCGGCTTCGCCCGGAATGCGAATAGGGTGGTGCAGGTGGAGAGTCCGCGATGACGAGCTGGCAGATGGTCGGGCTACTGGGTTGGCTTGCGCTGGCTGCCGCCCTGGTGGTGCTGTTGCGGCAGCGCCGCACGCTGCTACGGGTGTACCAGGAGCGTGACGCCGCGACCGCGACCGCCGCGCAGCGGCTACGCGAACTCGAGGTGAGTACCGAACGCCTGGTGATCGCACGTGAGCTACACGACGTGGTGGCACACAATCTTTCGCTGATCAATGTGCAGTCGGGTATGGCGCTGCAACAGGTCGAGAACAAGTCGGCGAAGGCCGCGGGTACGGTGGCCGAAATCAAGACCACCAGCCGTAACGCGCTCGAGGACGTACAGACGTTACGCCACGCCATCCAGTCGGTGGAGCCGGCCGAGCCCGCGCGGCCGGATCGCGAGCGGCCCCGGGATTCGGACCCGGCGTCACGAGGTGAACGGGAAAAGCGCGTCCGGCGCAACGGTTTCGGCCGCCGCGACCGAGCGGGTGCCGCCGGCGCGACCGGAGCCCCCGAGCAGGCGGGCCGGAACGCGTCACCGCCCGCGGCGCCGTCCCCACCGCCACGCGAACCGGATCCGACGATGTCGGATCTGGAGGAACTACTCCGTAAACCCCGGCTGACCGGGCTGACCGTGCACACCAAGGTGATCGGCACCGCCGGTTCCCTGCCGGCGGCCATCGACGAGGCGGCGACCCAGATCGTCACGGAATCGCTGGCGAATGTCATCCGGCATGCCCCCAATGCCGAGGCCACGGTGACCGTGCGGTTCACCGCCGATTCCGTGGACCTCACCATCGACAACACCCGGCCCACCGGCAAACCCGAACACACCGGCCCGACCCGCGGTATGGGCATCATCGCCATGCGGGAGCGCACCCACGCACTCGGTGGCGCGCTGACGGCCGGCCCGAAACCCAGCGGCGGTTTCCGGGTCGCGGCCCGGTTGCCGAGCCGCCCGCTGCGTATCGCGATCGATCCGGACAAGGCACCGACAGCGCGGGTCGGACCGGGTGAGAAGAAGCAGCGGCCGGCACCGTCGAGCGCCCGTAGCAGCCCCTCCGAGCCGGTCGAAACCGGCCCTGCTCCAACGGAATAGGAGTTCACCGCGACCGGCGAATCCGAAGGGTGTCGGAGCCTGCGGCTAGCGTCTGATCCGATATCACAACCGACCATCGGGGTGCACAATGGGAATCGTCGTTTCGTTCAATCGCGTATCCGAGGCGCAGCTGGCACAGATCCTCGCCGACCCGGACAACTACTGGGACGTGATCGACGACGGCCGCTACCGCAGCTCCGAGCCCGACGGTTATCTCGACAAAGCCTGGGAGGACCTGTCCGATCTCCTCGGGAGCGCCGGCACTGGAATCGACCTGATCTCGGACGGCGATCTGATCGACGGTTCCGAGATGCTGTTCTCCTGGTCGTCCGCGCTGGTCCGGCGGACCGCGGAAAGGCTGCGCGATACACCGTTCACGACGCTCACCGCACACTCCGAAGCCGCAGCATTCGACGAGGCCGAGCTCGGCTATTTGCGTCAGTACTACGACGTGCTGGTGAAATTCTTCGGTTCGGCCGCTGCCGCGGGTTCTGCGGCAGTCATGAGCATGAGTTGACAGACGATCGGTACCGTTTCAGCCGATCCCACGGATTCGCGCGCCGGCCCGGCTCACCGACCGGAACAACCGACCTGCCCGCCGCCGCGCGCAGGTCGGGTCCGGCAGTCCGGGTGTTCAGGCACTCCCGGGATTCGCCCCGCGCCGCTCTTCCTCGGTGAATCCCGCGGTGCGTGCCGCTCCCGGAGCACCGGGTTCCTGGGCCTGTAATCGGCGGGAGTAGGCCCCGGCGGCCCGGAACACCCCGGCGACACCGGCCGGCGCCGCACCGTAGGTAATGGACTGCTGCGGTGTGAAACCCAGCCCACTGCCGATGGCGACCGCGTCCATATTGGCGCCCAGGAACAGGAAATCCCAGCTGTACACGTTCTGCTGCTGCTCGATCAGCGAGCGCACGGCGGCATGGGTCCATTCCCGGCTCGAATTCTCGTGGCCGTCGGTGAGAATTACGACGATCACGGTGCCCGGACGTTCGGCTTCGGGCCGAGCGGCAAGATCGGTGCCGAGATCGGTGACCAATTTGCCGATGGCGTCGTAGAGCGCGGTACCGCCGCGCGGATGCAGCTCGGGTGGCGGTACCTGTTCGAGCGGAATATCCGAGTACACCCGCTCGTACTCCGTATCGAATTGCGCGAGAGTGACCCGCACGGACTTCCCGGCCGTGCGCTGCTCCTCGAAATAGGCGGCCAGGCCACCCTCGGTATCCGATTTGATGGTCTGCATGGAGCCCGAACGGTCGAGCAGTACGGCGATGGTTGTCAGGTCAGGATTCGTCACTGTCACCCCCGGTTCGAAAAACGAATGATCACCATCACCCTACGCGCGCACGACAGACCGCGCCGCCGAGTTTTCGGTTTCGCGAAAAACGCCCCGAACAGGCAAAGGGCCCGTCCCGGATTACCCGGGACGGGCCCTTTCGTGAGTGCGTTACTCGCCCGAGGCGGCCTCGGTGGACCCCTCGCCGGCACCGGTCAGCACGACCTCCGGCTTCTTCTCACCCTCGTCCTTGGTGAGCTTGGCCTTCGGGGTGAAGGTGAAGCGGGCATCCTCGCCGGACCCTTCGCCGTCCCAGCCCTCGACATCGACCACGACGTTCTGGCCGGCACCGATCTCGCCGAAGAGGATCTTCTCCGACAGCTGGTCCTCGATCTCGCGCTGGATGGTGCGACGCAACGGCCGCGCACCCAGCACCGGATCGAATCCGCGCTTGGCCAGCAGGCTCTTGGCCTGGTCGGTGAGCTCCATCGACATATCCTTGTTCTTCAACTGGACGCCGACGCGGTTGATCATCAGATCCACCATCTCCACGATCTGCTCGGTGGTGAGCTGGTGGAAGACGATCACATCGTCGATACGGTTGAGGAACTCGGGCCGGAAGTGCTTCTTCAGCTCGTCGTTGACCTTGAGCTTCATCCGCTCGTAGTTCGAGCCCTCCTTGTTGGACTGGGTGAAGCCCAGGCCGACGGCCTTCGAGATATCCGAGGTACCGAGGTTCGAGGTGAAGATCAGCACCGTGTTCTTGAAGTCCACGGTCCGGCCCTGGCCGTCGGTCAGGCGGCCATCCTCGAGAACCTGCAACAGGGTGTTGTAGATCTCCTGGTGGGCCTTCTCGATCTCGTCGAACAACACGACCGAGAACGGCTTGCGGCGCACCTTCTCGGTGAGCTGGCCGCCCTCTTCGTAGCCGACGTAGCCCGGAGGGGCACCGAACAGCCGCGAGGCGGTGAAGCGGTCGTGGAACTCGCCCATATCGATCTGGATGAGCGCGTCGTCGTCGCCGAACAGGAAGTTCGCCAGCGCCTTGGACAGCTCGGTCTTCCCGACACCGGACGGACCGGCGAAGATGAACGAACCGGACGGACGCTTCGGATCCTTCAGGCCGGCACGGGTACGGCGGATGGCCTTGGAAACGGCCTTGACCGCGTCCTCCTGGCCGATGATCCGCTTGTGCAGCTCGTCCTCCATACGGAGCAGACGGGTGGTCTCCTCCTCGGTGAGCTTGAACACGGGGATACCGGTCCAGTTGGCCAGCACCTCGGCGATCTGCTCGTCGTCGACCTCGGCCACGACATCCAGATCACCCGAACGCCACTGCTTCTCGCGCTCCGCGCGCTTGGCGACGAGCTGCTTCTCCTTGTCGCGCAGCCGCGCGGCCTTCTCGAAGTCCTGCGCGTCGATCGCCGATTCCTTCTCCCGGCGCGCGTCGGCGATCTTGTCGTCGAATTCGCGCAGGTCCGGCGGGGCGGTCATCCGGCGGATCCGCATGCGGGCGCCGGCCTCGTCGATCAGGTCGATCGCCTTGTCCGGCAGGAACCGGTCGTTGATGTAGCGGTCGGCCAGGGTGGCGGCGGCGACCAGGGCGCCGTCGGTTATGGAGACCCGGTGATGCGCCTCGTAGCGGTCGCGCAGGCCCTTGAGGATGTTGATGGTGTGCTCGACGGTCGGCTCGCCCACCTGGACCGGCTGGAAGCGGCGTTCCAGAGCGGCGTCCTTCTCGATGTACTTGCGGTACTCGTCGAGGGTGGTGGCACCGATCGTCTGCAGCTCACCGCGGGCCAGCTTCGGCTTCAGGATCGAGGCCGCGTCGATGGCGCCCTCGGCGGCACCCGCACCGACCAGCGTATGTAGCTCGTCGATGAACAGGATGATGTCACCGCGGGTGTTGATCTCCTTGAGCACCTTCTTCAGGCGCTCTTCGAAATCACCGCGGTAGCGGCTGCCCGCGACCAGGGAGCCCAGGTCGAGGGTGTAGAGCTGCTTGTCCTTCAGCGTCTCGGGGACCTCGCCGTTGACGATGGCCTGCGCCAGGCCCTCGACCACAGCGGTCTTACCGACGCCGGGCTCGCCGATCAGCACCGGGTTGTTCTTGGTGCGGCGGCTCAGCACCTGCATGACCCGCTCGATCTCCTTCGAGCGGCCGATAACGGGGTCGAGCTTGCCCTCCAGCGCGGCCTGGGTGAGGTTACGGCCGAACTGATCGAGAACCAGCGAAGTGGACGGCGTGCCGGTTTCCCCGCGAGCGCCGGATTCCACCGGTTCCTTGCCCTGGTAGCCGGACAGCAGCTGGATGACCTGCTGGCGGACCCGATTGAGGTCGGCGCCGAGCTTGACCAGGACCTGGGCCGCAACTCCCTCGCCCTCGCGGATGAGGCCCAGCAGGATGTGCTCGGTACCGATGTAGTTGTGGCCGAGCTGCAGCGCCTCGCGCAGGCTCAGCTCCAGCACCTTCTTGGCGCGCGGGGTGAACGGAATATGGCCGGACGGCGCCTGCTGGCCCTGGCCGATGATCTCCTCGACCTGGCTGCGCACGCCCTCCAGCGAGATTCCGAGCGACTCCAGCGACTTGGCCGCGACACCCTCACCCTCGTGGATCAGACCCAGCAGGATGTGCTCGGTGCCGATGTAGTTGTGGTTGAGCATCCGGGCCTCTTCCTGGGCCAGGACGACGACACGCCTCGCGCGGTCGGTGAACCTCTCGAACATCGCTCCCTCACTCTCCTGCTCCGGACTCTATGGCCGGCTGGTGCCGTGGTGTGTCGTGGACAACCGTCGGCCTCAGCCTGCCATGAAGGCCAGGGGTTGCGGCCCCCGCCTCCCACTCTAGTTGGCGGGTGGTCACACTGCCGCCGGTCCACCCTAATGATCTGCAGCCGGTCGCAGCGCTATTCACTCATAACGCCCATACCCACGTATTCGTTTCCCACTCCGGTTTTGCCGAGAGCGAACACACCGATTCGGGCCGGTCGGGAAACCAGCAGGTCTACAGGTCGCGATCACTGATGAGCCCGCTGCGCATGGCGAGCGCAGCCAGCCGGACGCGTTTCTGGTTCTGGGGCAGATCCTCGACCCCGAACTTGGCGAACAGCGCGCGCAGATGTGTTTTGACGGCATCCACACTGAGGAACAGCTCGTCGGCGATCTGCTGGTTGGTCGCGGGGGCGGCGAATCCGGCGTCACCCTTGTACGGACGGCACAGCGCGATCAGCACACCCCGTTGCGCCTCGGTCAGTGACCGGACAGTCGGGACGGTGCCGCTGGACGCGCGGGTCGCATCGTCGGCCACCCCGTTGAAATCGTGGAACGAGACCATGGAGGTGCCCATCCGGATCCGATCGCCCGGCATGAGCCGCCGACGGCCGTGCAGCCTTTCGCCGTTGATGAACGTCCCGTTGCGAGACAGGCCGTCGTCCACGATGGTCCATTGCGCGGCGAGGTATTCCACGGCGGCGTGCAACCGGGAGACCTCGGCGTCCCAGCGCAGCGAGAGGTCCGCGCCGGCCGAACGGCCTATTGTGATCCGCTGCCGGTCGGGGGTCAGCATCACCTCACGCCGGCGGCCTTCGTCATCGGTGAAACGTAGGAACGAGCCGACGGATCCGGACACTGCGCCGCTACCTGACCTCTCCATACCGGCAGCACCTGCCGGACACCACCCCGACCGCACGGGCCCGGTACAACCAACACCCCTATGGTGCCGGGCGATCGGGCGGTGGAGCAAGACTGAACACCGCTGAGCGCAGTGGCCCCGGCACACAGCGCCGGGGCCAGCGGTAATTCCAATTTGCTATCGAGAAAGACCGACCGCCGTCCGCTTCCCAGGAAATATCCAGCGAACGACGGTTGAAAGAAGAACTATCCCTTCGAGGCCTTGTTGTACGCATCGGTGATATCGGCGGAGATACGCCCGCGCGCGGAAACCTTGTGACCATTCCGCCGTGCCCACTCACGAATTGCGGCGCTTTGTTCGCGATCCATCGTGGCGCGCCCCTTGCTGTTGGCAGTACCGGCGGCGACCGCGGACTTCACCCGGCGCCGGCCGCTCACGCGACGGGCGCTGGAAACCCACTGCTCCAACTCGTCCCGAAGCTTCGCCGCATTCGATGACGACAGGTCGATCTCGTACGACACCCCATCGATTGCAAACTCGATGGTCTCGTCCGCGATGGACTCACCGTCGACATCGTCGATCAGGCTAACGGTGACCTTCTTTGCCATGAGATGAACGTCCTCTCGAAATCGTGCGGCCCGGCAAAATCAGGCCGATTACCCGAGGCAAGAATACCTCGAATTCGGAAAATTCCAAGACGAGCGATCTGCTATGCAAACCGTTCGCTCAACGGCCGACCGGCCGCACTATTGGGAAGAGTATCGTTTCCCGGATTCCCAATCCGGTGAGCGCCATCAACAACCTATCGATTCCCATACCGGTTCCGGTTGTCGGCGGCATCCCGTGTTCCATCGCGGCGAGGAAGTCTTCGTCCAGAACCATTGCTTCGTCGTCGCCGGCGGCGGCGAGCCGCGCCTGATCGACGAACCGTTCGCGCTGGATGACCGGGTCCACCAACTCCGAATAGCCCGTTGCCAACTCGAAGCCCCGAACATACAGATCCCACTTCTCGGCAACCCCGGCACGCGACCGATGCTGCCTGGTCAGCGGGGATGTCTCGACCGGGAAATCACGCACGAAAGTCGGCTTGTACAGCTTGTCGCCGTAGCTGTGCTCCCAGAGTTCCTCGACGAGTTTGCCGTGCCCGTAGCCCTTGCCTTCGGGAATTTCCAGACCTTCCCGTTCGGCCAGCGCCAGCAATTCCGGGACAGTAGTTTCCGGAGTGACCTCGACCCCCAGCGACTCCGATAGCGACGGATACATCTCGACGGTTGTCCACTCGCCGCTCAGATCGTATTCCGACCCGTCGGCAAGCGTCACGATCTGAGTTCCCAGAGCCTCTCGGGCGACTTCCTGGATCAATTCCCGGATCATCCGCGCGGAGTCGTCGTAGGTTCCGTACGCTTGATAAGTTTCCAGCATCGCGAACTCGGGCGAATGAGTGGAATCGGCACCCTCGTTACGGAAGTTGCGATTGATCTCGAAGACCCGCTCGAGTCCACCGACAACACAGCGCTTGAGAAAAAGTTCCGGAGCAATGCGCAGGTAGAGATCCATATCGAGCGCATTGGAATGCGTCCGGAAGGGCCGTGCCGCGGCACCGCCGTGCAGGGTCTGCAACATCGGCGTCTCGACCTCGAGGAAACCCCGGCGTTCGAGCGCGTTACGCAGCGCCCGCACCACCGCGACCCGGGTGCGGGCCATCTCCCGGGCCTCCGGGCGCACGATCAGGTCCACATAACGCTGGCGGACCCGCGATTCCTCGCTCATCTCCTTGTGGGCGACGGGCAGCGGCCGCAGCGCCTTGGACGCCATCGACCAGGAATCGGCCATAATGCTCAATTCGCCCGTACGCGACGAGATGACTTCGCCGTGGACGAAAACCATATCGCCCAGATCCACATCGGCTTTCCACGCCGCGAGGGCATCCGCACCGACCCCGTTCAGGCTGATCATCGCCTGCAACGTGGTGCCGTCACCCTCCTGCAACTGCGCGAAACACAATTTCCCGGTATTGCGCATGAAGATCACGCGCCCGGCCACACCGGCCTGCTGACCGGTCGCGGTATCGGCCGCGAGATCCGGATGAGCGGCCCGGATTTCGGCCAGCGTATGGGTGCGGGGTACCACCACCGGATAGGCCTCACCGCCCGCGGCGAGCAGCCGTTCCCGCTTCTCCCGCCGGATCCGCATCTGCTCGGGGATGTCGTCGACAACCGCTGCGCGGCCGGATCGCCCCGCGGGAACAGTGCCCGCGGAGCCGCCGGATGACGAGGAGTTCGGGTTGCTCACAGCGAACCACCCTAGCGTGCACGGCAAATCGATTCGTCAGCCGCCCGCCCCTGGACCGCGCCATATGGAATCGGCACGGGCATGCGCGGCCCGTCCCCGAAAATAGACCATTTGGTTGCTTAGGAAATTCCGCCGAGACGACGACGGCACGGAAAAGTATTGCGCTCCGGATCTATTCGCCGTAGCCCGGAGAAATTCAGAGAACCGCGAGCGAACGGACTTCCCTGGTGAAGTGCTCGGCCCCGGTCGCGACCGTGCGCATACCCGCGGCTACCAGAGCCTGGTAACCGCCGACCAGATCGGTCGCGCGATGCAATCCCAATTGACGCAACGAGGCCGCGGCCAGACTCGACGTGTAGCCCTGCGAGCACACCACGATCCACTCGACATCATGATCGGTGGCCAGCGCCAGCCGGGCCGAACTGCTCGGATCCAGCCGCCACTCCAGCACATTCCGTTCGATCACCAGCGCGCCGGGCAGCGTTCCCTCGACGGTGCGCTGCGCGGCGGGGCGGATATCCACCAGGATCGCGCCCCGCGCAAGGGCGGCCGGTAGTTCGACGGGCTGGATCCGCCGCAGCTGGGACCGGGCGTTGTCGAGCATTTGGTCGATGGTCATCGACGGCATCAGAGATCACCTTCGGGCTGGTCGGTGAGGACGGTGTGGGTACGTCGGAGGCTGCCGTGACCGGTCACCTCGTAATAGGACATGGCGGTCAGCGGGGGCGAATAGGCGTGCACACTCAGCGTCGGATCCAGCGGCCCGGGATCGGAATACCCGGAGACCGCGATCCGGTCGGAAGCACGGACGACATCGTGCACCCAGCCGATCGGGAAAGCGGCCTGATCACCCGCCGCCAGGATCCGATGCCGCAGTTCGGATCCGTTCCAGCGATACTCCGCGAGCGCGCCGCTGAGCACGGTCAGCGCACCGAGCGAACCGGCATGATCGTGCAGTTTCGTGGATTTTTCCGGTGTCCAGCTGATCAGCCAGATATCGACCTCGTCGTCGGCGGCCAGCCGTGTCGCCCAGCGGTCCACCGCCGGCCAGCGGCCGCCCTCCGGAAGCAGATGATCGTATCGGCCGGCGAGCACATCTTCACCGGTCTCGTCGGTCAGCCGTAACAGATCCGCGGGACGCAGCCGGGTGGGCAACGCCGGTGCGATCGGGCGGTCGGGAATCGGGTTCGCCGCCGCGGCGGCGGAATCACGAGTCGACGGCCGGACTACGGAAGAAAGAACAGGGGAACGCATCTGCGCATCTCCAGGAGAAATGGGAACGAACGAGGAATTCGGGATGCCTCGAACGGTCGAGGCGAATCAGCCTCGACAACACTCCTGGGTACGCATGCGGAACAGCACACGGCGAGCTTAGCAATCCGGACCCGCCACGGCCACACCCGGCCCAGCGGAATACGTCACATATCGGCGCGCTCGAGCGCCACGGCGTATTTTCCGGCCGCGACTTCGACCAGGTGCGACCTCAGCCGCGGCTACGCCGCTGGTTACGTTCGTAGACGAGCTGCAGGCCGGTCAGCGTCAGATGCGGCAGGTGATGCTCGATGGTCTCGGATTCGTCCAGGATCAACGGCGCCGCCGGTCCCGTCGCCACCACGGCGATATCGTCACCGGAGAAACCGTCGACGTCGTCGCGGATCCGGTCGACCAGGCCGTCCACCAGCCCGGCGAAACCGAATACGGCGCCGGCCTGAATACATTCGACACTGTTCTTGCCTACCACCGACCTCGGCCGGGTCAGCTCGACCCGCCGCAACGCGGCCCGTTCGATCAGTGCCTCGGTCGCGATCTCCACCCCCGGCGCGATGACGCCTCCGAGGAACTCACCCTTCGCCGATACCAGGTCGACGCAGATCGACACTCCGAAATCCACCACGATCGAAGCAGTGCCGTATTCGTGATAGGCCGCGAGACTGTTGACGATCCGGTCCGCCCCGACCTCTTTCGGGTTGTCGACCAGCAGCGGGATACCGGTCCGCACCCCGGGCTCCACCAGCACATGCGGTACGTGCTGCCAGTAGCGATCCAGCATCGACCGCATTTCCCGCAGCATGGGCGGCATGGTCGACAGGCCTGCGATACCGGTCACCGCGTCGAGATCGGCACCCACCAGACCGCGCAGATTCATGGCGAATTCGTCTGCGGTATGAAGCGGATTGGTGTGGATTCGCCAGTGCCGCACCAGGTTCGGCCCGGAATCGGTGCCGTTCATCAGCCCGATGACGGTGCTGGTGGTGCGGACGTCGAGAGTCAGCAGCATCCGATTGCCGTCGGCGCTCAGACCAGCGACAGATTGCGGGGGCTGATCAGATCCGAGCCCTCCGGCGCATGCGCCGGGTCCGAACCCAGCTCGACCGCCCGGTTGCGCGAATCCACGAACACCACCTTCGGGTCGTATTCGCGCACCTCGGCCTCGTCCATCATCCCGTAGGCGATGAGAATGACCAGATCACCCGGATTCACCAGATGGGCGGCGGCACCGTTGATACCGATCACCCCGGAACCGCGCTCACCGGCGATCACGTAGGTCTCGAGCCGGGCCCCGTTGTCGATATCGACGATGCACACCTGCTCACCCTCGAGCAGATCGGCGGCGTCCAGCAGATCCTGGTCCACGGTCACCGATCCGACGTAATGCAGATCGGCATGGGTCACGGTGGCCCGGTGGATCTTCGACTTCATCATGGTCCGCAACATCACTGTCGCCCTTCTGTGCTTATTTGCGCCGCATTCGGCGGCGCGGGCCGGGGGCCGGTTGTCCCCTGTCTCGAGATAGACCTTCCGCGAAGGGGCGGGCTGTAATTTCGGAGCCGCTCCGCGGCTCGAGGGTGGGGCCCTCGTGACCCCTGGTCTTCACTCCTCCGCTCCTCCGCTGCGCTCCCCCGCTCCGTCGCTCCAGACCAGGGGCGGGCCCCGCCCATGGGGGTGAGCCGTCCTGAAGTGGCAACGGCGGATCCGAGCACGGGTGGCCGGCTCACGAATGTCTCCGGGGGTGGCGCAGGACGGTTCTGATCGTCGCTTTCGCGGAACAGCGCGTCCCGGTGCCGGGCGGTGGCGGGAGTCTCGGCCACACAGATGCTCATTGTCCGGCTCCTGCGGTACTACCGGCGCTCCGAGCGGGCGACGTATCCGCGTCGGGGTGGCCGTCCAACTGCACGCCGAGCTGGACGGCGGCATTGTCGATCAAACGGGTGCTACCGATGCGGGCGGCGATCAGGAGGCGGGCGTTACCTGCTTCCGGGGCCGGTCCCAGATCCGCGGCACGGAGTTCCAGATAGTCCAGTTCGATATCGGGGGCTGCGGCCAGAACCGAGTGCGCCGCATCCAGCACGGCCTGCCCGCCCACGGCTCCGGAACGAGCGCCGGCCAGGAGGGCGGCCGACAAGGTGGTCGCGAGTTCGCGCTGAGCAGGGTCGAGATAGCGGTTGCGCGAAGACAGCGCCAGACCGTCCGCTTCGCGGACCGTCGGCACCGCGACGATCTTCACGTCGAAGTTCAGATCGCGGACCATCTGCCGGATCAACGCCAGCTGCTGATAGTCCTTCTCGCCGAAGAAGGCCTCGTTCGGGGAAACGATCTGCAGCAGTTTCGCCACCACCGTGAGCATGCCGGCGAAATGGGTCGGCCGGGAACCGCCCTCCAGCTCCGCGCCGAGCGGACCGGGCTGCACCGTGGTCCGCGGGCCGTCGGGATACATATCCGCAGCGCTCGGGGCGAACACCAGGTCGACACCCTCCGTGCGGAGTAGTTCGACATCCGCGTCGAGGGTGCGCGGGTAGCTGTCGAGATCCTCGTTCGCGCCGAATTGCAGCGGGTTGACGAAAATCGAGACGACCACGACCTGGTTGGTGCGCTTGGCTCGACGGACCAGTTCCAGGTGGCCTTCGTGCAGGGCACCCATGGTGGGTACGAGCCCGACGGTCCGGCCGGAGCGGCGCAATGCGCGGATCACCTTGCCGAGCACGGCCGGGTCGTGCTGCACGGTCAATTCGCCGGCGCGGTAGGCGCCGCGCAGGGTCTGATCCGTCATGCTGCCTCCTTCGAAGCCGGTGCGTGCGATCCGCGGAGGCCGCAGCGCAGGTATCGCGTCATCGGTGCTCCTCCAGCAGTTCACGAAGTTCGTCGGGGGCTTGGGCTCGTTCAGCGGTACGCCGCGACATCGCCCGATACCCGGCAGCCACCTGTGGATCGGCCGCGGTCAAGGCCTCGAGATGCGCGGCGACGGCGGCGGTATCCCCGCGGGCCACCGGGCCGGTCAGCGCGGCCTGGCCGCGGCGCAGCGCATTGTCGAGCGCCGCCGAGGCCAACGGCGCGAGCAGCCGTTCGGGCAGGCCGTTGGGCTGGTCGTCGATGGTCTGCTGGCCGAGCAGCCCAGGACCGGCCAGTGCTTCGCGCAGGGCCTGCACGGCGTCGAGTACCAGGGTGACCAGGTGGTTGCTGCCGTGGGCCAGCGCGGCGTGATAGAGGGTGCGCTGTTCCTCGGCCACCCGAACCGGTTCCCCGCCCATCTCGATCACCAGCGACTGCGCGATGGCGTACCCGATCTCGTCCGCGGCGGTGATCCCGAAACAGGCGTTGGCCAGCCGGGACAAATCCTCGTCGTGGCCGGTGAAGGTCATCGCCGGATGGATTGCCAGCGGTCGCGCACCGGCCTCCTGCAGCGGCGCCAGGACCGCGATACCGTTCGCGCCCGACGTATGCGCCACGATCGTGCCCGGC
The DNA here is from genome assembly GCF_029868855.1 of Nocardia carnea. Classification (GTDB taxonomy): domain Bacteria; phylum Actinomycetota; class Actinomycetes; order Mycobacteriales; family Mycobacteriaceae; genus Nocardia; species Nocardia carnea_A. Next base: position 16,944 of record NZ_JARWOV010000136.1, on the reverse strand, counting down.
CGCACCGTCCGCGCGCTCGCCAGTCCGCGCACCAAACCGGCCAGTTCGGCGTCCGGGACCGCCAAGATGAGCAGTTCGCTACGGGCGGCCACCTCCTCCACCGGGAGGATCCGGGATTCGGGCAGGCGGGTACGGGCCCGGTGCACCGAGGCATCGGAGATGGCGGCGACACCGAACACCACATGTCCGGCGCGTTCGAGCGCGGCACCGAGTGCGGATCCCACGCGTCCCGCCGAAACGATTCCTACCGTCAGGCGTGCGGGCGCCGGATCACCACTCGCGGCCGGATTACCAGGAGTCACGCGTGGCGAGGTCAACAGTGTCCTCTCGAAAAGTCGTTCCAGTCCCGCGCTGCGGGTACCGGACGTTACGCATCGAGGATAGGTCTCGTGTCCGCCGATGCGCCATGGGCGCACCGGGTGATCTGCACCGCACTTCAGGAGCTGCGCTGCTCTTCTTCCCGGCGCAGGTTCGCCATGATCTCGGCCACCGACAACCTGCGCGAACCGGCCGGGTCGGCCTGGGTGCGGCGGCGGCGGGAATTGACCGACCGCGGGGACAGCTTGCCCGGGGCACGGGTGTTCTGCCGGGCTTTCGCCGGCGCGGGTGACTTGGACGGTTCGGGCTCGGGGGCGGCAAGGCGGGGCGGTGCGGGCGGGCCGTGGACCGGCTCGGGCCTGGGCGGGACCTGTTCGAATTCGACGGGATACGGCGGACCGGGACTCTCGTCACCGGGTACTCCCAGGGCGTCGTGGACCTCGGTGAACGCATCGGCCCAGCTCGGACCCTCGAGCTCCGGCCCCGCTCCGCTCGGCGCCGGTTCATCGTCGAGGCGCACGATCGCCGTTTCGGCCGTGATGGGGGCATCGTCGGGGCCGGCGAACCGGGGCCGGCCGGGATGATCGCTTTCGTAGACCGGGGTGACCGGGTTGCGTTCCCCGGTGTCGGCGCTCGATTCCGCTGCTTCCCCGGCGTCGGCCCAGCCGTCCGCCGCATGCGACCAGCTCGCCGCGGCGTTGGCCCAGGCGTCGACCGCGCGGCGCTCGCCTTCTTCGGGGAGCGGCCAGGCCGGCACGAACCCGGCCCGGTCCTGCGCGCTGGGTAGCTCCTGGATGCGGAAGGACGCGGCCCGCAGCGCGGGACGCTCCGGCGGAAGCTCGCCGTCGAAGAGCCGTTCGAGCTGGCGGCGCAACACCGCGAGCTCGGCCCGCAGCGCGGCCATCTCGGCCGCGTCGGTGCCCACCTCCGCACGCACCCGCGCCTCGACTCCGAGATCGTGTTCGCGGCGCGCATGGATCTCGCGCTCCAGTTCCCGTTCATAGGCGCGGCGCAGATCCCGGACCTTGACCTGATACCGGCTCACCGCCCACGCCCCCAGTACCGCCGCCCACAGGGCAACCACCAGCCCCACCCGGATGAGCTGCAGGCTATCGCTGAGTACCAGAAAAACACTGGCCACCACCCCGAGCAGCACCAGGCCGCCGAGGAACAGTTTGCCCACATCTTCCCGGCTGCGCACGGAAGAACTACTGCGGGACGGTGACACCATGCCCGCAAGAGTAATCGGGAAAGCCGGACGCGCCCAGGTCAGAATGGGCGTGATCCATCACGAAGAGGTCTAGGATGGCGCGGGCTCGTCGGTGGGGTCGTCCGGGGCCCGGCAGCAATGTTCCAGCCACAGTGCCGCGACGGCCAGCGCGATACCCGCACCGCAGCCGATCAGGGCGCCCGGATAGTCCGCGTCGGCGGCCCGGAGATCGCCACGCTGCGGGAAAATCCAGAGCAGGAACCCCAGCCAAACGCCGGCCACCAGCGAACCCACCTGCGCGGACGCCTTCGCCAGCGCCAAGGCGCGAGCCACCGTGATCGGATGCAGCTGGCGCTGGTCGGCACCGATCTGGCTGTTGCTCACCCGGGTGCGGATATAGAAGCCGAGCGCCGCCTCGAGGGCAGCGACCGGGTACAGGGACGCCCCCGCGATGGTGGAGATCGGCGGGAAACTCCCGTAGGCGAGCCGGGTGGCCACCCAGGCGATAACGGCCGCGATCGCGATATTGGCCAGCAACTCCCGGATACGGGTGGGTTTCAGCTTCATATCGCCGTCGTCCCCGCCGTTGCCGCGGGTGTTCTTATCGCTGCCCCCGAAGGTCATGGTGCGGCTCCCGCGGCGGAGGTCAGGGTGAAGTCGGTGCGGCGAACCCCCGCGACCTCGCCCGCGTCCAGCTTCGACAGCAGATCCCGCACCCGGTATCCGGTATCCGCGACGTCCAGCACGGCCTCGGGTTCAACGTCCAGCCACGGAACCAGAACGAAGGCGCGTTCGTGCGCCCGCGGATGCGGCAGGGTCAGGTCGGGGTCGGTGCTGCGGCAGGGTCGCAATTCCCCGGCCACAGTTTCGGCGCAGGTCACGATATCCACATCCAGGGTGCGTGCACCCCAGCGCACCGTTCGCTTCCGGCCGGCTGCCTGTTCGAGCCGCTGCCCGTGCATCAGCCAGGCGCGGCAGTCGTATGCCGGATCCTCGACGACCAGTACGGCGTTGAGGAAATCGTCCTGTTCCACGCCGCCCCAGGGGGCGGTGCTGTACACCGGTGAGACCGCACGGACCCGTGCACCGAATCCGGCGACGACACCACGTAACAGCCCGAGCCGGTCTCCCATGTTCGAACCGATGGACAACACCGCACGCGTCATTCGGACCCCTGCCCCCGGCGGCCCGCGGTCACCACACGGACATCGGCGAAAGTATGCGGAATCGGCGCGCTCGGTTTGTGCAGTACGACCTCGGCATCGGCGACTCCGGGAACAGCGCGTACCCGGTCGGCGATTTCCGCGGCAACGGTCTCGATCAGGTTCCGCGGAGGTCCCTGAACGATCGTCACGGCAAGATCCGCGAGGGCGCCGTAGTCCACGGTTCGAGCGAGATCGTCGGTGTCGGCGGCCGCGGAGATATCGGTCCAGACGGTGAGATCGACGACGAACTCCTGCCCGTTCCGGCGTTCGTGCTCGAAAACACCGTGGTAGCCGAAAACCCGCAGGCCGCGCAGTTCGATCCGGTCCCCGGCCCGGGCGTTCACCGCGTATCTCCCTTCGCCACCGCGCGGCGCCAGGCGTCGGTTACCGCGATCGCGTCCTGCGAACCGCGTACATCGTGCACCCGGACCCCCCACGCACCGTGCCAGGCCGCCAGCGCCGAAATCGTTGCGGTGGCGGTTTCCCGCCCGGCAGGCGGCCGCGGACCGGCGTTATCGGCCAGCAGCGTACCCAGGAAACGTTTCCGCGAGGCCCCGATAAGCACCGGAAAGCCGTCCGCGACGAAACGATCCAGCGCGCTCAGCAACGCCCAATTGTGCTCGGCGTTCTTGGCGAAACCCAGACCGGGGTCGAGGACGATCCGGGCCGGGTCCACGCCCGCGGCAACCGCGTGGCGCACCTGGACCCCGAGTTCTGCCCGCACTTCGGCCACGACATCGTCGTAGTGGTCGGCCGGGCCGGTGTGCCGGTAATCGGCGGCAGCCCGCCAGTGCATGAGAATCCACGGAATATCGGCGGCGGCGACCACCTCGGCCATGGCGGGATCCGCCCGCCCGCCCGATACATCGTTGATCACCGAGACCCCCGCCGCGATGGACGCTTCCGCGACCGCGGCGCGCATGGTGTCGACGCTGGTGGGCACCCCGGCCGCGACCAGCCCGGTGATCACCGGGACCACCCGTTCGACCTCGGTTTCCGGATCGACCCGCACCGCTCCCGGCCGGGTCGATTCACCGCCCACGTCGACGATGTCGGCACCGGACTCGTAGAGCCGGACCCCGTGTTCGACGGCGCGGTCCGGGTCCAGATAGCGCCCGCCGTCGGAGAACGAATCGCTGGTGACGTTCACGATGCCCATCACCACACACGATCGCCCCGGCCGCGGCTGCACCCCCGGCCGGGGCACCACACCGGTCAGGGTGGGGGCGGCGGCAGAACGCTGATCGCTCACTTGCGCAGAATCAAGTCGAGGGCCTCGGAGCGCGAGGCCGAATTGGTCTGCAACAGTCCGCGGACCGCGGAGGTCGTGGTGCTGGCCCCGGGTTTACGGATCCCGCGCATGGCCATGCACAGATGTTCGGCCTCCACCACCACGATCGCGCCGCGCGGATCCAGTTTGCGCATCACCGCGTCGGCGATCTGACTGGTCAGCCGTTCCTGCACCTGGGGGCGCTTGGCGTACAGATCGACCAGCCGGGCCAGTTTCGACAATCCCGTCACCCGGCCGTGCGGTCCCGGGATATATCCGACGTGCGCGACACCGTGGAACGACACCAGATGGTGCTCACAGGTCGAATACATCGGGATATCGCGAACCAGCACCAGCTCTTGATGCTCTTCGTCGAAGGTGGTGTTCAGCACTGCGTCGGGTTCCACGTACAACCCGGCGAACATTTCCCGGTAGGCCCGCGCGACCCGCGCGGGCGTATCCACCAGCCCCGGCCGGTCGGGGTTTTCGCCCACCGCGAGCAGCAACTCCCGGACCGCGGCCTCGGCACGCTGCTGATCGAACTGCTTTCCGGTATGCCGGGCGATCAGCTCCGGCACCGGACCGCCGGTCTCGCCCAGTTCGGCGGGGATACCGGTCGTATGGCCGTTGGTCTGCTGATTGGCCGACATTCGAGGACACCTCCACAATCCGGGCGCGGCAGTAATGACCGGGCGCCGATCCCGTCCGAGCGTAATCGGCGCCTGTCTACTGCCGACCGTTCGGGCTGTCCCAGGAGTGCGTACCGCCACGGCCGGACTCCTCGCCGGAACCGTAACCGGGATCGCCCTGGCCGCGGTCGTACGGCGGCGTGGAGCCTTCGCCGCGGTGTGCGCCGGAGTTCGGGTCCGGATGCGCAGGGCGCGGTTGGTCGGGCGCCGGGCCGCCGTAGCCGCGGTCGGCCGGCGGCGACTGCGGCTGTTCCCGCGGCGGCCAGCCCGGGGCCGACCAGCCGGCGGGAGCACCGTAATCCGGACGCGACCCCTGCGTGGCACCACGCGGATAGACGGGTGCGGGCTGCTGCGGAGCGGGGTAACCGGTCGGCGGCTGCCCATATCCGGGCTGTGCGACGGGTGCACCCGGGTAGCCCGCGGGCTGCGGCAGGCCACCCGTGCCCGCGGAATCCCCGGGGGCGATACCCGCGGGCACCTTCGGTTCCGGCGGCCAGGGCTCACCGCGTTCGGCCGCGAGTTCGCCCGGTGTCTTCACCGGCGGTTTGTCCGACGGCACCCGATCACCGAAGTCGTTGAACGCGGTGATGCGCGGTCGCTTCTGCACCGCGCTCAGGATGACTTCCAGATCCTTGCGGTGCAGGGTTTCGCGCTCCAGGAGGGCGGTGGCCAACTCGTCGAGCACATCGCGGTATTCGCTGAGGATCGACCAGGCCTCGGTATGCGCGGCCTCGATGAGATTGCGGACCTCCTCGTCGATCGCGCCCGCGACCTCGTGCGAATAGTCCGAGGCGGTGCCCATGGACCGGCCGAGGAACGGGTCGCCCTGCTCCTGGCCGTAGCGGACGGCGCCGAGGCGCGCGCTCATACCGTATTCGGTGACCATCGCCCGCGAGATCTTGGTTGCCTGGTCGATATCGGAGGACGCACCCGTGGTGGGCTCGTGGAACACCAGTTCCTCGGCCGCGCGACCACCCATGGCCATGACCAGCCGGGCGATCATCTCGGACCGGGTCATCAGGCCCTTGTCGTCCTCCGGCACGGTCATCGCGTGACCACCGGTCCGGCCGCGGGCCAGAATCGTCACCTTGTAGACCGGCTCGATATCGGGCATAGCCCACGCCGCCAGGGCGTGACCGCCTTCGTGGTAGGCGGTGATCTTCTTCTCGTGTTCGCTGATGATCCGGCTCTTGCGGCGCGGTCCGCCGATCACCCGGTCGACCGATTCCTCGAGCGCGTCGCCGGTGATCGTGGCGCCGTTCTCGCGGGCGGTGAGCAGCGCGGCTTCGTTGATGACGTTCGCGAGATCGGCACCGGACATACCGACGGTGCGCTTGGCCAGGCCGTCGAGATCGGCTTCCGGCGCGATCGGCTTGCCTTGGGAATGCACCCGCAGGATCGCCCGGCGGCCGGCCAGGTCGGGGTTGCTGACCGGGATCTGCCGGTCGAATCGGCCCGGGCGCAGCAGTGCGGGGTCCAGGATATCGGGACGGTTGGTGGCGGCGATCAGGATGATTCCGGTGCGGTCGCCGAAACCGTCCATCTCGACCAGCAGTTGGTTGAGGGTCTGCTCACGTTCGTCGTGCCCGCCACCGAGTCCGGCGCCGCGCTGGCGGCCGACCGCGTCGATCTCGTCGACGAAGATGATGCAGGGGCTGTTCTGTTTGGCCTGCTCGAACAGGTCGCGCACGCGGGAAGCGCCGACACCGACGAACATCTCCACGAAATCCGAGCCGGAGATGGTGAAGAAGGGCACCCCGGCTTCGCCGGCGACGGCCCGCGCGAGCAGGGTCTTACCCGTCCCGGGCGGACCGTAGAGCAGTACGCCCTTCGGGATCTTGGCGCCCAGCGCCTGGTAGCGCACCGGATTCTGCAGGAAGTCCTTGATCTCGTAGAGCTCCTCGACCGCTTCGTCGGCGCCGGCGACATCGGCGAAAGTGGTCTTGGGCATATCCTTCGACAGCTGTTTCGCTTTGGATTTACCGAAGCCCATCATGCCGCCGCGGCCACCGCCCTGCATCCGCGACATCACGAAGATGAACAGGCCGAGCAGGATCACCATCGGCAGCACGAACAGCAGGATCTGGGTGAGCCAGCTCTCCTGTTTGACGACCGTGTTGTACGGCGCGCCGGAATTCTGCACGGCCTGGAATACCTGCGAGGAGGTGTCACTACCGCCGGGATATTTGGCGATGATCTTGTTCTGGCCCTCGGTGGCCTCGTTCCCGTTCTTCAGCTCGATCCGCAACTGTTGTTCGCGATCATCGATCTGAACGTGGGTGACGTTCGCCTTGTCGTTCAGCTGGTTGAGGGCCACCGACGTATCGACGCTCTGCCAGCCGCGGGTGTCGTTGCCGAAGTAACTGAACAGATAGATCACGAGCAGAATGCCCGCGATTATCGCCAGGGTGCGAAACACTGTCTTGCGGTTCATAGAGCGTCGGCCGGGCGGCCAGTCCTTTCAGGCGTCTCCGCGTTTTGCCTAGCGATGCGTCGGTCTCGAGCGGCGCAACCCACATCCGCGCACCGCCCGGTGGGCGGATTCGGATGCGGACATGCCACGTTACCGCGTACGGTCTACTCGATACATCGCGCTTCCTGACTTATCGCAAGCAAGGAGTTCGGCTGGTGATGCAGTTCAACAGGTAAACGGCCGGAAAACCACGGTGGTTCCCGGCGTCGTGGTCTGTGATATCTCGTAGTGATCACAATCATGGCACGCCCGACCGATGATGATCGACGTACGACCCGAGCGCAGGGGGTATGGACATAGTCGAGTTACGGACACCCACAGCAATAGTTCGGCACGGTGCAGGACGTTTGGTAGTCCTTCGCCCCGAAGCCGACGGAGATACCGAGACCGATGGCGAGCGCGTGCTCGATGTGGCGGTCACCGACCTGCTGGAGGTGCGGCTCAGCCGGCGCGCCGACGATGCGGTGGTCATCGAGATCTACCTGCGTTATCCGACCCCGGTACTGGTCGGAGTGCCCGCCGACCGGACACCGCTGCCGGTGCTGATCGCCGAGCACGATGTACCCGCCGCCGCCGGGATCGTCTCGCGGATCAACGACCAGATCCTGGCCGCGCAGCGCATCGATATCTCCGCCCCGGCACTGAATCCGCCGGCCCCCGAGGTCACGGAGCGGGGCCCCGTCCGCGCGGACGTCGACCGGGCCGTGGGGCGGATGTCGGTCACCGGGCGCGGCGAAGCAGCCCTGCACGATCTGCACAGCCTCGTCGACGGTGACGAGTACGTGCTCGAGACCGCGTATGTCATCGCCCACCCACCGGTCGGCGGCGACGACCCATGCCTGCTCACGGTCACCACGAAACGCCTGCTCCTGGCGTCGCTGAGCACGGACGAGCCCTACGCCCACGATCTGCCGATCCCGATGATCATGATGGCGCGGGCCACGGAGGAACCCGGTTCGATGGCAGGCGGCCTGCGTGATGCGGACCGTCGTCCCGTCATCGAGGTGCGCGACGGCAACACGACGACGTGCTTCACCGGGCTGGATCGGGCCGATACCGAGCGGATGACCTACGCCATCAATTTCGCCGTCCGGTTGGTCGCTCTGGACGGTTCGGCGGGACCGGCCGATCCGAGCGTCGCGCAGCTGTACTCCGAATGGGAACTGCTGGTCGAACGGCACTCGCTGGGAATGGTCGACGACACCCAGTTCCAGCGCTACGGCCGCGGCATCCTGCGTTCCCTGCCGGGCATCTGACCGGCTCGGCCCGGCGAGAAGGGCAGGGGTCGAGTCCCCTGGACATCCTTCTCGACGGGCCGGGCAGGTCGGCGCGGTCAGGGCGCGCCCGTGAGACGACGGCGGGTGCGTTCGGGAGCCCACTCCGGTAGTTCGCCCACCAATTCGGCGAGCGAAGTCGCGGCCAAGCTACTCCGCCATGCCTCGTGCGCCTCGGCCATCTTCACCGCCAGGAGACAGGGTTCGCGGCACTGCTCTGCCGGCAGGGCACCCCGGCCCTGCTGCCGGATCTCCCGGCATTCATAAGGCGACGCGCCACCGTCGATCGCTTCCACGATCTGCAGCAGCGTGATCTCCGACGCGGGCCGGGCCAGGCGGAAGCCCCCGCGCGGGCCGGTTGTCGCGTTCAGCAGGCCGGCCCTGACCAAGCTCTGTAGCTGTTTGGCCAGGTAGGGCGCCGGCAGATCGAAGTATTGCGCAAGCTGGGCGGCCGAGGCAGTCACTCCCGTTTCGAGCTGTGCCAGCGAGGTCGCGCAGTGCAGCAGCCATTCCGTACTCACCGGCAGTTTCATATCGGCGATTCTATCCAAGACATTGCGGATCTATTTAGTCCGAGATATCTTGGCGAAACACTCATGCCCAGGAAGGGACACTCCATGACCTCACGATTCGCCGTTGCGGGAGCCACCGGAAACATCGGGTCACTGACCGTGGCCGCACTGCGGGAAGCCGGCCACGAGGTCGTGCCGATCAGCCGCGCACTCGGGGTGGACCTGTTGCGCGGCGAAGGGCTCGATGCCGCGTTGACCGGCGTGAACGCCGTCATAGATACGACCAACTGCACGGCCACCGACCGGGATGAAGCCGTCGCCTGGTTCGGCACCGCGACGCAGAATCTGCTCGCCGCCGAGGAACGCGCCGGAGTGGGCCACCACGTACTGCTCTCGATCGTCGGGGTGGACCGGGTGGCGGGCAACGCGCACTATGCCGGGAAACGCGAACAAGAACGACTGGTCACCGAGGGCCGGGTGCCGTGGACGATCGTCCGCGCCACGCAGTTCCACGATTTCGCAGCCATGGTGAGCGGGTGGACCGAACAGGACGGTGTCGCCACCATCGCCCCGCTGCTCGTACAGCCGATCGCCCCCGGCGATGTGGCCGGCATATTGGCCGAGACGGCGGCGGGCGCACCACAGGGCCGGTACATCGAGATCGCCGGACCCGGAACCCAGGACCTCGTCGATATGGCCCGGCGCACCAACCACGCCCGCGGGCACGCCGTCGACCTCGTACCGACGTGGGCCTCGATCTTCGGTCCCGAGATGGCCGGGAACGTACTGTTGCCGGGCGAAAACGCGCGCCTCGCCCCGACCACCTTCGAGGAATGGCTGGCCGATCAGGCCTGAAGGCCCGGAGCCCGGCGTACTACCGGACTACACCAGGTCTATACGACGCCAAGGGCTGGTAGGGCGTAGCCATAGTCGTAGCAATTCGAGGCGGCGGTCCACCCCGCCGTCCTTGAGCTCGGCCAGGTCTTCACAGGCCTGCCAGTAGGTCCAGCCGGTGAGATAGGCGTCGCCGAACTGGCGCCAGTTGCGGTATTTGCGCTGGGCCAGCGGGAGCGCGCGGGCGAGATAATCCCAGGCGACATCCGCTTCGATATAGCCGGCCGTATAGGCCATCCGGGCAACCGCGACCACCCGCGCCAGATCCCAGGCGTGGATATCGGCGGGCAAGGGCCGGGACAGGTGATCGGTGAATCCGATTTTGATCGCTTGGGACCAGATGTCGTAGTCGCGGACCAGGGCCTCGGAATTGTCGATACCGCGGAACGAGGCGACCTGCCGGAGGAAAGCACGGTGCCGGTCGGCGCGCTCACCGAAGCGGTCCCGTTCGCTGGCGTTCAGCGATGCGGTCACCAGCGGGTGGACCAGGGCGTAGAGCGGAGCGTGCATACCTTCGAGGAGTTGCTCCATCGAGGCCCGGGCCTCGGTACCGTCGGTGATTCCCCAGGCTCCGGTGAGGGTGTCGATGGCCAGTTCGCGCCGGTCACCCAGCGGATGGTCGCGTTCGGGGCCGAGCAGCAGCGCGTCGTGGAAAGCGTCCCAGCGCGCCGAGTAGAAGGCGCCCAGCGACAATGCCCGCAGGCGGTCATCGTCGATCTGCGCGCCGGACCAATGGTCTTCCTCGCGCTTGTCGAGCTCCGGATAGGGGAAGGGGGTCGGCGTGGGCAATCCGGCAGCAGCCATACCGTGAGTGTAGGACGCTCGTCCGACGCCGGTCCGGTCAATGTGTTTTCACATTTCCGGCTTGTCCTGTCATGGCGCTGGTTCCGGCGCTAATGTGCATTCATGTGTAGAAATATCACCGTCTTGCGAGGTCTGGAACCCGCCGCCACCGAGGAGGAGATCTACGCCGCCGCACTGCAGTATGTGCGCAAGGTCGGTGGCCTGTCCGGGCTGAGTTCGGCGACGAAACCCGCGGTGGACAAGGCAGTGGCCGCGGTGGCCGAGGCGACCACCGCCCTGTTGACGGAGTTACCCGACCGGCGAGTCCCACCCGCCACCGAACCGCCACTGCGCCGGCTGGCTCGGGAAAATCTGTAACCACTCACTATCGGGACGCCGCGACCGGGCGCGGTGACCCCGGACATGCTGCCCACATCTGTGAGATGCTGAGGCAGTTACCGATGAATTGTGTCACGATCGGTGCCGTGCGCTGATCTACTGTGATCGGCCACCAGCGGTTCAGCACGACGCAGTGGGAGAACAGCAGTGACCAATACCGAATCGGAACGACCCGATACCGAGCCCGCGACGAGCCGGCCCCCGGACGCGGATATCCGGGTCCTCAACCCCGCGACCGGCGAAACAGTCGGCAGCGTTCCCGACACTCCGGCCGAGCAGGTCGCCGCGCGGATCGCCGAACTACGCGAGCACCAGCGCGAATGGGCTGCCATCGGCGCGAACGGGCGCAAAGAGTGGCTGTTGAAGCTGCAGGACTGGATTATCGACAACACCGAGTCGCTCGCCGATGTGCTCCAATCCGAAACCGGCAAGCCCCGGGTGGACGCCCTCATCGATCCGATCTTCGGCAGCGATCTGATCGGCTACTACGCGCGACGCGCACCCAAATTCCTGGCCGATGAGCATCCTTCCCCGCACAGCCCGCTCGCCCGGGTGAAACGGCTGACCACGGTATTCGAACCGTATCCGGTCGTCGGGGTGATCACGCCGTGGAATTTCCCGCTGGCCATGCCGATCCTCGATGTGATCCCGGCGCTGGCGGCCGGGGCCGCAGTGATCTTGAAACCGTCCGAGGTCACCCCGCTGTCGGCCCTCGAACTTGCCCGTGGCTGGTCCGAGGTCGGCGCACCCCCGGTGTTCTCCGTCGTCACCGGAGCGGGCGCGACCGGCGCGGCGGTGGTGGACAACGCCGACTACATCCAGTTCACCGGCTCCAGCGCCACCGGCCGCCGGATCGCCGCCGCCTGCGCCGCCCGCATGATTCCCTACAGCCTGGAGCTGGGCGGTAAGGATCCGGCGATCGTGCTCGCCGACGCCGATCTCGATCGCGCCGCGCACGGTATCGCGTTCGGCGGCATGTTCAATTCCGGCCAGGTCTGCATATCGGTGGAACGGGTCTACGTCGAGGCGCCGGTCTACGACGAATTCGTCGTCAAACTGACTGCGAACGTCAAATCCCTGCGCCAGGGTCGCGACGATCGCATCCCGCGCAATGATGTCGGCGCGATGGCGAACGAAAGCCAGGTGGCTATCGTGTCCCGCCATGTCGAGGAAGCAGTCGCCGCGGGCGCGAGAATCCTGACCGGCGGTAAACGGACCGGCGAGGGCACGTTCTTCGAACCGACGGTCCTGGTCGATGTCGACCACAGCATGTCCTGCATCACCGAGGAGACCTTCGGGCCGACCCTGCCGGTGATGAAGGTGGCCGACGAGGCCGAGGCCATCCGGCTGGCCAACGATTCGGTCTACGGTCTGTCCGCCTCGGTGTGGACCGGTGACAAGGCCCGGGGTGAACGGGTCGCACGTGCGTTGAACGCCGGCGCAGTCAACATCAACGATATTTTCGCGAATCTGTTCAACTTCGCACTGCCGATGGGCGGCTGGGGAGATTCCGGTGTCGGCGCCCGCTGGGGCGGCGCCCAGGGGGTGCGCAAATACTGCAAGGCCAAGGCGATCACCACGCCGCTGCTGCCGACACAGGAACGCGAACTGACCTGGATGCCCTACGACCTGAACAAGATCCTGATCGGACTGGGCGCCATGCGCGCGGCCGGTGCGCGCGGTATGCGCCGGATCGACCTTCCCGCCCTGCTCCGCCTCAAGGGGGACAAATGACCAGGAGTGATTCCATCCGCGGCAAGGTTGTCGTGATCACGGGCGGCGCACGCGGGATCGGCCTGGCCACCGCCGTGGCGCTGGCGAAACTGGGCGCGAAGATCGCGATCGGCGATATCGACGAGAAAACGGTCAAGGAATCGGGTACCGACTACGATTTCGACCACTACGGCCGGCTCGATGTCACCGATCAGGTGTCGTTCGAGACCTTCCTCGACGATGTGGAACGCGAGCTCGGTCCGATCGACGTTCTGATCAACAATGCGGGGATCATGCCCACCGGGCGGCTGGTCGACGAGTCCGATCAGATCACCCGCCGGATCCTGGACATCAACGTCTACGGCGTGATCCTCGGGTCGAAGATCGCGTTGGCCCGGATGCTCGGGCGCCGGCGCGGGCACATCATCAATATCGCCTCGCTGGCCGGCGAGACCCATATCCCGGGCCTGGCCACCTATAACGCCTCCAAGCATGCGGTATTGGGTTTCACCGATACCTTGCGCGAGGAGTACCGCGGTACCGGTGTCGAATTCTCCTCCGTACTGCCGACGCTGACCAGGACCGAACTCGGGTCCGGCGTCGCCGCGCCCAAAGGCCTGCCCGCCGCCGAACCGGAGGATATCGCCGCCGCGGTGGTCCGGCTCATCACCAAACCCAGGGCGAAGGCGCGGGTTACGCGAGCCGCGGGCGCCATGTCGGTTTTCGTGAACCTGCTGCCGCAGTCGGTGGGCGACGCGCTGGGTCGCTCGATGGGGTCGGCGCAGACCTTCCTCGACGATGTGGACACCGAGCAACGCAAGGCCTACGAGGAACGTATTCGCAACGACTGAGACGCCGATCTCCGATCGGCCGGGACGCGGCGCGGTCCGCCGGGTGACGGGCCGCGGCGCTGTCGTCCGCGCCATCCAACGCGCATCGAAACACTATTGTGATCAATATCACTTGACGTGCATAGTCAGGTAGAGGCCGCGCGAAATCCGTTTCCGCGGTCGGCACCACACAGTCCCGCGACTTCATCACCCGAGGTGGGCACCGCATATTCCATGAAGACCTCTACCACCGGAAACGCCCCAGCGTTTTACGTCGTATCGCCCGCGACCGCCACACAGACCGTGCGGCGCGAAACCGATGATGCACATCACCGTGACACCGAATAAGCTGTCACTAACAAACCTGCCGACTGTTTCGAGGCCACTATGCGGACCTTCCGAACAAATTAGGGCTGGAAATTCAGCAACGATTCTGATAGCAAGGTGCTATGGACCCGCATTTGCGCGATCTGCGGTATTTCGTCGCCGTCGCCGAGGAACTGCACTTCACCAACGCCGCTCAGCGGCTGCACATCGCTCAACCGACCCTGTCGCGTCAGATCCGGCAGCTGGAACGTCAGCTCGATGTGGTCCTGTTCGATCGCAACCAGCGCAGCGTCGCACTCACGGTTGCGGGTAAGGAACTGCTGGGCGGCGCCCGCAAGATCCTGGAACTCTGGGAGACCACCAACGGGTCGTTGCAGGAAGCGGGCGAAGTACTGCGCGTCGGCCTGCAATCGAACCTGGGCCGCGGCCTGCTCAGCGATCTGGAAAGCGCCAGCGGCCACCGGCTCGCGCTGCACCAGGCCTCCTGGACCGATCCGTCCAGCGGTCTGTCCGGCCGCCAGGCCGATCTGGCGCTGGTCTGGCTCCCGCTGCCCGACCCCAACCGTTACCGCTGGCAGGTACTGCGCACCGAGCGGCGCTGGGTCCTGCTCCCGGAGAACCATCCACGAGCCGGTCAAGAGATGATCGACTTCGCCGATCTGATCGACGAACCGTTCATCGCGCTACCCGCCGAAGCCGGCGCGGTCCGCGATTTCTGGCTCGGTAACGATGCCCGCAGCGGCCGCGCCGCGAAGATCGGTGCGGAAGCAGCCACCCCGGAAGACCGGCTGGAAGCCGTCGGACTGGGGCTGGGTCTTTGCATGCTGGCCGAGAACAACGTACCGATGTACCGCTGGCCCGGCCTCACCGCACGGCCCCTCACCGGGATCGCACCGTGCGAGCTCGCGGTGGCCTGGCGGGCCGACGACACCCGGCCGACCATTCTGGAATTCGGCCAGCGGGCCGTCGCCGGAGGTTTCGCGGAACCGCCCGCCATCCCCGCCTGATCTGTGTTTGTTTTGCGGCGCCTGCGGCGCCGCGGGGTTCGGCCCCTCAGGCGCCGCCGTCGGACACGTTCGGTCGGCGGGCTCGCTCCTGGCCCGACCTGTTCTGCGGGGCGCACCGGTGGTGTGTTCCTACCATTGGATGCGCCCCGCCCGTAGTCAGGTGTTCACTCGGCTTCGCCGCCGTAGACCCGCGGATGCAGGGTGCCGATATAGGGCAGGTCACGGTAGCGCTCGGCGTAGTCCAGGCCGTAGCCCACAACGAATTCGTTCGGGATGTCGAAGCCCACATTCGCCACCTCGACCTGGGTGCGCAACGCATCGGGTTTACGCAGCAGGGTCACCACCTCGAGCGAGGCCGGATTGCGGGTGGAGAGGTTGCGCATCAACCAGGACAACGTCAGACCCGAATCGATGATGTCCTCGACGATCAGCACATTGCGGCCGGCGATGTCCTTGTCCAGGTCCTTCATGATGCGCACGACGCCGGAGGACGAGGTCGACGAACCGTAGGACGAAACGGCCATGAACTCCAGCTGCGTCGGGATGGGCAGTGCCTTGGCAAGGTCGGTCATGAAGAAGATCGCGCCTTTGAGTACCCCCACCAGCAGCAGATCCCCCTCCGGGGCATCGGCCGGGTACCGCTTGGAGATCAGTTCGGCCAGCTCGCTGACCTTGGCCTCGATTTGTTCCTCGGTGATCAGGACCGAAGCGATATCGTCCCCGTACACGTCAGCTGGTTTCCCTTCGGTTTCGGCTCACCCGGTCGCGCGGGCAAGTGTCAGCCTGCCATGCTCACGGACGACGACCAACCTGGTCCCCCGCTCGCCACCACTCACCGCGACCCCGCCCTGCCCGTGCCAGTTCACCACAAGATCGTCCACCGCCCGCAGATGCGCTCCCGTCACCACTCGCACCCCGCAGGTCAGCAGCCAGGCCCGCACGGTCCGGCGCCGCACCGCCGCGGCGGCGTCGGCGAGTACCGCGCAGGACAGGCCCGGACCCGCGGATTCCGCCCGGACCAGCAGTTCGGCAGCGAATCCGTCGAGTGCGCTGTTGTCCTCGCGCAACAGTTCAGCGGTCCGGGCCAGCGCGACCGCCGCGCTACCGCCGAGCACATCCTCCAGCAGCGGCAGGACTTCCGTGCGCAGGCGGACGCGGGTGAACTCCGGGGACAGATTGTGTGGATCCTCATAGGGCGACAGGCCGAGGTCCGCGCAGAACTGACGGGTGGTCCCGCGCCGGACGTCCAGCAGCGGCCGGCCCCAGGGACTGTCGAAGGGCGCCATCCCCTGGATCGAGCGTGCCCCGGAACCGCGGCCGAGTCCGAGCAGCACGGTTTCGGCTTGATCGTCGAGCGTATGACCGAGCAGCACCGGCAGTTCGCCGCGCGCGTGTTCCAGCGCGCCGTAGCGGGCGGAGCGTGCGGCCGCCTCCATGCCACCGGGACCGTTCACCTCGACCGGCAGGACCCGCGCCGACCGGCAGCCCAGCGCTCGCGCGGTGGCCGCCGCCGTCGCCGCGACCTCGTCCGATCCGGCCTGCAACCGATGGTCCACGACCAGCGCATCCACCGCGGCCGCCTCGGCGACCGCCGCGGCCGTCAGGGCCAGCGAATCGGCCCCACCCGACAGGGCGACAGCCACGGTCGATTCTGCGGGCCGGAACCGCGCCAGCCAGTCCCGGACGGCATGCCGCAGGGCCAGCACCGCGGGTGTCTCGGGTAGCGCAGTCGACCGTGTCAGGGCCCTGTGGCACGGCGCCGTCTCCAACATCGCGGAATCTGGCTGGCCCGTAGACTCGTTCTTCACTCCTCCACTCCTCCGCTGGGTTGTCGGCGTCTGTGGCGCGGGTGGGGTGCCTATTGACAGGTGGTCTCGAAGTAGACCGTCCGTGAAGCGGCGGGCTGTAATTTCGGAGCCGCTCCGCGGCTCGAGGGTGGGGCCCTCGTGACCCCTGGTCTTCACTCCTCCGCTCCTCCGCTTCGCTCCCCCGCTCCGTCGCTCCAGACCAGGGGCGGGCCCCACCCAGAAAGGGCGATTT
>NZ_JARWOV010000135.1 GCF_029868855.1 Nocardia carnea | reverse complement strand
GCCGGCGGGGGGGGGGGGGGGGGGGCCGGCCGCCGGGCGGGCCGGGGGGGGTTGGGGCGCCGCCGGTGCTGGGGGGGGGGGCGACGGCGGTATCGGCGATGTCGCGGTTCTCCAGGACGGCCCCGGCGGAGTCGGGCTGTGCGCCGCCGATGGCGGTGGGAACCAGCAGTACGGCCGCCGCGGCGGTGAGCAGGCGGCGACAGGGAGTTCTCATCTTCTACTTTCGTGGTGAGTGGCCAGGGTGACCAGGGCCGCGGCGGTTTCGCGGCAGAATCGGTCGCCGTCCTCATCGCCGCGGGTGAGAGCGCGCAGCAGCGTCGCGCCGCGCAGGAATTCGAAGAGCAGGTCGGGATCGCAGCCGGGGGAGACCTGACCGGACTCCACTGCCGCGTCGATGGTTGCGCGCAGCGCCACCCGGGCCAAGCCCTCGCCGCGTTCGCGCAGCCGCCGATAGCTCTGCTCGTCGTCGTGGTAGGCAGAGAGCAGGCCGGGAATGCCGGAGCGGGCCGCGGGGTGGGTGGCAGCGGCAAAGAACAGTCGAGTCCACGCGAGCAGATCCGCGCCGATGTCACCGGTGGGCTGCGGGACCGCTCCGGTCTCGAGCGCGAAGATCGCGTCCTCGACGAGGTGGATCCGGTTCGGCCACCGGCGATAGATCGAGGTGGCGACCACCCCGGCCCGGCGTGCGACGCCCTGAATCGTCGTGGCCTGAAAACCCTGCTCCACCAGCAGTTCCTGGGTGGCGCGCAACACTTGCCGGTCCAGCTGCGGGTCACGTGGGCGGCCGGGCCCCGGCCGGGCCTCGCTCTGTTCGGTCACCGATCACTCCTCCTTCGATGTGGGCAGAGCGTAGCCGAGATCGGATCTTTTTAAAAACGCTTCATGGTGTATTCGAATTAGCTAACGTGAAACGTGTTCCAATTCCACTTTCGAAGGAAGCACACATGCTGACTCCCCAGGACGAACTGCTCTGCCATCAGTTGCCGACCACCTTCGACCACGTCGACCAGAGCGATCTGCGCTGGACCGAGCGCATCGTGCTCTACGGCTTCGACACCACCGGCCGGGTCAGCGTCATGACCGGAATGGCGCGTTACCCCAATCGCAATGTCATGGACGCCTACGCGATGGTTACCGTCGACGGGCAAGCGCACGTGGTCCGCCTGTCCCGCGAGATCGGCGGAAACTACGACGATCTGGGCGCCTGGCAGGTCGGCCCCTACCGCTACGAGATCACCGAACCGCTGCGCGGCGTCCGGGCCACCCTGGCCGGCAACGACCACGGCATCCGGCTCGAGCTGACCTTCTCCGGCCGGTTCCCCGCCTACGAGCAGGAACCCGCCTTCTTCCGCACGCGCGGCCGGGTCCGCGAAGACGCGCGACGCTACTACCAGAACGGCGAAATCTCCGGCTGGCTCGAGGTCGACGGCGAACGCATCGACATCGATCCGAGTACCTGGTGGTTCGGTCGCGACCACTCGTGGGGCACCAGGCACGGTGGTGGCGGTGGAAGCCTCGGTGAGGGCGCGGGATTGCAGCCCTCCGAGATTCCCGACGGGGTGCTGTACTTCATGGGTATCTTCCAGTTCGACGACGAGTTGGTGCATTTCGCGCAGCGCGAGACCGCGGACGGGCAGCGCTGGCACTTCGAGGGATCCATCCAGCAGCCCATCGAGGCACAGGCGCCGGTCGTGCCGATCGTCGGCGTGACCCACGACCTCGAGTTCCGCGACGACTTCCGGATCGTGTCGGCCGGCACCTTCACCGCGGACGCTGCCGACGGCACCACGCGCTCGTTCACCGTCACCCCTATTTCGGACTTCTGGCCTGGGCTGGCCGGCTACGACATGTATCGCGGTTACGCCTCCGGCATCTGGAAGGGGCCGTCCTACAGCGACGGCTTCACCGTCGATCTCGACGACACCGACGAGCTTCGCCAGGTCAGCATGCTCACCGAGACCTTCTGCAAGATCGAGAGCAGCGACGGCAAGACCGGCCACGGGCTGGTGGAGATGGTGTTCATGGGTCGTAATTCCCGGTACGGATACGAGGGCTACTGATGACCACTCGACCCGAGGCAGACGATCTGCCGGCCGCCGTTGTCCCGGTGCTGCGTGCCGAATTTCCCGTGGCGGAATCCGCCCGGGTGGCGAATTGGACGGGCCGCCCGCGCCGGCGGGCGGCCGCGCCCGTCCAGTTAGACCACGAACCCGCCGACGCCCCGCCCGGATCGGGGG
>NZ_JARWOV010000134.1 GCF_029868855.1 Nocardia carnea | reverse complement strand
GTGTCCCCCCGCGGGGTTTTGCCCCCCCCCGCGGGTCGCCCCCCCCGCCCCCGCCTCCCCCCACCCCGGGGGGCGGGGGGGGGGGGCCCCCCCCCCCCGGCCTCGTTCCCTCATCCCTCGCGTGAGAACCGCTCGCGTAGTTCTCGTTTGAGGATTTTCCCGGTCACGTTCTTCGGCAGCGCGTCGACGAATTCGACGCGTCGCGGTACCTGGAAACCAGCGAGGTGCTCCCGGCAGCCGGCGATGATATCGGCGGCCGCTACGGTCACTCCGGCCCGTGGCACCACGACCGCGCAGACCACCTCTCCCCACGTTTCGTCGGGAACACCGACGGCCGCGGCCTCGGCTACCGCGGGATGCCGGTACAGCGCCTGCTCCACAGTGAGCGAGGCGACATTCTCGCCACCGCTGATGATGAGGTCCTTCTTCCGGTCGACGATGTAGACGAAACCCTCGTCGTCCTGCCGGACCAGATCACCGGTGTGGAACCATCCGTCGGTGAAGGCGGCCGCCGTCGCCTGCGGATCGTTCCAGTAGCCGACCGTCACTTGATCGGCGCGCACGACCATCTCGCCGATTTCACCGACCGCGACGTCGGCGAATTCGTCGTCGACGATCCGGATATCGGCCAGCCGCATCGGTTTGCCCGCCGACATCAACAGGTCTGTTTCGCCCGTAGCCGCCCGGCGATGCGCCGCGGCATCCAGATGCAGCACGTTGCCGGCGAGTTCGGTCATCCCCATGCCCTGGTAGAAGTCGCAGCCGAAGCGCTGCAGCCCCTCCCGCAGCACCGCGGCCGGAATCGCCGCCGCACCGTACCCGACCGCCTGCAACGTGGCCAGCGAACCGGTGTCCAGCGCGGGATCCCGGAGCAGGAAGCTGATCATCGTCGGCGCCAAACCGGTCTGGGTGACCTGCCATTCGTCCACCAGCCGGAGGAATGTGGCGTTGTCGTAGGTCCGGAGGAATCCGACCGTGGCGCCCAGGAGATGGTTGACGAGCGTGACATATCCGCCCACATGACAAAGCGGGAAACAGAACAGGAACACCGTGTCCTCGGGCAGTTCCCATTGCAGCGCCGACGAGGTGATCCCGGCGAGCAGGTTGCGATGACTGAGCATCACGCCCTTCGGCATACCGGTCGTCCCGCTGGTGTACACCAGCCAGGCGGTATCGTCGGCGGCCGGTCGTACCGGTGGCACCACGGGCTGGGCGCCACCCACGAATTCCTCCCACGCCGTGGCGGATTCGATCGGTCCTCCGATCGAAATCACGGTGTGTACGGCAGGAATCTCGGCGCGTATCCGCGCCACCAGATCGGCGAATTCCGCGGCGACGATCAGGACCCCGGCTGCCGAGTGCCGCAGCAGCGCCGCCACCTGATCCGGATGGGACCGGAAATTCAGGATGGTCAGCGCCATACCCGCCATCGGTACGCCGTAGTAACAGTCGAAGTACTCCGTGCAGTTGGGGGAGAGTACGGCGACCCTGTCCCCCGGCGCGGCCACCCCGAGCAGGGCGTTGGCGAGCCGACGGCTGCGATCACGCAATTCCCGGTAGCCGATCCGTTGGTCTTCGAACCGCAACGCGATCCGGTCCGGATGTTTGCGAGCGCCGTATTCGACGATGTCACCGACCAGCACGAACTCTGTTCCCTTCCCACCGCAGCATCATGATCGTGCCTGTGCCCGCCCTCATCGGATCGCCAACGGATTGATCGGTGAGCCGATACCACGGGTGAATTGCAGAGGTGGGCCGGCGTAGAAGAAGTCGTAGCGGCCGTCGGCGGCACACGCCTCGGACAGATTCTCGAAGTCGAGCATCTCGGCGAGGGTCAGGCCCATATCCCGGATGAGCACCATATGGAGTTCGAATGCGGACCCTGGATTCTCGCCGGGCATCACCTCGACGGCCCAGTTGTCCGAGCCGACGACTGCCACATCGCGTTCCCTCAGCCAGGTCGCACAGTTCAGGCTCAGTCCCGGTTCGCCGGCCATGAACCCGGCGGCATCGCCGTCGGACAGGAATTTCTTGCGCCAGCCCGTCCGGATCAGCAGAATATCGCCGGCCCCGATCGTGACACCCTGGGCCGCGGCGACGTCGTCGAGTTCCGCGGGCCCGATCGCGGTACCCGCCTCGAGCCAGTCGACGCCGCGCGCCCGTGCGATATCGAGCAGCACACCCCGCCCGGCAATTCCTGCCGACTGGGTGTGGATACCACATTTGCCGGCACCCTTGACGGAAACACCGTCTCCGGGAAAACCGTTGTAGAGCTGGTCGTCGTAGTGCACGTGGGCGAGCGAATCGTATTGCGAACCCGCCTGTAACGGCATGAAGACGTAGTCGTCTGCCCATTTGAAGCCGCCGGGAAGCACCTGTTCCTGACCGTTCTCGGACATCAGCCGGATCGGATTGATACGCAGGCCGCCGGGCTGCGGACCGTCACCGTCGAGCGGAATACCCAGCGGGAAAACCTGCCCCGTCCGGATCAGACCGGCCGCGGCGGCGACCCGCTCCGGCGTGATGAGGTTCGTGGTCCCCCGCTCGTCGTCACTCCCCCAGCGACCCCAGTTGCTCACTTCTCGCCCGAGCGTGCGCATTTCGGGAACTGCAGGCACCGATGCCTCCTGAACTGATAATGACGTGACAGTCATGTCAACTTTCGTGCCAAGTGTGATCGCTGACACGCCCACCTGTCAAGAGCCCGCCGTCGGCCGGAGCTCCGGACATCCCCGACGGCACGCGACGAGCGCCACACAACAAGAGCCGACCACGAATGGACGCTGCACGGATTGCGGGCACCCCACCCCGCGGGGCCAACCGAGAGCGCCATCCCCGGAGTCGGCGACAACGGCTTCGGCATGGCATCGAGCGGCGGACCACCCTTCGCGCTGCGACGCGCACCCCACCCCACCGCCGCCGGACGGTTGCCATCGCAGTGAAAACCACCGGTGGACTGCCACACATCCCCCACTTCCCCGGCCACGTGGCCGATACGCGCCGTTGCAGCCAGTTGACAGTGCCGGTGTTCCCGGTCACACTCCCTAAAGCTGACATGACTGTCACGTCAGCACTGGGAAGTACCGAGGAGGCAGCATGACCGCGTCCATCACCGAGATGTGCGCATCGGTCACGCAGCCCGCGAAGCGGTGATCCTGCCCCGCCTCCGTACCCCTCACCCCTGGGAGCGACCATGAAACGTACTCTCGCCGTGGGCCTGACAGCCCTGTGCGCCACCGCCGCCCTCACCGCGTGCTCGGGTCGCGATACCGCGACGACTTCGGGTGACTGCGACCCCGGTATCACCGGCACCGAGATCAAGTTCGGCACCAGCCTCATGCAGTCCGTGGCCGGTGCGCAGGCCGCCGCGGCGACGGCATTGTTCGACGAGATCAATGCCGCGGGCGGAGTCGCCATGGGCGACGGCAAAACGCGCAAGATCAGCTACACCGCATTGGACGACGGCTACGACCCCGCCCGGACCGTCGGCAATGTGCGGTCGCTGGTCGAACAGGAGCAGGTGTTCGCCATCCAGAATCTGATCGGGACGCCCTCGACCCTCGCAGTCGTCGACTACCTGACGCAGAAGGACGTGCCGCTGGTGTTTCCGATGACCGGCACCGACGAACTGCTCACCAAGCTCGACGAGCGACCCGTGGTCGCCGGCGCGGTGAATCCGCAGACCGGCTGGGAGGTATCGGAGCGGGCCGAACAGATCCTGCGCGACCATCCGCAGGCGAAGATCGCGGTGCTCTACCCGAACGACAGCCTCGGGGCCGGAAGTCTGAGCGCACTGAAGTCCGCGCTCGAGGGCAGCGGAACCCGGATCGTCGCCGAGCAATCGTACGAGCAGACAACGCCATCGGTGGACTCCCAGATCGTCAACCTGGCGAGTTCCGGTGCCGATGTCTTCGTCAATTTCGCCACCGCGAGCTTCGTCACCCAGTCGCTGAAGAAAGCGAACGAACTGAGCTGGAAGCCCGACACCTACATCTACTCGGGTGCCACCGATACCAATTTCGTACTCGCACCGGCCGGTCTCGGAGCCGCCGAGGGAATCCACTCCTTCTATTGGATCTACGACGTCAGTAGCCGCGAACACGATATCCATCCCGGCGTGCAGAATTGGCGGGCCTTCGCCGACCGCAACGCGGGGAAGATCGAAACCACCGATACCATCGCGGCCACCGGTTACAACACCGCGCAGTTGCTCGTCACCGCGCTCGAAGAGATGAAGGGCTGCACCCGCGCCGATCTGCTCGATGCGGTCGGGAACATGCGGGGTGTGACCACGGATCTGTCCATCGACGGCGTCACCTTCGACACCACCCCGGACTACCCGTACGTGATCACCTCGATGGCGCCGATGACGTTCCGGGACGGCAGCTGGCACTACGACGCTGTCGTCACGCGCAGCACACAGGGATGAGCACCGTGCCGGACGTTCGAGCCGCCGGGACAGTACCCGCACTGCGCGTCGAGGAGGTGCGCCTGCGTTTCGGTGGCGTCGTCGCGCTCGACGGGCCCTCGTTCACCATCGAACCCGGCCGTATCGTGGGGCTGATCGGGCCCAACGGCGCGGGCAAAACGACGCTGTTCAACTGCATCAGCCGTCTCTACCAACCGGATTCGGGGCGCATCACTTTCGGTGACACCGACCTGCTGACCCTGCCCGGGGCCGGAATCGCCGACGCCGGAATCGCCCGTACTTTCCAGAACATCGGCCTGTTCCCCACGCTCTCGGTGGTCGACAACGTACTCACCGGGGCGTACTCCCGCACCCGGGCCGGATTCGTCCGCACCGCGCTGGGACTGCCGCCGACGCGGCGGGAGGAGCGCCGGGAACGCGAGCAGGCATGGTCGCTGCTCGACTCGATGAAGCTGGCCCACCTCGGATCGGAACCGGCCGGAAACCTGCCCTACGGCACCCTCAAACGGGTCGAGCTCGCCCGCGCCCTGATGCAGCAACCGGCACTGCTGATGCTCGACGAACCGGCGAACGGGCTCATCCACGAGGAGGTGCTCGAACTCGCCGAGACGGTCCGCGCCCTGCGCGATGAGCGGGGATTCTCGGTACTGCTGGTCGAGCACCACATGGCCATGGTGATGTCGATCTCGGACCGGGTCGTGGTGCTCAACTTCGGCCGGAAGGTCACCGAGGGCGAACCCGCCGAAGTGGCGGCACATCCGGAAGTCGTCGAGGCGTATCTGGGAGGTGCCGCGTGAACCTGCTCAGTGTCCAGGGCCTGCACGCCCGTTACGGCAGTGCGGAAGTGCTGCACGGTATCGACTTCGACGTACCGGCCGGTGAGGTGACGGTGGTCCTCGGCGCGAACGGCGCAGGGAAAACCACCATTCTGCGGTCGATCTGCGCGCTGGTGCACACCACCGGGCGGATCGTGTTCGACGGGCGCGATATCGCCGGACTGCGCACGGATCGGATCGCCCGCCTCGGCGTCGCACACGTACCGCAGGGGCGCGGAACATTCGGCGACCTGACCGTCGAGGAGAACCTGCGGATCGGCGGGTACTCGACCTCCACAGCGGCCGCCGAACGGGCGATCGACCGATGGTACGACTTCTTCCCGCGGCTGCGGGAGCGGCGGCGGCAGCAGGCGGCCGGACTCAGCGGCGGCGAACAGCAGATGCTCGCCATCGCCCGCGCCCTGGTGGCCGGACCGCGATTGCTGCTGCTCGACGAGCCCTCGCTCGGGCTGGCGCCGCGCATCACCCAGGAGGTATTCCGGACGCTCGCCAGGATCAACAAGGACACGGGCACCACGATTCTCGTCGTCGAGCAGAACGCACACCTCGCGCTCGAGATCGGAACGTCGGCGGTACTCGTCGACGCCGGTCGCGTCGTCGCCCAGCGCCCGGCGGAGCAGCTCGCCCACGACGAGTCGGTGCGGCGCGCGTATCTCGGATATTGAGCACAGGAGAAGTGGGTCATGCAGGTATTTCTGCAACAAGTGCTGGACGGGCTGACCTGGGGCGCGCTCTACGCCGCGTTCGCGCTCAGCATCGTCCTGGTCTATCGGGCGTCCGGGATCGTCAACTTCGCCCAGGGTGAGATGGCGATGTTCTCCGCGTTCTTCGCGTGGCAATTCCATCAATGGGGCGCCCCGCTGTATCTCGCGATCATGGGGGCGATGGCGGTGGCATTCCTCGGCGGCGCCGCCGCCGAACGGGTGCTGATCCGGCCACTCGCCGGATCACCGAACCATATGCCGCTGGTCATCATCACGCTCGGGCTGATGCTCGTGCTCAACAGTGCAGCCGGGTGGATCTGGGGCGTGCAGAGCCGGGAGTTCCCGCCGATCGTCTCGGGGCCGGTGATCACGCTGGGCCCGGTGGTGATGTCGCGGCAGTCCGTGGTGATCGTCGCCGCGGTGGTGGTTGTCGCCACACTGCTGTTCGGACTGTTCCAACGGACCCGGGTGGGCTTGGCGATGCGGGCGGCCGCCGGCAACCCGGATTCCGCACAACTTCTCGGAGTGCCGGTGGGCCGGATGTTGATGGTCGGATGGGGACTGGCCGCCGCCATCGGCGCGCTCGCCGCATCGCTGGCGGCCCCACAGCTTTTCCTGCAACCGAATATGCTGGTCGCGTCGCTGATCTATGCCTTCGCCGCCGCGGTACTGGGCGGGCTCGACAGTCCGGTCGGTGCGATCGTCGGCGGGCTGTGCGTGGGAGTGGCCGAGAATCTCGCCGGTACCTATATCTCCTGGATCGGCCACGATTTCAAACAGGCGGTGGCGCTCGTCCTCATCCTCGGCGTGCTGCTGCTGAAACCCGAGGGTCTGTTCGGCGCCCGGAAGGTGGCACGGGTATGAACATCCTCGACAAACTCCGGCAGCCACGCGCCGAACTCGATGCGCCGGTGTGGCTTTCCCGCGCGACGGTGATCCTGGTCGTCCTCGTCGCCGCGGTGGCACCGCTGGTATCGGCGCCGTTCGTGAACTTCGACCGTTCGATGGTGCTGGTCTACATCGTCGTCGGACTCGGGCTGAACCTGTTGACCGGCAACACCGGTCAGATCTCACTGGGCCACGGATTCTTCTTCGCGCTCGGCGCGTACCTGAGCGCTGTACTCGTGGAGAACCACGGTGTGCCGTATCTACTCCTGATCCCGCTGGCATTCGCAGTCTGCTACATCGTGGGCTATCTGTTCGGGTTACCGGCCCTGCGATTGCACGGACTCCAGCTGGCGCTCGCCACCCTGGGGCTCGCGCTGGTGACGCCCGCGGTCATCAAACGGTTCGAACATGTCACGGACGGGCATGCGGGAATCAACATCTTCGCCGCCGAAGCCCCGGGGTTCACCGGACTGGAACGGGATCAGTGGGTCTACTACCTGTGCCTGGCCGTGGCACTCGTCGCGTACCTGGTGGTGCGCAGGCTCGCCACCGGCCGCATCGGGCGCTCACTGCTCGCGATCCGTGACTACGAAGCGGTCGCCACCACACTCGGTGTGCCCACGACCCGGACCAAGACGACGGTCTTCGCCTTCAGCGCCGCGCTCGCCGGCGTCGGCGGAGTGCTCTACAGCTTCGTCGTCCAGTACGTGGGACCGGAGGCGTTCGGGCTGCCGCTGGCGATCGCCTTCATCACCATGATCGTCGTCGGTGGCCTCGGCACGGTACCCGGCGTGGTATTCGGTGCCTTCTTCGTCGTGTATGTCCCGCAGTGGACTGCGGACATCGATCAGTCGGCCGCGGGAATCACCTACGGTGCGGCGTTGATCCTGTTCATCTTCGTCCTTCCCTATGGCGTGATCAGTCTCGTGCGGTGGGGGTTGGGGCCGATGATCGCAGCTGTTCCCGGACGCCGGCGCCACACCCGGACGGCTTCCGATGGTTTCGGCACTGCCGACCCGGTGGCCTCGTCGTCGAACGAACGAGCGGCCGGTGTCGGCTCGGCGGACCAGCGCCGGACCCTGCGCTGAACTCCAGCGATGCCACGCCGGATCGGCACGCTTCTGGTCCCGGGGGTCGATGAGGGACTCCCGGGACCTGCCGCTGCCGGGTTCGCCCGTGGATCAACAAGGCCTTCCGGCCGGCCGTGCCCGTCACTACCGCTCGGCGCCATCTTAGAGGGTGGCGTCGCGTCGTGGCGCTGGATACCAGCGGCCGGCAGTTCTCCCTTGCAGTAGGCAGCTATCGAGCCGCCTCGGACACCTTCGTGATGCGTGCCCATGGACTGGATCACCCAGAGCGAGCCCACCGATCGTCAAGCGGGGATTCCGACGGCGAACGGAGGGCGACTATTTCAGCATGCTCCCGGCATCGACGGTCATGGGAAGCCCTGTTATGTAACGGCTTTCGTCCGACGCCAGGAACAGAACGGCATTGCTCACATCGATCGGTTCGACCCACCCGACGGGAAGCACGTGCATCTGCTGCGCAGCCGGGGCGAGATCGTCGGGGCCGGGGTTCTCCAGGTCCGGACGAAACATCCGCAGCGTGCTGTCGTTCATGAACATCGGGGTATCGACATTGGTCGGGTGCACGGTGTTGACCCGAATGGAATGCCGCCCCAACTCGACTGCGAAACTCCGCATCAAGCCGACCACCCCATGCTTGGCCGCAACATAGTGGCCTATGTTCTGGTGCGCCTTGAGTCCCCCGACCGAGCTGGTCAGGATGATCGAACCCCCGCGCCCGCCGGACAACAGATGGGGTACACCGGCTTTCACTGTTTTCCAGACACCGGACAGGTTGATGCCGATGACGGCGTCCCAGTCGCGCTGACCGGTCTGGTCCAGCGTCGCGCCACCGAGCCCGATCCCCGCATTGGCCACGATGATGTCCAGACGCCCGAGTTGCTCTACACCACTGTCCACGGCAGCCTGTAGTGCGTCGAATTCCCGGACATCGACTTCCGCCGTTACGATGCGGCGGCCGATGCCTTCGACGAGATCGGCAGTCTCGGCCAGATCGTCCGGAGTAGACGGTGGAATGCCGCTGCTACCGCCCACCGGTTCACACACATCGACGGCGATGACGTCGGCACCCTCCTGCGCCAGCCGCACCGCATGACTGCGGCCCTGCCCGCGCGCCGCTCCCGTGATGAAGGCGACTTTGCCCTCGACCCGACCAGTCATGAAGAACCTCGCTCGTCCCGGACCGAGCATGCCGATGCCCGATGTTCCACCGGTCGGCAGTCACCGACCGATTCATGGGTTTCACCCCATTTGCGAGAGTATCATTCTACTTTAAACGAGAGTGCGATTCTCAGAATATGCCTCCACCGATCACAACGAAAGGCCGATGAGCACATGAGTGACCTGGCATCCGCCGACTACTTCTCCGACCCGGTCATAGCGCAGGACCCCTACGAGTACCTGGAACACCTGCGCAGCCGGAACCCGGTATTCCGCGAGCCGCACTACGGAGTCGTGACGGTCACCGGGTACCGGGAGGCCATCGAGGTCTTCCGCAACCAGGACGACTTCTCGGCCGCCGTCTCGGTCAGCGGGCCGTTTCCGCCGCTGCCGTTCCAGCCGGAAGGTGATGATATCGGCGCCCAGATCGAGGCTCACCGGCATCGATTCCGGATCTCCGAGCACATGGTGACCATGGACCCCCCGGATCACACCCGCACCCGGGGGCTACTGAACCGGCTGCTGACACCCAAGAGGCTGAAGGAGAACGAGGAGTTCATGTGGGCCCAGGCCGACCGCCAACTCGACGAATTCCTCGCCGACGGCCGTTGCGAATTTCTGGGCCGGTACGCCAAGCCGTTCGCCACGCTGGTCATCGCCGACCTGTTGGGCGTACCCGATGGTGACCGCGACGACTTCCGAGCCAGGCTGGCCGGTCAGACGACACCGGGCAGTATCGAGGGGTCGATGTACCACGATGCGCCCGGTACCAATCCGCTGGAGTGGCTGGACGACACATTCAGTGCCTACATTACCGATCGGCGCGCGAATCCACGGAGCGATATTCTCGGCGTTCTGGCCTCCACGATGTACCCCGACGGGTCCGAACCGTCGGTGATCGAACTCGTGCGGCCGGCCACGTTCTTGTTCGCGGCCGGACAGGAAACGGTCACCAAGTTGCTCAGCGCGGCGGTACGGGTACTGGGCGAGAAGCCCGAGTACCAGCAGATCCTCCGCAAGGACCGCAGCCTCATCGGCCCGTTCATCGAGGAATCACTGCGCACCGAGAGCCCGACCAAGGTCGACTTCCGGCTCGCGCGTAGGCGCACCACCCTCGGCGACGTCGACATTCCCGCAGGCACCGTGGTCATGCTGTGCCTCACCGCGGCCAACCGTGACCCGCGCAAGTTCGAGGCCCCCGACGAATTCCGGCTCGACCGTCGTAATGCCCGCGAGCACATCGCCTTCGGCCGCGGCATCCACACTTGCGCAGGTGCGCCCCTGGCACGAATCGAGGGGCAGGTCACGCTGAACCGCCTACTCGACCGCGTCACCGATATCGCCATCGACGACACCGCCCACGGCCCCGCGACCGACCGCAACTATTCCTACGAACCCACCTTCCTGCTCCGGGGGCTACGAGAACTCAACATCACCTTCAACTCATAGGCAGACGCTCCCACGACAGAAAGAATGGGTGCACTGTCGGCGGCCTGCCGCACCACGCGTTCACGTGGGCATCCGCGGATGCCGACGATGTTGCCGCACAACTGTGGTCATTCCGGCGGGCCGCATTCGGCGGCCCCTCATCGAAAGGTAACGGGACAGCAATGGAGAATGCGCCCCTGTTTTCCAAAGGCCGAGATCTCGACGCTATGGTAGCCGCGCTGCGACCCTGGCTGGCCGATCGGCTCGGCGTTGCGTCGGTCGACGTCGACCCGCCCGATTACCCTCGCGGCGCGGGCTTTTCGAATGAAACCATCCTGGTCACGGTCCGCGCCGGACAGCGCGTGGACGACCTCGTCGTTCGTATCGCACCGGCGCCGGAACATCAGGTGTTCTTCGAACCGAAGTTCCATATGCAGTACGACGTCCTAATCGCTCTCGCCCGGCATCCGGAAGTGCGAGTGCCGCAGGCATTGTGGTTCGAGGGCGATGCCGCCGTGCTCGGCCGGCCCTTCTACGTCATGCGGCGTATGTACGGTCGCGTACCGGTGAGCATGCCGCCGTACAATTCCTCCGGCTGGCTCGCCGAGGCAACGCCTGCCGAGCGGAGAACACTGTGGGAGAGCGCGATGCGCCAGCTCACCGCAATCCACCGATTACCGATGGAAACCGTGTCGTTCTTCGACCGGCCCGAGCACGGCGCACCCGGTATCGCACAGCACCTTGCGTATTGGACCCGCTACGCCGACTGGGCCTTCGGCAACGAGATACCCGAAATCGTGCGAACGCTGCTCGATTGGCTGAACGAGCATCGGCCGCCGATGTCCCTGCCCGGGGTTTCCTGGGGCGACGCGCGTATCGGCAATATGATGTTCGACAACGATTTCCGCGTGGTCGGGGTGATGGACTGGGAGCAGGCGTCGCTGGCCGGACCCATAGCCGACCTGGCCTGGTGGTTACTTTTCGACGAATCACTGTCGGCCGGCCAGGGTGTGCCCCGGCTCGCCGGGCTCGGCACCCGCGCGGAGACGATCGCACTGTGGCAGGAGCACACCGGCCAGTCGATCGACCACCTGCATTGGCACGAGGTATTCGCGCGGGTGAAGGCCGGCCTGCTGAGCCTGCGCAGCCGGCGCACCATGCAACTGCCGGCCGATTCGGGCGGCGCTCGCCACTTCGGCTATCTGCGTCAGGCGTGTGGACTCGCGGAAATCACAGCCGCACAATAGTTTCGGCGACCACGAAGGACAGCTGTGTCCGCTGACAAGGCGGTGGTATTCCCGCCCGGCCGGCGGCGGACTGGCGTGCGCGCGCCGACCGGGCAACGGGAGACAGCACGGGGATGAACGGGTCGGCCGGGTGTGGCCCCGCCGCAGTACTACCGTCGTCGTAACAGCCCGACGCGAGAGGACACTGTCGTGCCCACACCGAACCATCCTGCCGGTGAGTCCACCGACGACGCCGCGGCCACGCCGTCCTGGGCCGATCGGGCCGCGGAACGCTCCCGCTCGGTGCAGCGGTCGCGGGCCCGCAGCCGGGAGCAGGCCCGATCGATAGTCGCGGCGGCACGGCGACTGTTACAGACCGAAGGGGCCACCCTCACCACGCAGGAGTTGTCCAAGGAAGCAGGTATTGCCCTGCAGACCTTCTACCGGCACTTCTCCGGCAAGGACCAGTTACTGCTGGCCGTGTTCGAGGATGTCGTCAGCGAACGTGCGACCGAGGTCGCCTCTGCCGCACGGGAGCTACCCGATCCGGTGGCGCGGCTGCGCTTCTACCTCTTGGAGATACTGCGTTCACTGCGGGGCGAGGGCGGCGGTCTGGTCGGGTCGCGATTCATCACTGCCGAGCACTGGCGGCTGTATCAACTCTTTCCGGTGGAGATAGCGCAGGCCAACCGGCCTTTTGTCGACCTTGTCGAGCAGGAGTTGCGGGCCGCCTCGGCAGCCGGCCTGCTGCGTCCCGCCGATCCGGCGACCGATGCCTGGCTGGCGCTGCAACTGGTCACAGCCGTATTCCACCATTACGCGTTCGCACCCGCACCCGCCGGTATCGACGCTGTCGCCGAGCAGGTGTGGGCCTTTTGCCTGACCGCTTTCGGCGGTCCACCCCTCGAAAAGTAAGTGGGTGTATCGGCCCAGCGGCTCACGGCTTCCGGAACGGCGACACCGGTCGATGAGGCGCCGCGCAGGACAGCACCCCACCCACCGTGTCCCTCCTACACAGAGGAGTGCGCACCGCCGGTGGCCGGCTTGCGACCGTGCCGCATGAGGACCGCGATGATCAGCGCGATCACGGTGGTCCCGAGGACAACCCAGAAACTCTGGGTATAGCCGCTGTCGGCGAACACCTGCGGTACCACCTGCGTCGACGACTCCCCCGCGACCTCGATATGCGCGACAACCGGATTGTGGTTCAGCAGCGCGGTGGTGATCGCCATGGCTACCCCGCTACCGAGCGCCAGCGTCACTCCGAGCATGCCGGAGCTGATGCCCTGCTGCTCGGGCGGGACGGCCTCCACGACAAGATTGGGCAGGGCCGCCCAGAGAAACCCGAAGGCAACGCCCGCAACCACATACAGAACGAGGTATGTCACCCAACTGTAGTCCGCGACGACAAACCCGATACCGGAGACCGCCAGCAGGGTGAGGGCGATGATCGCCGGGATGCGGGCACCGACCCGCCGCGTCAGCACCCCGGCGAACGGACCGACGATCATGCCGATCAGGCTGGCCCAGATGCCGATATGCAAGGCATACTCCAGCAGGCCGAACCCGTCCCCGTAGCTGTAGCCCGGATCGAAGGTGACCTCGACCGCTGTGGGCGGCAGATCCGTACCGTTCGCCTGCGCACGATCGATGACACCGTCGACCATGCCCTGCCGCAGTCCTTCTTCATTCGGCGACTGAGTCATGTACCCGAGCGCCATCGGCTGAACAGCCGTGATGCCGATGCTGAATACCGCCATCAACAAGACAAGACCCAGCTTCGGGTCGAGCAGCAGTTTCATATCGATGATCGGTCTCCGGACACGTGTCTCGACGATGAAAAACAACATCAGCAAGACCAGGCCCGTTGTCAGCCACGCCAAACCGCTCGGGCTGGCCCAGCCCCAATGCTGACCGTTGTTCAGGTAGAGCAGGGTGAGTACCGCGCCGGCCGCCAGCAGCACCACACCGTAGGGATCGACTCGGTCGGGCACCCGTACCGGAGATTCCGGAACCACTACCAGCAGCAGCGGCGTCAGGACGAGCACGAAGACCGCCATGAACCAGAACAACGCCCGCCAGCCGAAGCTGTCGACGAAGACTCCACCCACCAGCGGACCCACGACACCGGTGAAACCGACACCGGTGCCGATCAGGGCGAGACCGATCGGCACATATTTGCGCGGCAGCAGGTCACGGACCAATCCGAAGGCAATGACCTGGGTGGCGAGCGCGAACGCCGACAGTCCGCGCCCGATCAGGAATACGGTCCAGTTGCTGGTGAGCGCACAGATCACACTGCCGAGCAGGAACATCACCCCGCACACCAGCATGATCTTCTTCTTGCCCCAGATATCGCTGGCCTTGCCCAGCAACGGGTTCGCGGCCACACCCACCAGTCCGAGGATGATCAGCGCCCAGGTGATATTCCCGCCGACGTCGTCGAACGTGGCGGTCATCGGTTGCAGTGCCGCGACCACCATCGTGTACTGCAGCGGACCGACCTCGGTGTACAGGATGATCACGGCCAGGACGGCACCGATGCGTAGCCGGGACGCGCCGTCCAAGCGCCCCGCCGCCGGGCACGCCCCGGCGGCGGCGGACCGGGCGGCATACAGCGCCGACGAGGATGTGCCCGTGTGCTGGATCGCCCTGCGGTTCGGCCGCCTTTTCAACGGCTACGCGGATATCCTCCGTATCCAGAACGGCACCCTGCTCACCCCCGATATGGGCGGAAGTGCGCTGACA
>NZ_JARWOV010000133.1 GCF_029868855.1 Nocardia carnea | reverse complement strand
CCGCTCCCCCAAACGCGGGCCCCCCCCCTGTCAACTACCACCCCCCCCCCCCCCCCACCACCCCCCACCCCCCCCCCCTAAAAAAAATTCCCGCTGCTGTTTTTATTTTCGGGCCCGCGCGCGCCCCCGCCCTCCAATGCGCGGCCACCTCTGGGGGCCTAAACCCGCGGCGCCGAAGGCGCCGCAAATAGACACAGCTCAGCTGAAGTTGTTTCCCGGTCCGACGTTGCGGCTGTTGCGAGTGCGCAGGGCGTGTACGTAGTCCGCTGGGGCTCCGGCCTTTTCGGCAGCATCGGCCATTACGCCCAGGTAGCGGGCCGAGGGCAGACCGCCCTCGTAGGCGTCGAGAACGTACAGCCAGGCCAGGATGGGTTCGGTGCCGCTACCGGGGCTGGGGGTCACGCGGAGGCGGATTTTGCGGTGGATTCCGAAATCCGAGCCTTCCCACCGGTCCAGTCGCTGCTCGTCTTCCGGAGAGACGTCGTAGAGCACCACGAAGACGCGGGAGCCCGGCTCCTCGACGACGGTGGCGAGCGGGCCTTCCCAGCCGATGTCGTCGCCGCTGAAGGTGAGGCGCCAGCCCTCCAGCCAGCCCGTCCCGGACATGGGGGAGTGCGGACAGCGCTCGAGCATCTGGGTCGAATCCATATTGGACCCGTAGGCAGCGTAGATCGGCACACCGGCAGCTTAGTTGTGTCTCGGCCCGCACTGGTACGGGGCGTCGTAATTGGTGCTGTGGGATGTGCTTCGGAGGCGGTTACGGGTGCGTCCGGCCGGGCCCGGACTGTCGATGGGCCGCGCTGAACAGCACCGACTAGGCTTGTCTCGGCGAGTGAGGGCCGCGACGCTGCCGCGCGCCGGGCGCGGGTGATCAGGACAGGGGAAGTAATGACCCGCATTGCAATCATCGGTGGCGGACCCGCGGGCTACGAGGCGGCGCTGGTTGCGGCGCAGCACGGTGCGCAGGTCGTACTGATCGATTCCGACGGTATCGGCGGGGCGTGTGTGCTCTGGGACTGTGTCCCGTCCAAGACGTTCATCGCGTCCACCGGTATCCGCACCGATCTGCGGCGGGCCCGCAATCTGGGGATAACGCTGGATCCGAGTCAGGCCGAGGTGCGGTTGCCGGAGGTCAACGAGCGCGTGAAGGCGCTGGCGCTGGCGCAGTCGTCGGATATCCGCTCCAAACTGCAGGCCGCGGGTGTCCGGGTCCTGCCCGGGTGGGGTCGGCTGGCCGGTCCGGGATCGGGCCGGGCGACTCACCTGGTTGCGGTGACCTGTCCGGATGCCCCGGACGAGACGGTGGAGGCCGAGGTGGTGCTCATCGCCACAGGTGCCTCGCCGCGAGTACTGCCCGGGGCCGAGCCGGATGGGGAGCGGATCCTGAACTGGCGCCAGCTCTACGATCTGGCCGAACTCCCGGAAACCCTGGTGGTGGTCGGTTCGGGTGTCACCGGCGCGGAATTCGTCTCCGCGTATACCGAAATGGGTGTCCGGGTTGTCCTGGTCTCCAGCCGGGACCGGGTGCTGCCGGGCGAAGACGCAGATGCCGCACTGGTTCTCGAGGACGCCTTCGCCGAGCGCGGTGTGGAATTGGTCAAACACGCCCGCGCAGACAAGGTGGAGCGTACGGCCGACGGTGTCCTGGTAACCCTTTCCGATGGTCGTACGGTCACTGGCTCGCACGCGCTCATGACCGTCGGCTCGACGCCGAACACCGCTGGTCTCGGGCTGGAGGAGGCCGGCGTCGAACTCGACCGCGGTGGCTATCTGCGGGTCGACCGGGTCTCGCGTACCCCCGTCCCGGGCATCTACGCGGCCGGTGACTGCACGGGCCTGCTGCCGCTGGCGTCGGTGGCAGCTATGCAGGGGCGGATCGCGATGTACCACGCGCTCGGCGAGGGTGTCAGCCCTATCCGCCTCAAAACGGTGGCCTCGGCGGTGTTCACCCGCCCCGAGATCGCGACGGTCGGGGTCAGTCAGACCGCCATCGACAACGGTGAGGTACCGGCCCGGACGGTGATGCTGCCGTTGAACACCAATCCGCGCGCCAAGATGTCGGGGTTGCGCCGCGGTTTCGTGAAGATCTTCTGCCGCCCGGCGACGGGCGTGGTGATCGGCGGTGTCGTGGTCGCGCCCATCGCTTCGGAGCTGATCCTGCCGATCGCCCTCGCGGTGCAGAACAACCTCACGGTCAACGATCTGGCGCAGACTTTCTCGGTCTACCCCTCACTCACCGGTTCGGTGATGGAAGCGGCCCGTCAGCTCATGCGCCACGACGACCTGGGCTGATGTGTATTCGCTCCACTCCGCTGACTGGGCCGACTCGGTGATGCGGCCATGCCCTCGCTGTCGGCTGAACGCCCAGCAGCACTGCGGGGTTCAGCAGTAGGGTGACGGGCTCAGGCTCTCCCGAAACCGAGCGTCCAGCGAGACCGCGAGTTCGGTGAGTATCCGGCTGCTTCGGCTCCACCCACGCACGTGCCGAGCGGCGCGCCGAGTTCAGCAACCATGGTTGTCCCCTCGACAGCATCTATCGAACGTAACCAGACGTGGCCCCGAGTCTTACGAGGCCCTGAAAGGTTCGGCCCGTCCCTGAAGGGGCCGAAACCCGCGGCGCCGCAGGCGCCGCCGACAGATACAGCACAGATTGCCGGACGGGCGCGGGTGTGGTTGACTTTCGAGGCAGAGAATGCGATCGGCGGGCGGTCGCGAGGTTTGGTGCCGGGGGGTTCATCCTTTCGGACTCGGACAGCGAACGGCCCACTCGGGCCACCGCTGGAGTCGTGTCTCAGATGAGGCAGAACTGGTTGCGGTGCACAGGTGTCGCCGCATCCGGGAAAGGGATTGGGCGAATAGTGAAACATCGTAAGCCGAGCCGGGCGACCCGGGCGGTGGCGAGCACTTCGCTGCCGCTTGCGACCGCAGCGGCCATGGCCATCTTCGCATCGCCGGCGGGGGCCGTTCCGGGCGATCAGCCGACCACGCCGACGACCCCGGCACCCGTGCAACCGGGTGCCACGCCGGAGCAGGAGGGGCCGGAGACCACGCCGAGCCAGCCCGGTGTGCAGAACGAGGGCGAACAGAGCCAGGAGGGGAACGCCGAGCAGCCGGGTAGTACCCCCACGCCGAGTCAGCCCGGTGTGACGACGCCGAAGCCGGGTGAGGAAGGTCAGCAGGCTCTTCCGGGCCCGACTCAGCCGGGTGTCACCACACCTCGGGTGGCGCCGCTGCCCGTTCCGGGTCAGGACGGGCCGGTGCAGCCGGCCATCGCGCCGAACAAGCCCGAGGGTGAGCAGCCTCCGGCGCCGGGGCAGCCGGGCGATCGGCCGGCCGCGCCCGAGTCCGAAACCGAGGGTGACGCGCAGGCCGCCGCCCCGGGCACCGAGACTCTGGTCCAGCCGCAGGCCCCGGAATGGCAGGCGCCGAGCCTTGACTCGGCGCCGGTGGCGCCGGTGGTCGAGATGCAGGGCCCGCATATGGAGGTCGGTGCCGCGCTCGACGGTGGGTCGCTGGCACCGGGGCATTTCGCCAATACGCATCACTTCACGAACCAGTCGGGGTATGTCGGCACGGCCGGTTTCCGTACCCCCACGGGCACCGGCGAGGCCGGTATCTCGGTGGAATTCGTCGATGAGAACACCATCAATGTCTCGACGTTCACCGGTGGAAACGGGTTGCCGGACAATCGGCTCGATCACACGATCGACACGACTCCCGTGAATACCGCCAAGGCCGCTGTCGAGCACTGGATCGCCATGCAGCCGGGTGGTGCGGCCGCGCTACAGGCCGCGGCCGAGATTCCGCCGCCCCCGCCGCTGCTGCCGCCGGGTAACTACCCGGAGCAGTCGATCAACGTCGCGGGTGTCAACACCCAGTGGGGTGGTTCGCTCCAGTACTGATACGAGTGAAATCTTGCCGGGTGGGGCGGTCGGATACGGCCGCCCCCCCCCCGGGTCGCGAAAGGGATGGGGGGTGTCCGGCGAGGGCGAAGGTAAAGGGCGCGAATCCGACCCCGCGGATTTAGG
>NZ_JARWOV010000132.1 GCF_029868855.1 Nocardia carnea | reverse complement strand
GTACCAGGCACCCATGACGAGGACGAACACCACGATCGGCGCCGTTATCCGCACCGGCGGAAACACAATCCGGCGAACCCGTTCCGTTTATTTGTGTTAGGTTCGCACGGCCCCCACCGCCCCCGCCGACCCCCCGCCCCCGGGCGCACGGCAAGCTCCCCGGCACCGGCACTTCGATGCGAGGATGCGCAATGTTCAGCCGAGCCGGAATGCTCTCCGGTAAGCGCCGGGAGTGGTGCCGACGTGGGCGCGGAAGCGCCGGCGCAGATTGACCGCCGAGGTGAGCCCGACACGGACGGCTATCGCCTCCACCGGGAGATCGGTCTCCTCGAGCAAGGTGCGCGCCTCGGCCACCCGGCGGGCCAGCAGCCATGCGCCGGGGCTGGTACCCAGCCGGTCGGCGAATCGCCGCGCCAGGGTTCGCGGCGAGATATTGAGATACGCGGCCATATCGCGCACCGATAGCGGCGACCCCAGCCGTGCGCCGGCCCAATCGAGGAGGCCGTCGAGCCGGTCCCCGGGCTGCTGCGACGGTGCGTACTGCGCCTGACCGCCCTCACGGTGCGGCGGCATCACCATATGCCGTGCGAGTAGAGCCGCGTGTGCGGCGCCGTGGTCCTTCCGGACGAGGTGCAGGCACAGGTCGAGCCCGGCCCCCGCGCCCGCGCTGGTGGCGATATCGCCGTGGTCGACGTAGAGCACATCGGGCTCCACGCGCACTCGCGGGAACTCGCGCGCGAGCTGTGCGGCTCGTGCCCAGTGCGTGGTGGCCGACCGGCCGTCCAGCAGCCCCGTACGGGCCAGCGCGAACACCCCGGAGCAGATCGTCACCAGCCTTGCCCCACGATCGTGCGACCGCACCAGCGCGCGCCGGACCGGTGCGGACAGCGGCGCCTCCACCGGGGACCAACCGGGGATGAGCACGGTATCGGCACGGGTGAGCGCCTCCAGGCCCCGGTCCACCGATATCGCATATCCGGCCGTGGTCGGCACCTGTCCGGGTTGTTCCGTGCAGACCTCGAATCGGTAGTACTGCGGCACACCCTCCCGGGCGGTACCGAAAACTTCCACGGCGCAGCCCAGTTCGAACGTCGACTGCACCGGCCGCACCAAGGCCACCACACGATGCATGGCAGAAAAGTACCCTATGGTGTCACTCCGGACACTTTCCGCTCTCCGCCTCGCCCGGCACTGTGGACCCTGTGCATCCCGAGATTCTCACCCAGCCCGGCTACACGTCATCTGCCGTGACCGATGCCCCCACGCGCGAACTGTTTCCCGGAATCCGGCAGCGTCCACTGTGGAGCGGGCCGTCCGGGGCACACGCCCAGGTACTGGAAATGGAGCCCGGTACATCGTGGCCGCACCGCGATATCCACAAACCCGGCCCCGAAGAGGTCTATGTGGTCGCCGGCACGTTCAACGACGGCGCCCGCGATTACCCGCCGGGTACCTTCCTGCACGCACCCGCCGGATCGTGGCATGTCCCCGCCACCGCTACCGGCTGCACGCTGTTCGTCTTCTACCCAGAGGGGTAACCGGGATCCACACCCGGCGCGCTTCTCGCCGAATCAGACGGAAAGCGGAATACGAGTCCACCTCCACCAGGCTCCGGGGCGGAGTCACTACGCGCGGAGAGCATTCTCCCGGTCGGCGGCCACACCTATCGCTTCATCCACCGCGAGCCGCGATCGCCGACGAGACCGCGCGTTGCTCATCGCCGGCGCATCAGGGCGATCACCCCTTACAGCGCACCGCCCGCGTCGACCATCTGGGTGGTTCCGGTGACATAGCGGGCGGCGTCGGAGACCAGGTGCAGCACCGTATCGGTGATGTCCTCGGGCTCGGCCGCCGCGACCGGGAGGCGATTGAGGGTTCGGGCCGCCTCTTCGAAATCGGCGCGGGTCGGGTTCTCCAGGTCCGGCCGGAACAGCCGGTAGGTCGCGTCGTTGAGGATCATGGGGGTGGCCACTGTCGACGGGTGCACTGTATTGACCCGGATACTGTGCGGAGCCAGCTCTTTGGCCAGCACCTTCATCAACATCACCAGGCCGGCTTTGGAGGCCGAGTAGTGCGCGGTGTTCGGGTTGGCGTAGACCGCCGCCAGCGAACTCGTGATCACGACCGAACCGCCGCGACCACCGTCGATCACATGCGGAACCGCGGCCTTCAGCGTTTTCCACACCCCGGTGAGGTTGATATCGATCATGTCCTGCCAGGTCTCTTCGCTCATTTCGAGCGTCGGGGCGGGGCTGGAGATTCCGGCGTTGGCGACCACGATATCGAGGCGGCCGAAGGTGCTCACCCCTTCCGACACCACGGCTGCCAGGGCCGCGTAATCGCGGACATCGGCATCGCGGGCAACGATCCGACGGCCGGTGGCTTCGACCAGGCGGGCCGTTTCGGCGAGATCGTCGGCACCCGCGAGCGGGTAAGGCACACTGTCGACTCGCGCGGTGGTGTCGACGGCGATGATATCGGCGCCCTCCCGCGCGAATCCCACTGCGTGACTACGCCCCTGCCCGCGCCCGGCGCCGGTGATGAATGCGACTTTGCCGTCCAGTTTGCCCATGAACTACTCCTGATCCGCAATGGGTGATCCGCCACCCGGCGCACCAGCGAGAATATGACACCTACTGCCAAAAGTCGACCGCCCCGTCGGGCGCGGGAAGACGTTGGTCCGGACCGATATCCGGCCGTGTCCTATGATCTCGATATCCGCAGCGTCGCGGTACGGCCCGATCCCACCAGGACCGACGACTCGTTTCCCATGCCGTTGTCCGCACCCCTGCCTGGAGCAAGCCATGACAACCCCGCCGGATCCCGGGCGTGCGCACACCGCGCCCGGACGAGGCGTCGAAGAGCGCGTCCCGCTGTACACCGCCGAATTCGCCGCCCACCCGCATCGCGCCTACCATGAGATGCGCGAGCGTCACGGATCCCTGGTACCGGTGGAGCTGGCTCCCGGCGTCCCCGCGACCCTGGTGATCGGATACCGCAGCGCATTGCGAATTCTCAACGATCCCGACCGGTTCCCCGCCGATCCCCGCAGCTGGGAGAAAACCGTCCCCGAGGACTGCCCGGTGCGGCCGGTCCTGCAATGGCGGCCGAACGCACCGCGTAGCGCGGGCGCCGCACACACGCGGTATCGCCGGGCGACCACCGCGGCTCTCGACGGAGTCGACCTGCATGCCGCACGGCGCACCGTGGAGCAGTTCGCAGTCCCTCTGATCAACAAATTCTGTACGGCGGGCTCGGCCGATCTGGTCCGTGAGTACGCGTTCCCGCTCACCTTCGAGGTCATCAACGCGATGCTCGGCTGCCCGCCGGAGATCAGTGAGCGCGCGGCCGCCGCTACCGCCGCCATCTTCGACGGTGTCGATGCCGAAGCGGGCAACCGGATGTTCGGCGAAGCGGTAGCGGATCTCGTGGATTTCAAACGGAATGCGCCGGGCGACGACATCACCACCCGGCTGCTGAACGACCCCGCCCATTTCGACGAAGCGGAGATGGTGCATCAGGTATTGGCGCTCTACGGCGTCGGGATGGGGCCGATGCAGAGCCTGATCATCAACGCGTTGAGCCTCATGCTGACCGATGACCGTTTCGCCGACGATATGCTGGGTGGCGCCGTGTCCACCCGGGACGCCCTCGACGACGTCCTGTTCGACGATCCACCGTTACCGAACGCCGGCGTCACCTACCCGCGGCAGCCGGTGCTGGTCGGCGATACCTGGCTGCCGGCGGATCAGCCCGTGGTGATCAGCCTCGCCGGTTGCAACAACGACCCGGAGATCCGCGCCGGCAACCACACCGGCAACCGCGCCCATCTCGCCTGGGGCGCCGGTCCGCACGCCTGCCCCGCCCAGCACACGGCGTATGTGGTCGCGCAGGAGGCCATAGATCAGCTGCTCGATGCCCTGCCCGAACTCCGGCCGGCAATTCCCGCCGCGGAACTGACCTGGCGTCCCGGCCCGCTGCACCGCACTCTCGCCGCCCTGCCCGTCACCTTCCCGCCCGCACCGCCGCTGCATATTTCCTGAATTCCCCTCATGCGACGGTGAGCACATCGTCGAGCGTCACCAGGGACAGCTTGCGTTCCCGGATGATGTCCACGAGTTGTCCGTAGCAGCGGGTGACCGGCGCGAAATTGGCGTGCCCGATGACGATCGTCTGCGGATTGAAGTACTTACGTGCGCATTCGACCAGATACTGCTCGGTGATGAGCCCGGAATCCGACAACGACCCGTACCACATCACCGGCACCGTATAGCCGAGATCGGCGGCGATCCGGTCCACGGTTGCGTTGTGCCGGCCGAACGGCGGCCGATAGTACGGGCTACCGTCCACACCGAAGGTATTGCGCAGGAACAACTTGCATTGGGACAGTTCGTCGGCCACCGACGATTCGGACAGGGCGGTCAGGTCGGCGTGGTCCCAGGTGTGATTGGCGAGCTGGATCTGCCCCGACTCCACCAGCGGACGCAGTTCGTCACGATGCTCCGTCCACGACGGGTAGTAGGCCGTAACGAAAAAGGTGAACCGCGCCCCGGTATCCCGCGCGAACTCGATGTAGGCGCCGACGACCTCCGCGCTGGCACCGTCGTCCACGGTGAGCGCCATACAGTTTCCCGGTCCCGGTAACGCCGTGATGGTGGAAGGCGGGATGGCAGTCTTGCGACCACCGGGCGGAGCGGGCAGCAACGCCGGACGAACCGGTGACTGCCCGGCTGCCTCCGGCGCTTCCGGGATATCCGCAGCAGCGGGTTCACCCTGCGCCGCACTACAACCGGTCAGTGCCATCGCCGTGCCGGCAGCCAATATCGACAACATCGAACGCCTGTCCATCGCCACCCCGATCACATCGCATCGCGCTACCGAGAAGACCCACTGACGTGCTGATATGCGTTCGGCACTCTACCGGCGCAGACGAGGAATCCGGTGAATCGCCACGCAGACTCTCCTCGGGAAGGGCACGCGCTCCACACGTCCCCGGCACCCGACCTGCCCGCGGCGTGGCGCGCTGAGAAGGTTGGCTGATGAACCTCGGCGTGGCTGCTTTCCGGGTGACCGTTCGTCCCGGATGATCTGCGGACGATGCGCAACAGGTCAGCGGTGAGAGGGGCAGATCTTTGAGTGTGCAATTGCCGGAGGCGGTCGCGCGGGCCGTCGATGCCATCAATGCGGCTGATACCGAGGCGTTCGTGGAAGCTTTCACCCCCGACGGGGCGGTGGACGACTGGGGACGAGTGCTGCAGGGCCGGGACGGAGTGCGGAGCTGGGCCGATTCGGACGCTATCGGAGCCGGCGCCGAAATGACCGTTCTCTCCGCGCATACCGACGGTGATACGACGCATCTGCGTTTCGAGTGGCGCAGCCGTGTATTCAACGGCGAATCCGAAGCCTATGTCACTGTGTCCGGAGACAAAGTGAATCGATTCCGGATACCGCCCGCCCGACCCTGAGCACGCTGCCCGATGGGAGGCGGCAGCGCGCAGTGGCCTCAACGAGCGGCGGATCAAGCCGACAGCCGGATTCGGGCCAGTACGGCCCGGTGATCCGAACCGGGAACGGTGAGGGTTTCTATGTGATCGGTGGTTCCACCTGCCAGCAGTATGTGGTCGATCCCGATCACCGGGCCCCAGGATCGGTCGTCCGGATAGGTGAGCATACGGCCTGCCCCCGCCTGTTCCGCCGCGGCGGCGAAACGGCCGCTCACGAGCCTGCGGAAGGCGGCGTGATCACTGGTGGCATTGAAATCGGCACCGACGACAGCCGGTCCCTCGGTTGCTTCCAGAAGGGCGGCGGCGGCAGCCAATTCCTTCAGCCACACCCGGTGATCGATATTCGGCGGCAGTGGATGGAACGCGAAAATCGTTACCGGACCGAGGGCGGGATGACTGAGCGTGGCCGACAGGTTGGCCATGACGAATTCCTGGTGGCGGACATTGTCCGACAGCGGGAAGCGGCTGTAGATACCGGTGCCGCCGCCCCCGAGGCCGGGGTCCAGGTAGTGGTACGGGAGCAGCGCGTCG
Source organism: Nocardia carnea (assembly GCF_029868855.1). GTDB lineage: Bacteria > Actinomycetota > Actinomycetes > Mycobacteriales > Mycobacteriaceae > Nocardia > Nocardia carnea_A. The sequence goes on along the minus strand of NZ_JARWOV010000132.1, from coordinate 15,552 downwards.
ATTCCGGAAGCCGTCAGTCGAGTCACGGAACTCGGAGTGAGTTCGTCGACCGTCAGGACATCCACCCGCTGTTGCCGGACGGCCGCGACAACCGCGCCGGTATCGGCCCCGCCGAACAACAGGTTCGTCTGCAGCACGGTCAACTCGGTACCGGTGGCGGCGTGGCCGTCCGGTACGTACAGCGGGACCTGCGTCCACAGCACGCCGGTCAACACGATGCCCGCCGCGACGGCGCTGCGCCAGCCCCTGGCGAGTAGGAACAGCAACAGCGCGGCCAACGCACCGAGCATCAGGTAGGTCGCTCCGGAGGCGAGCAGAATGAGCTCTCGCCGCTGCCAACCGCCCAGGTAGAGTGCGATACCTGCCGATGCGGCGAGCAGCGCACACCACCCCGCGCCGAGCAGTATCCGGCGGATCACCCCATGCGTCATACCGGTCAACCTATCTGCCGCGGTTGCGAAAACCTTTCCGCGGACTTGCGCCCGTCTCGGCATCCGGGAATCGATCGCCGACGAACCCGACAGACCACCGGTTCCGTGCGGATCGAGGGGCAGGCCGGAAAGGCGGCGGTTCGGAGCATCGTCCCGGCGGCGCCGGAGCGCCGCTCACCGAACCGCGCCACGAGGCGAGCCGGCTATCCCGTAACCCGGCGATCCACAACCGGATCTCCTTGTCCTGGATCACACCGCCGGGACCGCACGACGAGGAGTAACTGATCCGCCGCGGCTTGCTCGGCAGTTACCGCGGTCGGATCGGCCGGGGAAATGGCCGTAAGCCCGAACTCTCGACGCTGCCGGTCCTGCATTGCATCCGGATGCCGCACCGCTCACCAGTTGATCACGGATACTGCCGGTTCCGGTAACGGCGAACACCGCGACCTCCGAGCCGACGCTCCGGTGACGGGTACGAGCCGGTCCGACAATCTGCGACGTACTCATTTCGCGGCCAATCCACGAAGGACAAGATCTACATGGTGGGCAAGGGCGCGTGTATCGGAATCGGGAATCAACTGGGCAATACGGATGAGCCCGAGAAGCTGGTAGGCGATATCGGCCGCGGTTATATCGGGGGCGAGGGTGCGGTCGGTGCGCGAGCGGTGGACTGCTTCCCGGCCGATTTCGGTGAGATGCGCGAGACAGCGTTCGAGGTCGGCGTTCGAGGGTGGCCCGGCGGCCAGTAGGTCGACCATCGCCTGATTCTGGAGGAGCCGGCCGGTTGTCGCGGTGAAGAGCACACGCAGACCCGCCAGAGCGGACATGCCGTCCGGAAGTCCTGCACCGGCGAGTTGGTCGAGATCGGTCCCGGTGACGGCCTGCACGAGGCTTTCCCGGGTGGGGAAATGGCGGTAGAGGGTGCCGATACCTACCCCGGCGGCGGCCGCGATGGCACGCATATCCACCGATATGCCGTTGTGCCGCAGGGCGGTACGTGCAGCGGTGAGGATTCGCTCGCGATTGGCGGCGGCATCGCGCCGCGGTTTCCTCTCCACTGTCACCGCCCCACTTTAGCGAACCGGAACATTCGTTCCGCCCGAGGTACGCTGATGCGGAACATACGTTCCGGAAAGGGTTGTGGGTATGCGAACGATCGTGATCACCGGCGGTACAGACGGTATGGGCGCGGCACTCACCCGGCACTACCACGCCGCGGGCGACCGAGTCGTCGTGATCGGCCGCGACCGCGCGAAGTTCGAGGCTCTGCGAGACGCTGCCGGAACACCACCGGCCCCGAACCCGACGGACTCGGACTCCGGCGCGACGTACGCGGATTTCATCGCGGCCGACCTGTCGTCGATCGCCGACAGCCGCAGGGTGGTCGAACAGTTGCGGCGAGAGCACGAACGTATCGACGCTCTGGTGCTCGCGGCGTCGTTCATCCGGCAGCGCCGGCATCTGACGACCGAGGGTCACGAGGCGTCGTGGGTGCTGTTCTTCGTATCGAAATACCTGTTCGTCACCGGACTTGCCGACCGGCTCCGCGCGGCCGAACGGCCGATCGTGGTGAACACGGCAGTGCCCGGGGCGCGCGCCGATGCCATCGACTTCGACGACCCGGAGATGAGCCGGGGATTCTCCTTCGCCCGCTCCAATGCGCAGCAGCGGCGAGCCAATGAACTCCTGGGCCTACTCGCGACCGCGGACGATGCGCGCCTCGCCTATGTGACATGGGGGCCCAGCGGACTGGTGAGGACCAGTTTCGCCGGCGAGGTGGGCCCGGGAATGAAGATCACCGCCGCGGTGCTGGGCACCATCGCGGGCAAACAACCGGATGTCGCAGTACGCCCGATCATCGACCTGATCGACGCCCCCACACCGGGCCGGGCCGCTTACCGCGGCCGGAAATCCACACCGCTCGTCACGAGCTAACACGACCGCGCGGATATGACGCGGCTCGCGGAGCGGATCGAACGCGACTTCCGGTGAAGAACCTCGGATCGGATTCGGGGCCGGTCCCCCCGAGAAGCCAGTCCCCATCCCGGGCCGCCGTACCGGGGTACCGACGGTCGGCCAGGCTCTCGGCTTCGACTTCGGACTGATGTGCGTACTCGACGGGCGGAAAACCGGCTGTGTGCGCAGCCCGACGTCGATACGGTGTCCGGCGAAGCCGGCCACCACCGGACCGGCGTAGGACCGGTTCCGGTCCGCCACCGCAGAAAGGATGCCCGTGCCGACCGACGACGATTTCGTTGCCCATGTCGCCGACCGCCTGGCCGCCCTGCCCGGGGTACTGGCCGTTTCGCTCGGCGGATCCAGGGTCCAGGGCACCCACGGACCGGACAGCGATTGGGATTTCGCCCTTTACTATCGCGACCATTTCGACCCTGCCGCCCTACGAGCGGTGGGCTGGCCCGGCGAGGTATCCGATATCGGCGCCTGGGGTGGGGTCTTCAACGGCGGCGCCTGGCTGACGATCGACGGCCGCGCCGTCGATGTGCACTACCGCGATCTCACGGTGATCGACCACGAACTCGCCGAGGCCGAACAGGGGCGGTTTCGGTGGGAGCCGCTGGCATTCCATCTGGCGGGGATTCCCAGCTACCTGGTGGTGGGCGAGCTCGCCGTCTCCCGGGTGTTACGCGGTGAGCTGCCCGAACCCGCATTCCCTGATGCGATGCGGACCGTGGCGCCGCCGATCTGGCGGCGGCAGGCCGATCTCGGCCTGCGCTATGCCCGCTCGGCCCATGCGCCGAAGGGCCGGGTCGCCGAAACAGCCGGCGCACTGGCCACCGCGGCGATGCAGACGGCCCACGCGATCCTGGCGGCCCGCGGTGAATGGGTCACCAATGAGAAACGCCTGCTCGAACGTGCCGGTCTGCGGGAAATAGACGAGATCATCATCCGGTTGACCCCGGATTCCGGCGTACTGACGGAGCGGATCGATGCGGCCCGGCGCTTGTTAACGGCCGCGGATCCGCATGAACCGCCCTCCACCGGGTAACGGTGAGGTCTCGCCAAGATCGAACATCACAGCTTCGGTACCAATGATCTCGCGGGTTGGGCACAGCGGCGTGTCGCCCCTAGGCTCGCGGAGGCAACGAGAAACCGGAGAAGGATGAGGATGAAAAAGATCGTCGTGACCGCCGCCGCGGTCGTCCTGCCCCTCCTCTTCGCAGGCGCGGCTGTCTCCGAACCCACCCCGGTGGAACCGGGCCCGCCCGCGGCGGTGCTCGCCGAGCCTGCTGCCAGCGGCCCCCTGGGCACCACCTTCCCGATTCGGACGGGCGGTGATATGACGGTGACGGTCCGTCCGTCCGAGGCCGAGGTCGCGCCCCGGGCCGGCGGTTCGGTTCTCGTCTTCGAGGTCGGCGCCGAACAGACCGCGGGTAAGCCGTACTTCCTGCCGACGCTGGATCTGCGGCTGATCACCACGAACGGCGATATGGTGTATCCGCTCACGGGTGTTCCCGGTGAGTATCCCGGCGGATTCGTCGAGCCGGGACAGCCGCGCAACGGGCTGGTCGCCTTCGAGCTCACCGAACAGCAGCAGCCCGAGGAAATCGTCTTCGCCACCAACGACGATTTCGTCCAGGGCGCCTGGACCCTCTGACGACCGATACGTCCACGCGGATGATCCCGTCGGCACGCGCCACGGGCGCCGGCCCCTGCACATGACGAGCCGGTCGGTCACGACGCGGCATCGTCAAGATCGAGTACTACGCCTTCGGCAAGATCACCTCCGCCGGGTTCGGTAGCCGCCGGACAGGGCATACCCTCGCTGTAGGCCGTCTCTCGCTCGCATGAACGATCATGTGTGAGCGTATGGCCGTGCGGTATCAGCGTTTCCAGGCGTGGTGGCGACCCGAACGGTTCGCCCGCCGGCCCGGAAGCAAGCAACCAGTGCCCGGTAGCGACCGAAACCGCCGAAGGACGCACCATGAAAAAACTCGTCACCGCATTCGCGATCGCCCTTCCCGCCCTGTCCGGGGCCCCGGCCGTGGCCGCTCCGGACCCCGCCGAACCGCCACCGCCACAGGTGGAGGTGCGCGCCGAGCAGCCCACCGAAGCGGTGCCGCTGGGAACACGGATCCAGGTTCGGAGCCCGGGCGATACGGCCGTCACCGTCCGGGCTTCCGATCAGACCCTGGCGCCCCGGATGAACGGTGCGAGCGTGCTCGTATACGACGTCGAGGTCGAAGCCCTGGGCGAATCGGCAGGTGTCGGCCCGTACGATCTCAACCTGGCCACCACCGGTGGCGAGAACGTCGGCGCGCTCGCCGATATCCCGGGTGGATTGCGGTTCGGCCTGCTGGCTCCCGGTGAAATACGGCGCGGTCTGGTCGCTTTCGAACTACCACCCGGACAATCACCCGTGGCGATTGTCTTCGCGACCAGCGACGGCTACATCCAGGGGACCTGGGCAGCGTGAGCCTGCTCCCGGCGGCAGCCGGGCGGCGCGGTCGTCAGCACGGACGGACCGTAGCTGCCGCCGGTCGGCGCGGGCCGGCTACTCCAACTCGCCCTCGGCCTCCAGGTAGACCTGGCGTAACCGGTCCAAGGTCTCGCTCTCCGGCTCCGCCCACATCTTCCGTTCGGCCGCCTCGAGCAGGCGTTCGGCGATACCGTGCAGCGCCCACGGATTCGACTGCTCCATGAATTTGCGGTTCGTCTCGTCGAAAACGTAGCTTTCGGCGAGCTTCTCGTACATCCAGTCGGCGACCACATCGGTGGTGGCGTCGTAGCCGAACAGATAGTCCACCGTGGCCGCCATCTCGAACGCGCCCTTGTAGCCGTGGCGCCGCATGGCCTCGAGCCAGCGGGGGTTCACCACGCGAGCACGGAAAACGCGGGTCGTCTCCTCCGAGAGGGTGCGGGTGCGCACCGAATCCGGGCGGGTGCTGTCACCGATATAGGCCTCCGGGTTCTTCCCGGTCAGTGCCCGCACCGTGGCGACCATTCCGCCGTGGTACTGGAAATAGTCGTCGGAATCGGCGATATCGTGCTCGCGCGTATCGGTATTCTTCGCGGCCACCGTGATCCGGCGGTACGCGGTCCGCATATCGTCGGCGGCAGGGGCGCCGTCGAGGTCGCGGCCGTAGGCGTAACCACCCCAGGTGGTGTAGACCTGCGCGAGATCGTCGTCGGTGCGCCAACTCTTGGAATCGATGAGCTGCAGCAGGCCGGCACCGTAGGTTCCCGGCTTCGAACCGAAAATACGCGTGGTGGCGCGGCGTTCGTCACCGTGCTCGGCCAGATCCGACAGCATATGGGCGCGCACGTAGTTCGACTCCGCGGGTTCGTCGAGGGCGGCCACCAGGCGGACGGCGTCGTCCAGGAGGGCCAGGACATGCGGGAAGGCATCACGGAAGAAACCGCTGATCCGGACGGTGACGTCGATCCGCGGCCGCCCCAGTTCCGCGAGGTCGACGACCTCGAGCGAGGTGACGCGACGGCTCGCCTCGTCCCATACCGGGCGCACCCCGAGCAGCGCCAGCACCTCGGCGATATCGTCGCCGGAGGTACGCATCGCGGAAGTACCCCATACCGAAAGACCCACCGAGCGCGGGAATTCGCCGTGATCGGCCAGATAGCGCTCCAGCAGCGAATCGGCCATGGCCCGCCCGGTTTCCCAGGCCAGCCGTGACGGAACCGCCTTCGGGTCCACCGAATAGAAGTTGCGGCCGGTGGGCAGGACATTGATCAGCCCGCGCAGCGGTGAACCGCTGGGCCCGGCCGGAATGAAACCGCCGTCGAGGGCGTGCAGAACGCGGTCGATCTCGACGGTTGTCCCGCGCAGCCGGGGCACCACCTCCGTTGCGGCGAACCGCAGCACGGACGCCACGGCGTCCCGATCACCGCCGGCGTCACCGAACAGGTTGCCGGAGAACCGTTCGACGAGTTCGTCCACGGCACCCGGTGACCATTCCGCAGCTTGCAGAGCCACCAGTAGCTCGCGAGCACGCGACTCCACGGCGTCGACCCGCTCGCGGGCTTCGTCGCCGGATTCGCTGAGTCCCAGTGCTTCCCGCAGGCCCGGCACCGACATCTCCCCGCCCCACAGCTGGCGGGCACGCAACATGGCGAGTACCAGATCGACCTCGCTCGCCCCCGCCGGGGCGCGGCCGAGGATATGCAGGCCGTCGCGGATCTGCACATCCTTGATCTCGCATAACCAGCCGTCGACGTGCAGCAGCATATCGTCGAAGGACTCTTCGTCCGGGCGCTCGGCCAAGCCCAGGTCGTGGTCCATTTTCGCGGCGCGCATCAGAGTCCAGATCTGCTGCCGGATGGCGGGCAGTTTCGCCGGGTCGAGCGCGGAGATATTGGCGTGCTCGTCGAGCAGTTGTTCGAGCCGGGAGATATCACCGTAGCTCTCCGCCCGCGCCATCGGCGGAATCAGATGATCCACCAGGGTCGCGTGCGCACGGCGTTTGGCCTGCGTGCCCTCCCCCGGATCGTTCACCAGGAACGGGTAGATCAGCGGCAGGTCGCCGAGCGCCGCATCGGTGCCGCACGCGGCCGACATCCCCAGCGTCTTACCCGGCAGCCACTCCAGATTGCCGTGTTTACCGAGATGCACCATCGCGTCCGCGCCGAAACCGCCGGATTCGATATCGGCGGACAGCCAGCGATAGGCGGCGAGATAGTGGTGGCTCGGCGGAAGATCGGGGTCGTGGTAGATGGCCACCGGGTTCTCCCCGAACCCGCGCGGTGGCTGCACCATGAGCACGATATTGCCGAAACGGAGGGCGGCGATGACGATTTCGCCCCGCGGATCGGCGGAGGTGTCCACGTACAGTTCGCCCGGCGGCGGCCCCCACGCTTCGACCACAGCGTCGCGCAGTTCGGCGGGCAAGGTCTCGAACCACGCGGTGTACACCTCCGCTCCGATCCGGACGGGGTTGCCTTCCAGTTGTTCGGCGGTGAGCCAGTCGGGGTCCTGACCACCGGCGGCGATCAGGGCGTGCATCAGCGCGTCGCCGTCGCCTTCCTCCAGGCCGGGCACCTCACCGGCGGCGCCGAGGTCGTATCCGGCCGCGCGGAGCTCACCGAGCAGAGCGATCGCACTGGCCGGGGTGTCCAGGCCGACGGCGTTGCCGATACGGGCGTGTTTGGTCGGGTAGGCGGAGAGCATGAGCGCCAGTCGTTTCCGCTCCGCCGGGATGTACCGCAGCCGGGCATGCCGGACGGCGATCCCCGCGACCCGAGCGGCGCGTTCCACGTCGGGTACATAGGTCGACAATCCGTCGGCGTCGAACTCCTTGAAGGAGAACGGCACGGTGATGATCCGCCCGTCGAACTCCGGCACCGCGACCTGCGTCGCGACATCCAGCGGGGACAGACCGTCGTCGTTGGCCTCCCATTGGGCGCGGCCGCCGGTCAGGCACAAACCTTGCAGGATGGGGACGTCGAGTTCGGCGAGTGCGCCGATATCCCAGGCTTCGTCGTCACCGCCCGCCGACGCCGTGGCCGGCTTGCTTCCGCCCGCCGCCAGCACGGTCACCACCAGCGCGTCCGCCTGCCGGAGGGTGTCGAGCAGTTCCGGTTCCGCGGTACGCAGCGAGGCACAGTAGACCGGCAGCGGTATCGCGCCGGCGTCCTCGAGCGCGGTGCACAAAGCGTCGATATAGCCGGTGTTCCCCGCCAGATGCTGGGCCCGGTAGTAGACGACGCCGACCGTCGGTTTCCCGGCCACCGGCTCCGGATACCGCGCGGCGCGTTCGAGCCGGCCCCAGCCGGGCAGCTGGACCGGCGGCTCGAATCCGTGTCCGGTGAGCAGGACGGTATCGGACAGGAAGTTGTGCAACTGCCGCAGATTCTGCGGACCGCCGGCCGCCAGATAGTTGTGTGCGTCGGAGGCCACCCCCACCGGGACGGTGGAGCATTCCATGAGTTCGGCGTCGGGTGCCATCTCACCGCCCACGGCCACCACCGGCAGCCCGCTGTCGCGTACCGCGGCCAGACCGTCTTCCCAGGCCCGTTTTCCGCCGAGGATGCGCACGATCACCAGCTCCACGCCGGCGAGCAGGCCGGGTAGATCGTCCACCAGCAGGCGGGCCGGGTTTCCCCACCGGTAGTCGGCGCCGCTGGCACGCGCGCTGAGCAGATCGGTGTCGGAGGTGGACAGCAGCAGAATCACAAGGGTGACCTTCCTGGGGTGACGCGCCCGTCGGGGTTCGGTGTGCTCGCCGGAGAGGGTCTGGCTGTGTCAGTGGCGCGACCGCACCGGAGTTCCACCGGTTTCCTCGTCACCCGTCGAGCGCTCGCATGGTATCGCGACCGCCGGCCGGGGCTGTCGGCACACCTGAGAGGTGCGCTGGTGCTCGAGCCGGGCGCCGCTGCGATACCAGGGAATCCGGCAGCCCGGACCGACCACCGATATGTTGCCCAATGTTTGCCCGTCAAGAGGTGTCTCAATTTAGAGGAATTCGTTGCGGGAAAATTGGACGCTTGCTATGTTGCCTGGGTCACCATCGGCCGCACCGGCCGTGACCGTCCTCACGGCGTGCAGTCCGCGGCGGTGAGGACGCTTCAACCCTCCGAAGGAGATTCACCATGGGTTCGTTGAGCGATCTGCTCATGGCACTGATTCCGGCTCTCGGATCGGCCGTGGCGGGCGACGGTCTCTTCGATGTTTTCCTGGGTTCCCTCCAGGCCATCATCGCATGATTCGGGACTGAGCAAACCATTCATTCAGCGGAATTCCGGCCGGGAATTCCGTTTTACAGTGATACAAGGAGAAACACATGGGATCCCTCATGGAAATTCTGGGCATGGGCACCGCCAGCGCCGGCGGACTCGGCACCAACCTGGTCAATGCCCTGATCACGCTGAGCGGTGGCACGCCCGCCCCCGGAAAGTAGTTCCGGGATCAGACGAGGGGTCCATCCGGTCCGACCGGTGGACCCCTCCGCCATGAGCCATGGCGTACCCCTGCGTTCCGTGCCACCGAACGCGCGTTCCGCGGACGGGACCACGCCGGACAAAACCCTGAGGCGCATATGAATTCACTCCTGCGGGGCCCTCGGCGGGCGGTTGTTCTGCTCGCGTCGGCTGCTCTCCTGACACTCGGCACCGCGGCGATCACTACCGCCGACCCCGACGCGTCCATCGTCTCCCGCACACCCGGCAGCGGGCGCTCGCTCGAGATCACCGTGCATTCCCCCGCCATGCAGCGCGATATCGCCCTGCAGGTGCTCCGCCCGGCCGATACCCGAACGCCCGCCCCCACCCTGTATCTGCTGAACGGCGCGGGCGGTGGCGAGGATGCCGCGAGCTGGTCGGCGCAGACCGACGTGGCCGGCTTCTTCGCGGACAAACACGTGAATGTCGTGATCCCGTTGGAGGGCGCCTTCAGCTACTACACCGACTGGCAGCAGCCCGATGCCGGGCTGGCGGAAAACCTCGGGAACAACGGTCGCAATATGTGGGCGACCTTCCTCACCGAGGAGTTGCCACCGGTAGTCGACGCCGCCTTCGGCACCACCGGCGCCAATGCGATCGCCGGTATCTCGATGGCCGCGACCTCGGTTCTCGACCTCACCATCCGCGCACCCGAGCTGTATCGCGCCGCGGCCGCGTACAGCGGCTGCGCGATGACCAGCGATCCACTGGGTCAGGCTTTCGTCACGCTGGTCGTGAGCCTCGGCGGCGGTGACTCCGAGAACATGTGGGGCCCGATCGGTGGACCGGGCTGGCAGGAGCACGACCCGTACCTCCAGGCGGATCGGCTCCCCGGTATCCCGATGTACATCTCCAGCGGAAACGGCCTGCCCGGCCGCCACGACACCGCGACAGATCCCCGGCTGCGCGGAGACGAGAAGATGCTGTGGAACCAGCTGCTGGTCGGCGGTGGGATCGAGGCCGCGGCCGATTACTGCACGCGCGCGCTACAGCAGCGCACCCGGGAGCTGGGCCGCACCGATATCGTCTTCGATCTGCGACCGGCCGGTACTCATTCCTGGGGGTACTGGGAGGACGATCTGCACCGCTCGTGGCCGCTCTTGGCCGCGGCACTGGGCGCCTGATTCCGGGTCCGCGGGGTGGCATCCGGAACCGGCATCCCGCACCTTCATCCGAGGGCGTCGACCAGGTCGCGGAACGCCTGCACCAGCAGTTCGCGGTAACGCTCGGGGTCGGGCATCATCGCCGAATCCACCTGAAAGGTGATCACGAGTTCGTCGCCCTGCGAGGAGACGAGATGCCGCAGGCCGTCGCCGTCCAGAACCGGCAGCACGCCGAAGGCCCGTAACAGTGGTGCGCCGCGGAAGGTCAAACCGTCGCCGGTCGGTGGGACATTGCTGATCGTGGTGTTGCTCAGCGGAATAGACTCGGCTCCGGCGAACGACCGCTGAGCCCTGGCCCAACCGGCCAGCCGCAGCAGCCAGGCGGGCGATGTCTCCACCCGGGCGCCGTATCGCAGGACCGCCGGATCGATGGTGCGGCGGCGTTCCCGGCGGACCGATTCGCGGATCGCCGCCAGCCGCGCCAGGGGATCGGTGACGCCGGTGTGCAGATCGACGGCCATCTGACCGAGTCGGTTCGCCGAGTCCCACTCCGCGATACCGCGCATCGATATGGGCACCATGGCGGCCAGCGATTCCGGTGGGGTCTCCCCTTTCTCGCCGAGATAGGTGGCCAGCGCCCCGGAGACCACGGTCAGCATCATATCGTTCACCGTCGTACGTTCCAGGCAGCGCGCACACGCGGCTTTGACCTCGGACAACGCCAGCGTCACCTGGTCGACCGTACGGCCGGGACCGGCCGCGCGATTGAACCGGGTGGCCGGCCGGAAGGGCAGCGGCTCGTCCAGTAGCCCGGCCGCGGCCCGGGCGCGTACTTCCGCGCGGGCCGCGGCAGCGCGACGCAGGCCGATCGCGAAACACACCAGGCGGTAGGGAAAGCGGAGTGCCGCACGTAGACCTACGACCGGCGCCCGCCACGGCGCGTCGCCCGGCGCCGCCGAGGCTGTTCGCCCACTGAACAATTCCGCTTCCAGCTCCCGGGTCGCCACCCCGTCACCGGCACTGTGGTGGAACGTCAGCACCGCGATCGTCGTCGGCCCGGGTGCGCCCGGTACCCCGTGTACTCGATCGAAGAAATGGAACTTCCACGGCGGTCGACCCAGATCCACTCGTGCCGCGGATATCTCACCGAGCCGGCGCCGGACCGTATCCCAGTCCGCACCTGCCGGTTCGACAAGGACATGTTCGGCGATATCGAAGGCCTGGTCCGGAACCCAGTAGGGCAGATCCAGATCGAACGGCACCCGGCGCAGCCGGCGCCGGAACAGCGGTGCGAGCCCTGTTCTTTCCTGCGCCCAGCAGACTGCCGCGGCGGTATCGAGCGGTTCCGCGCCGCGGGAATCGAATACGTAGACCGCGACGATGGAGGAAGGATGCCGGTCGGTTTCGTCGTAGTAGAACACGGCATCCCGGGGCGCCAATTGTTCCGTTACCGCACGGGTATTCGCCGTTTCCGCGCCGACCGCGCTGTCCATTCCTGCGCTCATACCTGTTCCTACGGACCGATATCGTGGTGAAAAGAATGCTTGCGGAAAGCAGGCAGACCGATCGACACTATCGCGGCCACCGCTCGGCGCGAGCCGAATCGGAAATATTTTGGAGCGGGAAAATTTCAGAACGGGAAAACGACCGGCAACAGCCGGCCACCCGGCCGATCGGAATTCTCTCCGGCATCCTTTTCCGGCCACATCTTCCGGCCGTCCAGAATCCGGCGACCCACCGTGCACTCGGGCCCGGCCGCACGTACGAGCCGCCGGAGCACGCGGCACAAGCCCAAGGCCGGACTCCTGGGCAGCCGACGCCACCACAGCATGCGGAGTGTCCGGGACACCGGACCGCGGCGGACCTACGCGTGTTTGCCGACTATTAGCCACTGCTCGAGATCCGCGTATCGGAGTTTCACCGGAGCCGAACCGACCATCACGACCCCGGCACGTCGCTCCGGCCGGAACGGGCCGATCGGCACCAGCGACCGCCGGGGGTCCATACGGACCTCGTATCCTGGCGGGGATATGTCACGTACCACCGCTGATTCCTGCCCCGGCGTCCTCCGGCTGCACGAGGCCGCCGACGGACCGCTGGCGCGGGTCCGCGTACCCGGCGGGCGACTGACACCTGAGCAGGTTCAGACGCTGGCGGAGGCCGCGCACCGGCTCGGTGACGGAAATATCGAACTCACTTCCCGCGGCAATGTGCAGCTCCGGCGGGTAAGCGACGCAGACGCGCTCGCAGACCTGCTGGGAAACACCGGACTGCTGCCGAGCAGGACCCACGAGCGGGTCCGCAATATCATCGCCTCTCCACTCTCCGGGCGTATCGGCCCGCACCCCGATATCCGGCCGCTGGTGACCGCGCTCGATTCCCGGCTGCTCGATTCCCCACGGCTGGCCGATCTCCCCGGGCGGGTGCTGTTCACAGTGGACGACGGCCGCGGCGATGTGAGCGGCCTGCGCCCCGATATCGGGATCCACGGGCTGGGCGACGATCGTTTCGCGCTGTTGCTCGCCGGCCGGGACAGCGGAGTCCGGGTATCAGCGTCCGAGGCGGTCGATACCTTGGTGGCCGCGGCACACGGTTTCCTGGAACTGGGAACCGGCCAGTGGCGCCTCCGGGAAATCGAGGACGGCGCCGAGCGCCTCGCCGCCCGGCTGGGTTGCGCCCGCGGCACCGAACGTCTGGACTTCGTCGAGGCGGCCGGACCGCCGATCGGCTGGCTTCCGCAGGACGACGGACTCGTCGCACTCGGCGCCGGTGTGCGCCTGGGGTCGCTGCCCGCCCGCACCGCCGAATTCCTGGCCGCGATCGAACGCCCGATCCTGCTCACTCCGTGGCGCAGCCTCGTCGTCACCGATCTCGAGGAGGGACCGGCCGAACAGGTGGTCCGGGTGCTGGCGCCGATGGGGCTGCTGTTCGACGCCGACTCCCCGTGGCTGCGGATCACCGCCTGCGCGGGGCGGCCCGGTTGCGCGAAATCCCATACCGATATCCGCGCCGATGCCGCGGCCGCGGTCGAAACGGGCCGCACCATCGCAGCAACGACCGTGAAAGCCGACGCGGTCCCCGCCACGGCGGTCGTGACGTCGGGCCGGCAACACTGGTCCGGCTGCGATCGGCACTGCGGACGGCCGGCCGGGCAGGTCACCGACGTGACGGCGACGCCCGATGGTTACCGGGTCGGCTTGCCCGCCGACTGAGAACCGACCCCACTCGAGGGGCCGTCAGGCCCCGCGAACCCGCTCGATGCCGGCGTAAGCGCGCGGCGCGTAGCGCAGGCGCTCCGGGAGCAGCGGCCATACGGTACGCACGGTTGTCGCGAAGAGGCCGAAGAGTTTCCGGTCCAGCGGGCCCCAGCGCAGGCCGAGGATTTCGCGCGCCCGTTCGGGCATGAGCGCATTGGCCAGCCACACATTGAATGCCATGACCGGCCGCCAGATCACCGACCACACCGGCTCCGGGATACCGGGCACGGCCGGGATCCGGACACTGCCGAGGCGGAGCGCGAAATCGGTGGTCGCGTTGGCTTCCAGGACCTCGTCGATGGTGCGGTTCCAATACTCTTCGAACTCGGCGTAATTCGAGACCAGCACCCGATCGGACAGACCGTACATCCGCCACCAGGTGACCCCTTCGGCGATCAGCTGGTCCTTCTCCGCGGCAGTCAGCGGGGTGCCGAAATGCTGGTTGAGGGCGAGGGTGAGTTCGACGAACGTGGCGTGGGTCCACCAGTACACGTCCGGGTTCAGCGCATGGTAGCGCTCGCCGCGGGAGTCGGTGCCCTTCAGCGGGCGGTGGTAGTCGCGGACGCGGCCGGCCTGCGCTTCGGCATCGGCGTCGTAGATCATGCCCTGGATCTGTGGCAGGGAACGGATCAGGCGGTCCCAGGGGTCGGCGAAGAAGTTCGAATGGTCCTGGAGCGCGGCGCCTACCGCCGGGTGCATGTTCTGCAGGATGCCGGTACGCCCGAGAAACAGCATGTTCCGCAGGTCGCCGGCGTACTGCCAGGTCAGCGAGCCGGGTCCGATCGGTGCGCCGACCGGGGCGGATGTGACGGCGGTGTGCGGGGCACCCATCGGTTCGTTCTCCTCATTTCCGTTGGTGAAACTATGAGACAGATGCTAGTTCAATATCTCACCCCCTCGATCCGCCGGGGCGGAAGAACACCGCTCCCGGCGAATAACGGCGCCGCGACGGCCAGTTTGTCGTATCGTTGTCCGGACTCTTGTCCATACAGTTGTTCATGTAAGTTCGGAGCCCACCACCCGGCAGCGCGGCGGGCCCGGGGCGCTGAGAAAGCGAGTACACGATGAAGACCAAAGGCGCTCTCATCTGGGAATTCAACCAGCCGTGGCAGATCGAGGAGATCGAAATAGGCGACCCTCGTAAACACGAGGTCAAAGTCCAGCTCGAGGCCGCGGGCATGTGCCATTCCGACCACCATCTGGTCACCGGCGGTATCCCGATGATGGGTTTCCCGGTGCTCGGCGGCCACGAGGGCGCGGGCAAGATCATCGAGGTCGGCGAGGCGGTCGAGGATCTCGCGGTGGGCGATCATGTGGTGCTGTCCTTCATCCCGTCGTGCGGGAAATGCCCGTCGTGTCAGGCCGGGTTGCGCAACCTCTGCGATCTCGGCGCGCTACTGCTCGCGGGCACCTCGGTGACCGACGGGTCGTTCCGGATCCAGGCCCGCGGCCAGGACGTCTACCCGATGGCCCTGCTCGGCACCTTCTCTCCGTACATGGTGGTGCACGAGAGTTCGGTGGTGAAGATCGATCCGTCGATCCCGTTCGAGGTGGCGTGCCTGGTGGGTTGCGGTGTCACCACCGGCTACGGGTCGGGGGGGGGGCCCGCCCCGATACCGCGACCGCGATCGGCGCGGCCGCCGGCTGTCATGTGGTCGACGCCCCGGTCAGCGGTGGCCCGCACAATATCGCCGACGGCGCGATCACGGTGTTCCTCGGCGCATCGGGCGGCCACGAATTCTCCGACGTGCGCACGCAGCGAACTGTCCACCCGCGCGACCCACGCCGCGAACTGTTCCGGTCCGGCGCCCCCGGGTCGGCCGATCCGGGGTTCCCGAGCGACTCGTTGTG